>JAYWBA010000001.1:0-116218 GCA_043781915.1 Saprospiraceae bacterium
TATCCAATTTTGCTTTTGAGAAATTTGATTACGTTCTTAATTGGGATTTGATGTTAAAAGAAAATCCGTGGGGAACAGATTGGGGCAATAATGGTGTAAATGCTTACTTGCAATTGCGCCCTGATGTCAATGTGGTTAATTTCGGCAATAAAATTGAAAGTTTTATTGATAATTATACCAAAATTCAAACCGCTGGTTTTAAAATCAAATTAAGCTTGCAACCTTTTTCAGATGGTTATTTGCACAATAAGTTTAAACAAGGAAAACCCGACGGCGGGCGAATTGAATATGTTAGACTTTTCAGTGTTGTTGCTTTATTTATTTTACTCATTGCATGCATTAATTTTATGAATTTAGCAACAGCCCGCTCTTCCAAGCGCGCCAAAGAAATCGGCATACGGAAAGTTGTTGGTGCTATGCGTGTGACTTTGATGGGTCAATTTATAGGTGAAGCCTTTTTAGTAACTGCGTTTTCAATTGCCTTTGCTTTGCTATTTGTTGTATTAATTTTACCGAGTTTCAATATGATGGTAGGAAAAACACTTGTGTTACCTATCGGACAACCACAATTTTGGTTTATTTTAGGGGGCTTAATGCTTTTAACAAGTTTAATATCTGGCAGCTATCCCGCTTTTTTTCTTTCTTCTTTTAATCCGATACGTGTTCTAAAGGGTGCATTAAAGTTTGATTCGAGCACAATTTTTCTGAGAAAAGGACTGGTAGTTTTTCAATTTGCTTTATCTATTCTACTCATAATCGGAATGATTGTAATTTCTAATCAAGTCGATTTTATCCAAAATAAAAACTTAGGCTATGACCGTGAAAACCTTATTTATATGCCCATTGAAGGCGAATTATCTAAAAATTACGTCGTTTTAAAAGATGCACTATCGAAATTAGGCAATGTTAAAGATGTATCATTTATATCGCAAGTGCCTACAAATATTGGTAACACAACGGGCAGTTTGAATTGGACAGGCAAAGATCCCAATGTAAATATTCAATTCTCGTTTGCTGGTGTCGGTTATGATTTTGCTAAAACAATGAATTTAAAGTTTTTGGATGGACGTGATTTTTTAAAAAATTTTGCAACCGATTCAGCTGGTTTTATTATTAACGAATCTGCTTTGCAAAGAATAGGTTATAAAAATCCAGTTGACGCGCCATTAAAATTGTGGGAAAAACAAGGCAAAATTATCGGTGTTTTAAAAGATTTTCATTTTCAATCGCTTCACGACCCAATTAGCCCATTGGTTATTTATTTAGACAAAAAATTTAATCAAGGGCGAATTTTAGTAAAAACAGAAAAAGGCAAAACTAAAGAAGCACTTGCTGATTTGGAAAGTCTGTGTAAACAGTTCAACCCTAAATTCCCATTTACTTACACTTTTGCGGATGATGAATACGCCAAATTGTACAAAAGCGAGCTTATGGTGAGCAGTCTTTCGCGGTCGTTTTCATTTCTCGCCATTTTCATTTCTTGTTTGGGTTTATTTGGCTTAGTCACATTCACCGCCGAGCAACGGATTAAAGAAATTGGTATTCGCAAAGTCTTAGGAGCCAATGTAACCAATATAATTGGCATGCTTTCTAAAGATTTTATAGTTTTAGTAGTCATCGCTGCACTGATTGCGTTTCCTATAGCTGGCTGGTTGATGCACAAATGGTTACAAAATTATGCATATCAGGTGAAGATAAGTTGGTGGATATTTGCTTTAGCGGGCGTCACCGCTTTAACTATTGCACTTTTGACGGTGAGCTATCAAGCCATAAAAGCAGCCGTTGCAAACCCTGTAAAATCGTTGCGAACGGAATAACAGCAATTAGCTATTAGGTTGATTAACAATAAAAACTAAACAACATGATAAAGAACTATTTCAAAATCGCTTGGAGAAACCTTGTAAGAAACAAAATTTATTCAGCTATCAATATTGGTGGGTTGGCAGTTGGCATGGCAGTAGCAATGCTCATTGGCTTGTGGATTTACGATGAATTAAGTTTCAATACCTATCATAAAAACTATGATAGGATTGCTCAAGTGATGCAAAGTCAGAATGAAAAAGGAGAGCTTCGCACTTGGAAAATGGTCACTTTCCCTTACATAAATGAAATAAAAACTAATTACAGCGAAAATTTTAAACACATCGTAGCTTCAACCGATGCGGTTGAGTCTATTCTGACGGCAGGTGAAAATAAGTTAACAAAAAAAGGTTTGTATATTGAAAAGGAAGCACCCGAAATGTTCGGACTAAAAATGCTCAAAGGCTCATGGACAGGCCTTAACGACCCGCAATCCATACTTCTTTCGGAATCCACTTCAAAAGCCTTGTTCGGTGATAAAGACCCAATGGCTCAAACCGTTAAAATTGATGCAGATAAAGATGTGAAAGTGACTGGTGTTTATGAAGATTTGCCTCAAAATACGGAATTTCATTCCATACAATATCTTGCTTCTTGGGAATATTTTATCACGGTCAATCCTTTTATGAAAGCGAAAAAATGGGATAATCAAGCCCTTGAGATGTTTGTAGAAATCAAACCAGAAACGGATTTTGCAAAAGCAACTGCCCACATTAAAAACTCGACGCTTAATGCCATTAAGGGCTTTGATGATATGAAAGAAGAAGCGGCTAATAACCCTCAGATGTGGCTGAATCCGATGAAAAACTGGCATTTATATTCTAAATTTAAAAATGGAAAAGCTGAAAGTGGACTTGTCGAATATGTTTGGATTGTCGGTTTGATTGGCTTTTTTGTACTGCTCCTTGCGTGCATCAATTTTATGAATTTGAGTACAGCACGGTCAGAAAAACGCGTCAAAGAAGTAGGCATTCGCAAAGCAATTGGTTCGAGGCGTGGGCAATTGGTAAGGCAATTTATGAGCGAATCATTTTTAGTTGTTTTCATAGCTTTTGTATTAGCCAATTTAATAGCCCTATTGTCTTTGAAGGGTTTCAATAATTTAGCTGCAAAAGAATTGACTTTGCCTTTGACAAATGGCAGTTTTTGGTTGTTTAGTCTTGTTTTTATTTTGCTAACTGGTTTTTTGTCAGGTAGTTATCCAGCTTTATATCTATCCTCTTTTCAGCCTGTAAAAGTTTTAAAAGGCACTTTTAAGATAGGGAAGTTTGCTTCAATACCTCGCAAAATTTTGGTTGTTACTCAATTTACCGTCTCGGTTTGTCTGATTATTTGTACCCTTATAATATATCGTCAAGTTCTATTTGCTAAGAAACGTCCTGTGGGTTATTCACGAGAAGGTTTGATTTTGTTACCAAAATTGTATAGTTATTTCCCCAAAAACCTAGATGTATTAAGAACAGAATTAAAAAATACAGGTGTCGTTGAAGAAATGGCTGAATCACAAAGCCCTGTTACTGGCGTTTTATCGGCGAATAAAGGGTTCAATTGGAAAGGCAAAAACTTAGACAAGGATGTGAGTTTTGCCACCTTAACTGTCTCTCCAGAATATGCCAAAACAGTTGGTTGGCAATTTATAGAGGGTAGAAATTTATCAACAGAATTTGCATCAGATTCTTCCGCTTTTGTCATCAATGAAACTGCCGCTAAGCTAATGGACATGAAAAACCCTATTGGAGAAACCATTAAATGGAAGAGTAAATGGATGACAAATAATATTCAACAATCATTCACTGTGATAGGCGAAATTAAGGATATGGTCATGGAATCGCCTTATGAAACACCGAAACCAACGGTTTTTTTTCTAAAAGGCGAACCGAATTTTATAAACATAAAAATAAATCCGATTGTAAGTACGAGAGATGCCTTATCAAAAATAGAAGCGGTTTTCAAAAAGCTGATTCCTGCTGCCCCATTTGAGTACAAATTTGCCGATGAAGAATATGCTAAGAAGTTTATTGACGTAGAAAGAATCAGCAAATTGACTAACGTTTTTGCCATTCTCGCTATATTTATTTCTCTACTCGGTTTGTTCGGTTTAACCAGTTTTGTCGCCGAACAACGCACAAAAGAAATAGGCATTCGCAAAGTCCTTGGTGCATCTGTTACCAATCTTTGGCAGTTGCTTTCAAAAGAATTTATTGTTTTAGTTGTGATTTCTTGTTTTATTGCTGCACCGATTGCTTATTATTTTATGAGCAATTGGTTGCAGAAATATACTTACCACACTGAAATTTCATGGTGGATTTTTGCGGCAGCAGGAGGTGGTGCTTTGTTCATTACTTTATTGACCGTAAGCTATCAAGCTATAAAAGCTGCGGTGGCGAACCCAGTAAAATCGTTGAGAACGGAGTAAACAGCTTTGAGCTATGAGCCTTCTCGCGAATTGATAAGCGAAAAGCTTATGGCTCATAGCTCAAAGCCCATAATAGGTTGATTTACAATAAAATTAGAACACATGTTAAAGAACTATTTCAAAATCGCTTGGCGCAACCTTAACCGCAATAGAGGTTATACATTTATCAATGTAGCTGGACTTTCATTAAGTATAGCTTGCGGCTTGCTCATTTTTACGCTCATTAATTACCACTTGAGTTTTGATGCATTCCATAAAAATAAAGACAGGATTTATAGGGTAGTGACCGAACTTCATAACGAAAATATTGATTACACCCCAGGCGTACCGCCGCCTTTCGCAAAAACTTTTCGTTCTGATTTCCCCGATGCAGAAAAAGTAGCGCGCGTTATATCTTTCGGCAATTCGCTTATTTCTATAACATCAGAAAAAGAAATAAAAAAATTTGAAGAAGAAAATGGTATTGCCTGCGCAGAGTCTGAATTTTTTGAAATTCTCGATTTCCCATTAGTTCAAGGAGATATAAAAACAGCATTATCTGAACCAAATACAGCCTTGATAACTCAAAAAATGGCAAAAAAATATTTTGGTACTGATGAGGCAATGGGCAGAACATTTCTCGTAAATAATAAAACAACTTTCAAAATCACGGGCATTTTAAAAAATTTACCTTTCAATACCGACAGGCGACAAGAAATTTATGTGTCAAACCTCAGTATGAAAGACCTAAGCCCTCCGATGATGAGAGATAGATGGGGTGGAATTTATAGTGAAACACATTGTTTTGTTTTGTTAAAACCAGGTATTAAAGCTACAACAGTTGAAAGTTTTTTTGTGCCTTGGTTGGAGAAATATTATCCTGCAAACAAAATCACTAAAAGACAAGACTATTTATTTAAAATGCAACCGCTTTCCGACTTACATTTCAATCCGAACTATAACGGAATTATAGATAAAAAATATTTATGGGCTTTGGTCTTTATCGGAATTTTTTTAATCATAACTGCTTGCGTAAACTTTATAAATCTGGCTACGGCACAGGCATTAAGCCGCGCTAAAGAAGTCGGTATCAGAAAAGTTTTGGGCAGTTTAAGGTTTCAATTATTTTGGCAATTTATTACTGAAACATCTTTAATCACTTTGTTGGCAGTTTGTCTTGGATTTGGTTTGGCGGAATTAGGTTTACCATATCTCAATCAATTGCTTAAAACAGAATTGAATTTAAATTTTTTCAATAATTTTACGCTACCTATATTTGTCACACTTCTTTTTATTGTGGTGGTTTTTTTGTCGGGAGCTTATCCGGGACTCGTGTTATCAGGTTTTCAACCTGTTACAGTTTTGAAAGGAAAATTATCGCAAGCAAGCATCGGCGGGTTTTCTTTACGAAAGTTGTTGGTCGTCACACAATTTGCCATTTCTCAAATGCTGATTATTGGTACGATTGTGATTGCAAGTCAAATGAAATTTATTAAAAAAACGGATCTCGGTTTTTCTAAAGAGGCGATTATCATGCTACCCATTCCGGCAAATGATTCTATCGGAAAAATTAAAATGGAAGCTTTGCGCAACAAACTTTCTACTATTGCAGGCGTTGAAAATGTTTCATTGTGTATGGAAGCTCCTGCATCCGAAGCCAACAACTCTACTAACGTTAATTATGATAACAACCCAAAAGATGAGCTTTGGGAAGTGAATAATAAAAATGCAGATAACCAATATCTCGCAACATTTGGTTTAAAGTTGGTTTCTGGAAGAAATCTATACCCTTCCGATACTGTTCGTGAGTTTTTAGTCAATGAGACTTTCGTTAAAAAATTAAACCTCGCATCTCCTCAAGACATCATCAATAAATCAATTCAGATTAACCGCAAAAAAGCTTTAGTAGTGGGTGTTGTCAAAAATTTTTATAATAAATCATTTCATCAAGAAGCGGATGCTGTTGTTATTGCTTCTAATAATGACGCCTACGATAATTGCGCCATAAAAATAAATATGGCAAGCCATAAAACAGTGATGTTATCGGTTGAAAAAGCTTGGAACCAAATTTACCCTGAGTACTTGTATAAATATCAGTTTTTAGATGATCGCATTGCAAAATTTTATGAGTTAGATGAAACTTTGTTAAAACTTATTGAAGTATTTGCCTGCATTGCTATTTTCATCGGTTGCCTCGGTTTATATGGCTTGGTATCTTTCATGGCATTGCGCAAAACAAAAGAAATTGGCGTCCGCAAAGTATTAG
Organism: Saprospiraceae bacterium; assembly: GCA_043781915.1. Classification (GTDB taxonomy): domain Bacteria; phylum Bacteroidota; class Bacteroidia; order Chitinophagales; family Saprospiraceae; genus JAAFJT01. The sequence goes on from JAYWBA010000001.1 coordinate 6,522, forward strand.
GAGCCGATGTGATAAATATTTTATGGCTGTTTGGAAAAGAATTTTCAAAATTATTACTGATTGCTTTTTTAATCGCTGCGCCGAGTGCTTGGTGGGCAATGCACAAATATCTATTGGATTTTAAATATCGAATCAATATAGGCATCGAAATATTCTTAATGGCTATTCTGTTCACGTTTATTATTGCTGCTATTACTGTCAGCTATCAATCTTTTAAAGCTTCATTTGCAAATCCAGTAAAATCTTTGCGAACGGAATGAATAGATTTCGGAGATCAGATTTCGGCAGCATACAACCGAAATCCGATCTCCAAAAAAACGAAATAAACGGAGGGTGTTCACCTTCATTTTCAAAAAATAAAAAAAGCCATGATAAAAAACTATTTCAAAATCGCTTGGAGGAATATATTACGGAACAAAGTTTTCGCAATAATCAATATATTCGGACTCGCTTTGGGTTTATGCGCTTGTATCGTAATTTATCAGATTGTAAGTTATGAATATAGTTTCGATAGATTTCATAATGACAACAATCGCATATATCGAGTAATAGGTGATGTAACAGAAAGCACAGGCGACAAATTGCATTTTTGTAAACTTCCGATTCCTGTTGCTAATACTCTGCGAACAGACCTCCCAAGTGTAGATATAGTTGCAGGAGTAATTCCGTATGCTGCAAAAATTAGTGTGACCAATGGTGACAACCTTGCAAAGAATTTTGAAGGGCGAGTGAAAGGTACTAATTTTCAATCAACCGTTATAGCAGAACAACAATACTTTGATATTTTTAAATATCAATGCCTTGTTGGTAATTTCAATACTTCTTTAACAAATCCTTCTACCGTCGTTTTAACAGAAAGCAGAGCAAGATTGTATTTTGGAAACGAAACTTTGGATGAAATAATAGGAAAAAAAATAATCTACAATGATTCGCTTATTGTAACTGTTTCAGGAATTGTTAAAGATTGGGATAAAAATTCCGACTTATTATTTACCGATTTTATTTCTTACAACACATTGGAATCTGCTTTTTTAAAAAGAAATATCATAACCGATTCTTGGAAACAAGCTAATTTAGCTTCTTGGGTGTTTACCAAACTTTCGGCAGGTTCTTCAAAATATCAAGTTAATAATCAAATCAGGGCTTCAATAAAAAGAAATGCTGGAACAGAAATTAAATTAGATGCTTGGTTAGAGCCTTTAAGTAATTTGCATTTCAACGCGGATATTATCGAAAACCCTATCAGAACGGCACATCTGCCTACGCTTTATGGCTTAACCGCCATTGCTTTTTTTATTTTATTACTCGCCCTTGTTAATTTCATCAATTTATCTACTGCACAATCTATTCATAGGGCAAAAGAAATTGGTATCCGTAAAGTTTTGGGAAGCAATAGATCAAGATTAGTTTTTCAATTTTTGACGCAATCTCTTGTACTCACTTTTTTTGCTACTTTAGTTGCTGTTGCCTTTGTTAAGCCAATACTTTTGGGACTTAGTTCTTTTATACCTCAAGGTGTTTCATTCAGATTTTCAGAACTATCCACATTACTTTTCTTAATAAGCTTGATAGTCGTCACTGCTGGACTCGCTGGATTTTACCCAGCCAAAGTGTTGTCATCCTATTTACCGTCAATGAGTTTGAAAGGAATTGCTGCTCAAAAAGGTGGTGAAAAGTGGCTTCTTCGAAAAGGATTAATTGTTTTCCAATTTTCAGTATCCTTAGTTTTCATTATTGGTTGTATTGTGATATCGCAACAACTCCGCTATACGCGTGAAAAAGATTTGGGCTTTAAATCGGATGCTGTGTTGACAATTGAAACACCAAGAGGCGCAGGTTTTAACAAAGTTGCAGTTTTTGCTCAAAAGTTGAAACAGCTTCCAAGCGTCTCTAAAGTGGCTTTGCAATGGCTTGCACCTATGACTGAAAATAGTCGCGGTATGAAATTAAAATTCCAAAATACGGATGTAAAAGACATTGGGGTAACGCAAGTAGCAGGGAATGAAGATTATATTTCCCTTTACCAAATAAAATTATTATCTGGAAGAAATCTTGTACAAACAGATACAGTAAACGAATTTGTTATTAATGAAAGTTTAGTGAAATTAATGGGGCTTAATAAAAATGAAGACGCGATAGGGAAGATTTTGTACTGGAATGATAAGCCTTATCCTGTTGTTGGCGTAGTTGCTGATTTTCATACCATTTCATTGCACGATAAAATTACACCATTATGTATAATTAACAGACACGACAGAGAAAGTTCGGTGGCGATAAAATTAGCTTCTTCTTCCAAACAATCGGGGGATATAAAAGCAGCACTTTCGAATTTTGAAAAAGCTTGGAAAGAAACATATCCTGAAGAAGTTTTTAATTTCCGATTCTATGATGAATCATTATTTGCACTTTATGAAAAAGACCAAAAAACGGCTACACTCATGAATTTAGCCATGGTGATGGCGATATTTATTTCATGTATTGGTCTTTTCGGATTAACGTTATTTATCGCACAGTCTAAATCAAAAGAAATTGGTATTCGGAAAGTTCTCGGGGCAAGTATCCCGAATATTGTACTATTATTAAGTAAAGAATTTATCGTTTTGGTTCTTATTGCCCTTTTAATTGCTACGCCCATTGCTATGTATTTTATGAATCATTGGCTTCAAGGTTTTGCGTATCACATTACATTGAGTGTTTGGGTCTTTTTTGCAGCTGGAATAATTGCAGTCACTTTAACATTAATAACTGTAAGTTTCCAAGCTATAAAAGCTGCAGTGGCGAATCCTGTAAAATCGTTGAGGACGGAATAAACAGCTATGAGCTTTGAGCCATGAGCTTTGAGCTTTTTACAAAATATAATAAATAATAACTCGCCAACCGCTGAAGGCTCATTGCTCAAAGCTCACGGCTCAAAGCTAAATTATGCTATTAAATCTTAAAAACATTTTCAAGTGGTACGATGTTGGTGGAACGCGTACATTTATTTTAAAAAGCGTCGACCTAGAAGTTCAAGAAGGCGAATTTATTTCCATTATGGGTCCCTCGGGATCTGGAAAATCCACACTTCTGAATATTATTGGCATGCTCGATACGCCAAACGAGGGCGAATACAGTTTTTTGCATGAATCAGTGTTTAAAATGAAAGAGAAACAGCGCTCTCAATTGTACAAGCAGTACATCGGTTTTGTTTTTCAGCAATATCATTTGATTGATGAATTGACAGTGTACGAAAATATTGAAACGCCATTGCTCTATCAAGATGTAAAAAGTTCAGACAGAAAAGCAATGGTTGCCGATATGCTCGATAGATTCAATATTGTCGGCAAAAAAGATTTATTCCCGACACAACTTTCGGGTGGTCAACAACAATTGGTCGGTATTGCGCGGGCACTCATTGCAAAACCCAAATTGATTTTAGCCGATGAACCTACTGGCAACCTCAATTCTAAACAAGGTGAGGAAATTATGGAATTATTTAAACAGCTTAACTCGGAAGGAATAACCATTATTCAAGTCACCCATTCTGAAAAAAATGCGACTTATGGGAATAGAGTAATTAATTTGCTCGATGGAATGATTAGATAGGAGTCAACGAACCTATTAGCTGCGAAGCTGCTATTAGGTTTGAATTATAATTTTGCAAACCCTCTCGATGTTTTTAATTCAAACCTGTTAGGTTACCTCGCTTCGCTCGGCAAAACCTAACAGGTTGTGAAACTTAATAGAAAGCTCAAAACATGAAAAAAAATATTGTATTATACGTTTTATCCGCTTTAATTTTAATTTCTGACTTTGCCTCAGCTCAATCACTCTCATTAAAACAGTGTATTGAGCAAGCTATTGCCAATAATGTGCCTGTGAAACAATCGGGTTTATTGATTGAAAGTGCAGATATTAATTTGAGTCAAGCTAAATCGAATCAATTACCGAATTTGAACGGTAATTTTTCCTACGGATTCAATCAAGGGAGAAGTGTTGACCCGATTACAAATAATTACATCAGTCAGCAGCTTTTTTCTTCGAATGTGGGTTTGAGTTCGGGTATTGTAGTTTACAATGGTTTGCGTTTGCACAATTTGATTACACAAAATGCGCTCAATCTGGAAGCATCTAAAATGGATTTTCAACAGGCGAAATATAATTTGACTTTGAATGTTATTTTAGCTTATTTGCAAGTTTTAAGCAACGAAAGCAGTTTAGAAACCACGAAAAAACAATTAGAATCGACTAAGAAACAAGTAGAAAGAATGTCGATTTTAGTTACACAAGGTTCTGCGGGAAATTACCAATTAGCGGATTTGAAAGGACAGCAAGGAACAGAAGAAATAAATATACTGAATCTGCAAAATAGTTTGCAACAAGCCAAACTCAGTTTGTGCCAGCTGATGAATATCGATTTCAATCCTGATATTCAAATAGAAAAGATTGAAGAGGTAGAGACGTTGCATGCAACGTCTCTACCAAAAGAGATTTACAACAGTGCATTACAAAATTTGGCTGTGATACGCGCAACAGATTTCAGAATTAAAAGTGCAGAAAAAAGTATTAAAATTGCAGAATCAGGTTATTACCCGAGTGTAAGTTTTAACGCGAATTTGGGTAGTAGTTATTCGAGTTTGGCACAAAAACTTTCACCGACTACTACTACTACAGAAGGCACAACAGGCGATTACATTCTTGTTAATGGCGCTGAAAATCCAGTTTTAAGAAAAAATCAAAACTACGATAAATCGAACATTGGTTACGCGCAACAACTCAATAATAATCTCGGCATTTATGCAGGCTTGAATGCGCAAATTCCCATTTTTAATAATTTTTTGGTTAAAAATCGCGTAAAACAAGCCGAATTAATCTTTAAAAATTCTCAACTCGATGCGCAAAACATTAAATGGCAATTGCATCAGAATATTGAACAGGCATCACTCAATGCCAATAATAGTTTGACTCGTTATCAAAAACTCACTGAGCAAGTCAAAAATTTTGAAGAATCCTTCCGAGCCGCCGAAATTCGATTTAAAAACGGTGTGATTAATGCTACCGAATTTTTGATTGCCAAAAACAATCTCGATAAAGCTAAACTCGATGTCACGCAAACACGCTACGAGTATATTTTCAGGACAAAATTATTGGATTTTTATCAAGGTAAGTAAACGTAGAGACAGGGCATGCCCTGTCTCTTTCAGATTTGCAGGGAGGGCATGCCATGTCTCTACAGTTTCATTTTTTCGTAAACATAAACCTCATACCGCTTTGATTCAAAATAAAATATTACTAATTAGGAAAAATCGCTTTTATTTATAGAGCTGTAGAAATACACCCTATAAATTTATTATTCGCTTCGAGAAGTTGAAGTAAGATAAAAGTCTGTTTCAAAAAAAGGTTACTGTTGGATACATAGGATATGGCAATACTACACAACCATTTATTGAAGCCTTGACAAATTTAGCCTACCGCGATGATAACCGTTTTTTAATAGTTATAACCGATGATGTATCTACCACACCTTTTCCGCTTTTTTCCCATCAAGAAACATAGACCAAAGGCGGTTATAAGCGTGTACTTTTCGGGTTTCGTTACCTGTTTTATCAACTACACTATTTCTTGTATTGACCCATTCAAACAGGCCGCCATATAGATTTGCGACATGCGTATAGCCCAAAGCCTTTATTTTTTCTGCAATTTTTTCAGACCGCACACCAATTGAACAATAGACGACGATGTTTTTATCCTTCGGAATCCCTGCCAATACTGAGGGGTCGAAATGGTCGTAACCACAATATTGAGCCGTGGAAATATGGCTTATATCAAATTCTTTTTGCTCTCTTGCATCAAGTAATACCCTGTCGTTCATGTTTTTAAGGGAATCTACGCTGATAGTGGGCGCTGAAAAATGGAGCATTATTCGCAGTGTTTTATCTAATTTAGGGCTTTGACTGTGTGGACGGTCTTTAGGCGTTTGGGCAGTACATTGAACTAAAAACAGGGATAAAAAGCCTATAATCATTATATTTTTAAGCATCTTCATTTTATTTTTTTAATGGATAAATAATTTGACTCCAAAACGTTTTGGGAAATTCTTCCAGTTTGTCAAAACCCAATTTTTCATCTTTACCTTCATAAGGGATATAAACCGTACCAAAGATATAGTCCCAAACAGATAAGGTTAAGCCGAAATTAACGCCATACCGATTCGGAATATACTCGGCATGATGCCATAAGTGCATTTGGGGATTGTTGAAAATGTATTTTAAAAAACCCAAAGGCACACGGATATTGGCATGATTAAAATGCCCCCAACTTATGGTGAATAAATTGACAAGCAGAAAATCTTGAATACCAAAGCCTATCATACTGAGGGGTATGAATTCAAGGGTTCGATAGAAAATGTTCTCCATCCAATGAAAACGGAGATGTGCGGCAAAACCCATTTCTTCAACACTGTGATGCACTTTATGGAATTGCCACATCCAATCAAAGCGGTGTAAGAGGCGGTGAATATTCCATTGAATAAAATCGCGCAGCAAAAATAGTGAAAGCAATTGCGCCCAAACAGGCAGATTTCCTACATGGATTGCCACTAAATTGCGCCAACCGAAGACGGAAAAAAGGGCATCGTTGAAAGCTGTGGCGACCACATTGGATACGGCAGCGTAGCCAACCAATGAAAACAAAAAGAAATTGAAAAACATATAAAAGCTATCCAACCAAAAGTCTTTCCGAATGGAACCTTGTTCGGTTCGCCACGGGAAGACAATTTCGAGTAACCAAAAAAACAACGAAATGCCAATAAGCCAATAAAAATAATTGCCCCAAGAAGGGTGCAAAATTTCATGTCCGAGGTATTTCGCGTAGTTTTCGTAGGTGGCAACAAATATTTGCACGTACTTTTCCATGATATTTTTTAACATCACGAACGTTAGTCCGTGAATTTTTAATAAACAACGTGTAAAAGTTTTAGAAACGCACAGGCTGAAACAAATTACACTATCAAGATTGATGGTGCAAAGGTAAGACCTTTTGAAAAGCTGTGCATTGATGTAGATTAAGAAATGAATAGGAAGATATTATTTGGCTTTGGTTCGCTCTTTTCTAACTCTGCTTAAAGCTTCAGGCGTTATACCTAAATAGGAGGCTATCATTTTTTGAGATACTCTTTGAACAATATTGGGGTATATTTTTACAAAATGCTCATAACGTTCAATGGCAGAAGCACTCATCAACATAATGACTCTCTTTTGTAAAACAAAGATACGATTGACCACAGTATTAATGTCAACTTGTTTTTTTCTTTCTTCTTTCTCAATAATAGTAACCGTGGACTCTTCTAACGCATCAATGAACAACTCACATGGGTCGGTTACTTCACAAAGGTCTGCAATAGTCCAACCTTCATGTGCAAAGGCAAAAATGTGTTCCTTCCCTTTTTCGTCGATGGTATAGCTTCGGAGTAAGCCCGTTTCAACAGCGTAAACTTTTGTATATAGCTCCCCTTTTCGTTGAAGTATTTGTCCTTTATTTACTTTCATTGATTTCAACATTCTTTTTTAGTTCCCCGAACTTTTGTCCGTGAATTTTAAATGATTTAAAAAGTTTTTAGACATTCACAGCCTGAAATAGGTTAAACTATTTTACCACTTGGAGTAATAATGTCACTCATTCACCCGAGATTTATTTTTATTGTTCAATTTCTTCAAATATTAGATTATTCCGCTTTTCATCCGGGTCGTTTTCAACTGTGGCAAGATTGCTTCCCATAATGACTGCGCCTGCACTCATACCACAAACCGGTTTACCTTCTTTGATGAATTGATCAACAAGTACATCGAAACGATGGGTTTTAATCTCGTGCATCAAAGTAGAAGTCATGCCGCCTAAAAAATAAATACCGCCAAAACGTGAAATAATGTCGGATGTTATTTCTTCTAGACTTTCTTCCATTTCAATTAACAAATGATCAAATGCTGAAATATTTCCAATAAAATCTTCGCAAAATTCAAAACTCACAAGCTCAGGTGCAGCTGCTTGCGGAATAACCAATAATTTTTTATAAAGAATATTTTCAGCAAAATGTAGGTTTACATTGTGCATATCTTCTACAGTGCCGCCCCCAGAGAGGTATGTTTTCATAAAATCTAACAACTAACCATACATGGGAGTTTGATGCGGAAAGCGAATAACATATTGTTGTTTAATAAGGAAAGTGAGTTTTTCTCTCAAAATTTCAAAACCTTCTTTGCTTTGCGCTGAAATAAAAACACAATCGCCATACGTTTCGGTCATTTTTTCCAACACTTCGGCTTCAACGACCTTTTGTGTTTCGATATCTAAAAGTTTATCAAAATATTTTTCTCTATAAGCGTCGAGTTTGTTAAAAACTATCAGGGTTGGCTTTTCATCCACACCGAGTTCTTTAAGCGTTGACTGCACCGCTTTAATTTGGTCTTCGTACTGTGGATGCGACATATCAACCACATGAAGCAGAATATCGCTTTCGCGCGTTTCGTCGAGTGTGCTCTTAAAACTTTCAACCAAATGATGAGGAAGTTTGCGAATAAAACCCACCGTATCGGAAAGTAAAAAAGGTAATGACTCGAACACAACTTTGCGCACAGTTGTATCGAGCGTAGCGAATAGTTTATTTTCAGCAAATACATCCGATTTTGATAGCGCATTCATCAGCGTCGATTTTCCCGCATTCGTGTAACCCACAAGCGCGACACGTATAAACTCACCGCGCTGTTTGCGCTGCGTAGCCGATTGTTTCTCGATGTCTTTCAAACCTTCTTTTAAAAATGAAATCCTATCGCGCACAATACGACGGTCGGTTTCAATTTCTTTTTCACCTGGTCCGCGCATACCTACACCGCCGCGCTGACGCTCTAAGTGCGTCCACAAGCCGCGCAAACGCGGGAGCATATATTGCATTTGTGCTAAATCAACTTGTGCACGGGCTTGAGCAGTTTTTGCCCGCTGAGCAAAAATATCGAGAATTAATCCCGAACGATCGAGTACTTTCACTTTAAAAACTTCTTCAATGGCATGCAGTTGTTTGGGCGAAAGATCGTCGTCGAAAATGGCAACAGTTACTTCTTCATGCGAAGCAATATATTGACCTACTTCTTCGAGTTTGCCTTTACCTAAATAGGTTAATGTATTCGGTTGTTCCAACCGTTGCGTGAAGCGTTTAATGCTCTCAACGCCTGCTGTTTCAGCCAAAAATTCCAACTCGTCGAGGTGTTCCATCACTTCGGCTTCTTTATTGCTCGCTGGAATAATACCTATAACAATCGCTTTTTCAATTTTTCTGACGAGACCTTTTTTATCTTTCTCTCCTAGATTCCATTCGAAATCTTTTACAATACCCGGATCTTTCTTAGCCAAAATCTGTGATTTTTATACAAATTAAATAATACTATGCTGTTGATTGAACAAAGTTAATCCATAAAGCGAATTTAAAGAATACTTTATATTTTTCAAATTCAACTAAAGATCCTGCTAATTCAATAAATTCTTTCAATTCGAGTCAAACTTAATATTAAATTAACGTTGAAATTTATTTTGCTGCTTTATACTTATTATTTTTGTAACTTAATTAACCAGCCTTAAACATTTTTAATGGATTTTTCAAGTTTTAGCACGCTTTCGGGTACAATTGCAATCATTTTTGCTATTTGTATGGTGATGATTTTTATTTTTGAATTTGTAAATGGATTTCACGATACTGCCAATGCTGTTGCAACTGTAATTTACACTAACACATTAAAGCCTACATTTGCAGTAGTATGGTCGGGGGTTTTCAATTTTTTGGGCGTATTATTAAGTTCTTATGCTGGTTTTGAAGTAGCTACAAAAATTGCTAATTTATTACCCGTTGAAGCCCTTATGTCTCAAACAGCATCGCATGGTGCAGCTATGGTTTTGGGTGTAATGGCTGGAGCTATCGTTTGGAATATCGGCACTTGGTATTTTGGAATTCCATGTTCGAGTTCACATACGCTAACTGGTGCAATAATTGGTGCTGGTTTAGTATATTCTTTTTTACCAGAAAACACAACGCACCAAACGGTCAACTGGGGGAAAGCATTCGAAATTGGTCAAGCACTATTGTTTTCACCCATTTTCGGTTTTGCTGTTGCCATCGGGCTAATGTTTGCATTACGCTCCTTTATATCAGGTGATAAACGAAGAGAATTGTTTAAAGAGCCAGAACCAGGCACTCAACCTCCATTTTGGATTCGCGTTATTTTGGTGACTACTTGCACACTTGTGAGTTTTTTTCATGGCTTTAACGATGGGCAGAAAGGTATAGGCTTGGTAATGGTAGCTTTGATGACATTTATGCCACTTCAAAATGCTTTAAGCCCAAATTTTAGTGTTGAAAAAGCCACTGAAACGTTGAATAAAATAGAAGCGAGTTTGCCTCAACAAGCTGAAAATAGTTATGCACCTATAGAGGTTGCAAAAACTATTGATATTATTAAAGGTATCCGTTCCGATTTGCCAACTGCGAATACTGTAAAATCGCGTTTAAGCATTCGCAAACGGTTCAATTTATTAGATAAAACTGTAAAATCGCTATTAGCAGAACCAAATATAGTTAACGATGAAGCTGCGCGAAGTACACTTAAACATGAAACACGTAATTTAGTTGTCCTTACGCATTATGCACCACAGTGGTCTGTTTTTCTTATCTGTATTGCCTTAGGTTTGGGTACAATGATTGGTTGGAAACGTATAGTTGTGACCATTGGAGAAAAAATTGGTAAAAAGCACATGACCTTTGCTGAGGGTGCAACTGCCGAATTAGTAGCAGCATCCACTATTGGTCTTTCATCTTATTTTGGTTTACCTGTTTCAACTACGCACGTACTTTCATCGGGTGTTGCAGGTTCAATGGTAGCATCGAAAGGGGTGAAAAATTTACAAGGTAGTACTATTGGAAATATTGCATTGGCTTGGGTATTAACTTTACCTGCTTCAATAATCCTATCAGGTGCGTTTTACTTATTGTTTAGAGCGATACTTTAATTTAAGATTAATTGATAGGCTCGTTTGGAAATAAAAATTTTCAATATTTTGTACAGACAATGGCATTGCCTTGTCTCAATCTTATTGTATGTCTATTGAGAGACAACGCAATGCCATCATCTCTACATGTTTTTTAAATTCGCACAAACTTAACTTAAACTTAATGTTGAAAATTAGGTTTTCTCAATTAAAATTTATAAAAGAACTTCGTAAAAAGTAAAGAATATAGATTTTTAAATACTTTTGCACGCAATTATTGTGTAATTGAATTTTTAGAGAATCCAACTTTATATTTTTATGGTGAAATTGAACACTTCTGTTCTTTTTTTGTGCGTGTTTACTTTAATTTTTACAACAAAAATATTAGCGCAACAAACAACAGTTCAACCTGCAGCCGATACTACAAAGCAAGTTATTAAATTTTCTTGGACAGGTTATGTACGCGCAGAATATTTTTTTGATTCACGTCAAACAAATACCACACGCGAGGGTGATTTTATGTTTTTACCCTCCGCTGTTGACCCAGATGCCAGCGGAAATGATAAAAATTCTGTACCGACTTATAATTCATTGGCAATTAAATCGCGTTTGCGCGTCAATGCATCTGGTCCAGAGTTTTTTGGATTTAAAACAAATGCCGCGATTGAATCAGAATTCGCAGGTACTTCAGATGGCGATATAAATGGCTTGCGTTTGCGACATGCTTTTATACAATTAACAAATTCTAAAGTCCAGCTTTTATTTGGACAATATTATCATCCATTTTTAGTTCCTGAATGCGCACCCGCTTTAAATGGTGCACTTGTTGGTGCACCCATAACGAGTGACTCGCGTTTCCCGCAATTTAGAATTACGACAATGGGTGATACAAAAATATTTGGTGCACTAATAACTGAGCGCGATAACGGATCGGCGGGACCAAATCCACCAACTACAGCCAATGTACAAACGCCTTTTTTGCGCAATAATTTAATTCCAATGATTGATCTTGGAATTCAACATACATCGGGCAATGTAATTTTGGGAGCAGCAGTTGATTTTAAATCGCTTAAACCGAGAAACTCAGTGAGTTGGACAACTGCTAATAAACAAGTTGTAAACACAGTTGTCGATGAGCGCGCTGTTGGAGTTTCCGCTAATATATTTTTTACAGTTAAATCGCCTAATATTACATTTAAATCAGCTGCTATTTACGGACAGAATATGTCTAATTTTTTACTCTTAGGCGGTTATGCCGAATCGTCGGTTGATTCATCAACTGGTAAATTTACTTATACACCCATGAGTGCCCTTTCAGGTTGGATAGAATTGAGTGGCAAAAAGAACGCATTTGAATGGGGCATTTTTGGTGGTTATATAACTAATTTAGGTTTGAAAGATGCATTAGTGGCTAAAGGTGCTGTATATCAGCAAGGAACGCTTACTAATGTGATGAATGTTTTACGTATTGCGCCGCGCGTGGGTTGGCGTTCAGGTAAAACGTATATGGGTATTGAAATAGAAGTTACTGCTGCGCAACGTGCGCGTGCATTGGCATCGGGTGAAACTAGCTTAACTCCCTTAGCACCTGTCACAACTGCTAATAATGGTACGACTGTTAATGTTGACCAATCGACCAATACGCGGATTCTGTACAGTGTAATTTATAATTTCTAGGCATAAGTGATGAGTGATAAGGAATAATTATCACTTATTACTCATCACTCATCACTCAATTAAAGTCCTTTACCCGTCGCTGCCCAATAAATACCACCATACAGATGGTCTAAAAAAGTTTGATCGGAATAAATCGAAGGAATATGACCCAAGGCAGTATAAAATGCGCGACCACCATCGTAATTATGATACCAAGAAATTGGATGCATTGCGCCCATACCTTTCCCTTCCTTACCCGGTCCCCATTTTGCAACAGGGTTGTATGTTTTTTCATCAACCGTGACTAAAAGTTTTAAATCATCGACTTTGCGCTCTTGAAATTCATACCATTCATCTGTCCAGAGTAATCTTTTAGGAAAACGCTCCATGCCAGGAAAATTGCTATTCACCACATCCAAATAAGCCGTTTGTTGCAGCGGATGTATTTTAAACATCATTCCAACTAATTTCGTGTACCAATCCCAACCGTATTCTGTATCGCTGGCGCTGTGAACACCTACAAATCCTTTACCCGATCTGATGAATTTTTCCATTGCTTTTTTCTGAGTAGAGTCTAGAATATTTCCAGTTGTTAATAAAAATATGACAGCGCTATATTGTTCTAAATTCTTATCATTGAAGGCATTCGAACCCGTTGCCACTTCGACTGTGAAAGCATGTCTTTCCGCTAATTTTTTAATGGCTAAAGTAGCTTCTGGTATAGAGCCGTGTTGAAAACCTTCTGTTTTAGTCAATACTAAAACTTTAAATTGCTGCGCACTCAGCGTAGTCGAAAGTTGAAAAAGGATGCCTACGCATAGGACTTTGATCAAATATTTTTTCATAAATTTTAATAGATAAATTGGATTTATTAATTGAAACATGTTGGTTGACAGTTGTTAGGTTAGTCGTAAACTATCAACTAACAACTGTCAACTATCAACTACTTAAGATTTTGTTTTTTTAACTCCGACACAGCATAATCGGCGGCGCGCGCCGTGAATGCCATATACGTCAAAGATGGATTGACACACGACGATGAAGCCATAAATGCACCATCAGTCACAAACACATTTTTACAAGCGTGCACTTGGTTAAAACTGTTTAGAACCGACGTTTTCGGATCGCGACCCATCCGCGCAGTGCCCATTTCGTGAATGCCTAAACCGATATGCACTTGCTTATTGTCGTGACCACTGATATTTTTAAAACCAGCAGCATCTAACATTTCCATACCCGATCTGACGATGTCTTTGCGCTGCTCTAATTCGTTTTCACCAAAAGCTGCATCGAAAACAATCAGTGGCTGACCCCATTTATCTTTTTTAGTATCGTCGAGGAACATACGGTTATTCGGATTAGGTAGAATTTCACCAAATCCACCTAAACCAATCGTCCATTTGCCCGGATGTGTTAAACTTTCCTTGAATTCTGCACCAAAACCATCTTCGTTCGCACCGCGACCCCAACCTTCTCTGCTTGCACCACCTTGATAGCCATAACCGCGTAAAAATGTTTTTTGCTTATCGCCACCCCAATTTCTAAATCTTGGAATATACAAGTTGTTAGGTCTGTTGCCCACAACGTAATCGTCTTCAAAACCTTCGATTGTTGCGTTCGCACCCGAACCGAGATGGTGATCCATCACGTTTCTGCCCAATTGATCGCTGTCGTTGCCAAAACCATTCGCAAAACGTTTCGATTTAGAATGCAACATCAGAGCAGAAGTGTTCATTGTGCCTGCATTCAAGAAAATTATCTTAGCAAAATATTCTTCTGTGTGCATAGTTAACTGATTGATAACCTTCACACCTGTCGCTTTTTGCTTCGTTTCGTCGTAAATTATTTCAGTAACAATCGTGTTGTTGAGCTGCGAAAGATTATTTGTTTTTGCTGCCGCTGGTATAGCACCCGCCATCGAACTATAATATGCGCCATAAGGACAACCGCGCGAACATTTGTTTCTGTACTGACATGAGCCGCGACCTAATGCCAATTGTTCTTTAGTCGGTTGCGTTAAATGCGCTGCACGACCCATAATAACAGGTCGATTAAACTTTTCCATCATCTTTTGCTTGAACAAAAGTTCTGGTGGATACATCAGCATTTGCGGTTGAAACTCACCATCAGGCAATACGTCTAATCCATCTTTGCCACCACTAACGCCGACAAATTTTTCGATGTAAGAATACCAAGGCGCAATGTCTTCGTAACGAACGGGCCAATCAACGCCAATTCCTTCTTTCACATTGGCTTCAAAATCGCCTTTGTTCCAACGGTACGATTGTTTACCCCATTGCATCGACTTACCACCTTCGTGATAAGCGCGAATCCAATCGAATGGGCGTTTTTCTATGAACGGATTTTCTTTATCGTTTGTGAAAAATTGTCCAGCTTCTTCATTGGCTAAACCCCAAAAACGGCTGTTCGACCATAATTCTTCTGCACTTTTGTTTGGCACTTTGCCCCGATGTTGAAATTCCCAAGGGTCTTTAGTCATGGTTGGATAGTCTTTGATGTGCTTGACTTCTCTGCCTCGCTCAATCATCAAAACTTTTAAACCTTTTTCGGTGAGTTCTTTAGCGGCAATGCCACCCGACATCCCTGAGCCTACAACTATAGCGTCGTAAGTATTTTTCTTTATTGATTCTGTATTTAGATTCATAATTTTATTAGAAGGTTTCAGGTATCAGGTTTCAGGTATCAGGTGCCAGAAGTTTGTTTATTCCTGACACCTGATACCTGAAACCCGATACCTCGTTAATAGACAATCGTTTTTTGCTCAGGCTTAATTTTTATCAATTCTAATTTGCCTGGAATAGGTTGATAATCGAAAGAAGCTTTAATGCCCACTTCCGAAGTGTAATAACCTAATAGCGTCAACTCTTTCATCAACTTCCAAAAAGGCGTACCTTTCGATGCGTCTTTCATCTTCTTAGTGTTGACCTCTAAAATTTTGAGTGCTTCGGTTCGCTCAGTAGCATTAAGGCTTAAAAACTTGGATTGTTCTAAATCTTTTAAGCCTGTCACAAAATTTGTTTGCTCAGGTGCATGGTAGCAATCTTTGAGCATCATTTCGATAAAAGCGGGTACACCCGCATCTTTTGCACCGGGCGTGCTGGTTTTAGGGAGAATCAATTCCGCCACTTCGGCAACAATTTTTCTTTGTGTATCCGTTAAACTAAAATCGGAATCTTTTAAAAGATTAAAATCAGCACTTTCCCACCGATTCATGGCTAAAAGCGTTGGCGCAGAAAGTGTACCACCAAGAAACAGAGCAACGTTTTTAAGCGCGTGTCGTCTATCCATAATATAAAAATTGGTTTATTTGAAAATCTTATTTTTTTACAGTTTATTTTAGTAAGTAAGCTTTTCTCAAAATAATATCTTATCTAAATTCAATAGAGCGTGTCATTGTCTCTTATTAAGACAATACAAAAGTAGAAATTATTTTGATAATTTATAGTTTAGCAACTTTAATTTAGATTTTTATTTTTCAATGTACTTCATAAAAGCCGTAGTTATTAAATTCGATTGATTGAAAATGCACCTTGGTAAAAAAAATCGAGAGTGTAATGAATTTAATTACACTTTTTTTATCAATTCCATTTGAAAAGTGTAACAAATTTAATTACACTCTCGTAAATAATTTTCATTGCAAAGTGTAATAATTTTCATTACACTCATTTCATTAAAAATTTTTTCACATGAATAATTATTTCGGTACTGCCTCGCACATTATGTGCTATTTAGCTTTGGCTCAGAAAGAAGCTTTTTTGGCGCCATCTGAAAGAATTGCCATCCACTTATCAATTTATGCGGAAGATGTTCGCAAATTAGCAGGGCTTTTACAGCAGAAAGAACTGATTGTAAACATTAAAGGACCTGGTGGCGGATATAGGTTAGCTAAAAAAGCCGAACTGATTAGTTTAAGAGATATTTACGAAGCTGTTGAAGAACCGAACGCCGATTTCTGGAGGCTAAAAAAAATATCTTTAAAAGCGAAAAAGCCTTCATCTAATTTTACTGAAGTTCATAATGTTTTAGATTCTAAACTTGCTAAAGCTAAAGAAGACATGCTTCATTCTTTGAGTTTGGTTTCTTTGCTTGAAATCTTTGGTGAGTCTTCTTAGCAAAATTAATTTAAACTAAAATCTTCTAATGGATTTTTATCGGTAGGAACGATTTTGCAAGATATGCGGGCGAAAAAAATTTTGCTACCACCACCAGAAAGAGAAACTAAACCTTTATCTAAATCGGTAAAATAGAAAAACGTAAAGATGTTTTTCCCGTTAATGAAACCTATGCCGTGCCAAAAATTGCGTTGCCGCATTTCAATAATTCTCAAACCTGTAAGCATGATTTTTGATCCGTCCCCTATTAACTCTTGTTGTTTACAAACCTCAGAAAGTGTTACAGAAATAACCTGTAAAAGGTTTTTATTTTTACCCAATTTCCCATACATTGCAGTATTGTTGGTTTCGGGTAGCGTGAGGAAATAGTCGGCAATTTCGCTAAAACTCGATGAAGATACAAGAATTTTTTTAACCCACCAATAGTATGTTTTTCCATGTTAAAAACTGTTTTAATTCATAAATTATGTTACTGTAGTTAATCGTCGCAAGGTAAAGTTTTATTTGTTTTTAAGAATTTATATCTTGTGTACAGAGTGCTTTCATTACTATCTTTACCTGTAACCACTGCTTAATCTTGTATCAAGGATAAATAAACTTTTCAAAACGGAAATAATATTTCTAAAGAAGAAAAGTAAACGTTACAATGATAGTGTTTTCAATGGTTAGGCTTATGAGATTTTCTTATAAAAACGAAATTGAGTAAACTCCTTTGTGAAACCTTTATTCCTTTGTTTCTTTATGGTGAAAATATGCCGCGAATTTTATTTATAAGAAAACCCATGATTTGAGAAAGAATATTTTTGTCATTTAAAAATTCATAGAAATGAAAGTAGAAATTGAAGTGCCAAATTATGATCCATCAAGAGGATTTGTTTTTAAATGGGAAGATGGGTTTGAAATTGAGCATAAAATTCATGATGGAGTTGCAATAATTAAAGCTAATAAAGCTGGGCTTATTTCTTTAGCAAATCACCTTTTAAATTTGGCACAAGATGGTTACAGTCAGGGCTATCATTTCCATCTTGACGATTACGGTTGTCTTGAAGAAGGATCTACTGAATTAATTATTGAAAGAATTATGGATTGACAGGTATGGGCTTAACCAAACCTTTTTCACAATCAAGAGTTCTGTCATTCTTCGTTATTCATTTGAATTAACTTAACTTTGCGTTTTTTAGTAATGAGCAATCATCAGTTGAGTTATAAAAAAGCTCATAGCTCATTGCTCATAGCTCACAGCTAAATTATGACTTTTACAGAAGAATTACATCGCCGCCGCACATTTGGTATTATTAGTCACCCCGATGCAGGAAAAACGACACTCACTGAAAAACTACTTTTGTTTGGTGGTGCTATACAAATTGCGGGCGCGGTAAAATCGAATAAAATAAAACGCCACGCTACTTCCGATTTCATGGAAATTGAAAAACAGCGCGGTATTTCGGTTGCAACATCGGTTATGGCGTTCGATTATCGCGATTTAAAAATTAACATTCTCGATACACCCGGTCACCAAGATTTTGCAGAAGACACTTACAGAACACTCACTGCGGTGGATTCTGTGATTGTTGTTGTCGATATTGCTAAAGGAGTAGAAAGTCAGACAGAAAAATTGGTGTCAGTGTCACAAATGCGCAAAACGCCGATTATTGTTTTTGTCAATAAAATGGACCGTGAAGGGCAAGACCCATTCGATGTGCTCGATGAAATTGAACAAAAACTCGGTTTGCGAGTACGCCCTTTGAGTTGGCCCATCGGTATGGGTGGCACGTTTCAAGGCGTGTATAATTTGTATGAAAAAAAATTAGTTCTTTTCAGGCCACATGGTAAACAAGATGATGAAGTTGTGATTATCGACGATTTAAACGACCCGCAACTGGATGTTCTCATTAATGAGCGCGCGGCGAAACAGCTCAGAGAAGATATTGAAATGGTGGATTCTATTTACGATCCATTCGATGTAGAAGCATATCGCGCAGGAAAATTGCAACCCGTATTTTTTGGTTCTGCGGTCAATAATTTTGGTGTGAATGAACTACTCAATTGTTTTTGCGATATTGCTCCTTCGCCATTGCCGCGATTTACAGAAGAACGCGAAATTTTTCCTGAAGAATCTAAGTTTACAGGTTTTGTGTTTAAAATCCATGCCAACATGGACCCTAAACACCGCGACCGCATCGCTTTTGTGCG
Organism: Saprospiraceae bacterium; assembly: GCA_043781915.1. Lineage (GTDB taxonomy): Bacteria > Bacteroidota > Bacteroidia > Chitinophagales > Saprospiraceae > JAAFJT01. The sequence goes on from JAYWBA010000001.1 coordinate 25,511, forward strand.
TGTATGCAGTGGCACTTTCGAGCGCGGAACGAAATATTTACACGTGCGTCAGAATAAATTGATGCAATTTTCGAATCCGACATCGTTCATGGCAGCTAAAAAAGAAGTTGTAGACGAAGCTTTTCCAGGCGATATTGTCGGTTTATATGATTCAGGCAATTTTAAAATTGGCGATGCGCTCACGGAAGGGGAGAAGTTGCACTTCAAAGGCATCCCCAGTTTTTCACCCGAGCAATTCCGTTATGTGAATAATACGGATCCACTAAAAACTAAACAGTTTCAAAAAGGTTTAGACCAGTTGATGGATGAAGGCGTGGCGCAATTATTCACACGACAGATGAATGGTCGTAAAATAGTCGGCACGGTTGGTGCGCTTCAATTCGAAGTTATTCAATACCGATTAAAACACGAATACACTGCGAGTTGCGATTATGAACCCGTTAATTTATACAAAGCATTGTGGGTAACGAGTACTGATAAAAAAGCTCTCGAAGAATTTAAAGAGAGACGTTATCGCGATATTGCCCTCGATAAACACGGCGCAACGGTATTTTTGGCTGAATCTGCTTGGGTTTTAAGCACGGTGCAAGAACAATATCCGAAAATTGGTTTTCATAATACGAGTGAAGGGTAAATGGTAAAAGGCAAACGGCAAAAAGCAAACGGCAAAAAACAGATTTTGATAAAACCCATTAGGTTGCGAAGCATCCTATTAGATTTGAATTGGCATTTATTCTTTAAAAAACTTGACCGACTCATTCCCTACATTCAGAAAGTAATAACCAATCTGGAAACTCGATATATCCAAATCGGTTTTATTTGTAAGTTCGCCACGCAATATTTCTCTACCTAAGAAATCGAAAATAATAAAATCGCTTTGATGAGTACCCGATATTGTGATTTTATCTTTCGCTGGATTCGGAAAAACTTGTAAATCTTTATTTTCAGTTGAAAAAATAGAAATAATTTTGGAGATTGTCGATGTTCCATCTAAATCGACTGCGTGCAAGCGATAGTAATTGACACCAAATAGTGGTTGCGCATCTGTAAAATAATAGTTTTTTAAATTGTTACTATTCCCATACGCCAATATTTTTCCAATTTTCTCAAAGTTTTTGCCATCATCACTACGTTCCACATCAAAGTGACTTGTATTTACTTCTGAAATAGTCTGCCAACTGAGTACATTAGCAACCTTATCTCCTTTAGCTGTGAAACTTATTAATTCAATCGGCAAAACATTTGCTATCTCAGGCTGAACTAAACTTGCCCAAAGTGTATAACCATCTGAATTTAAATGCGTACCATCAATAGATAATTCCGTTTTGAGTTGACCATTAGCCGATAAAACCGAATTTAAATCTAAATAATCAAAATTGTTGCTGTTACAATAGGCCTGCAATTGGTCGTTGATTTGTTTTATTATGAGATTGTGCGCAAAATAATTATTATCATATACATTGGTTTGGGCTTGATAAATAACAGATTGCGCCACTGCTTTCACATTGTGCGCTTTCAAATTGTTAAGTGCTGTTTCTAAATTTTGGACTATTGTTGAAATGGGTATATTGTTAATCACATCGTTAATACCACCTTCAACAAAGCAAATTTTTGCTGCGGGCGTAAAATGTGTAACAATCTCTGCCGTATTTACGACATCACTTGTATAATAACCTGTAACTCCTCGATTTATGACATCGGTTCTGTTTAAAAGAGTGTTCCAATCTCCTTGCAAAGTTCGAGAAGTTCCAATTAATACGACGTCGTTTGAGGCTTGTACTTGGGTGAATGTAAATAAAATAAATACCCCAATAATGAGAGTGTGAAGTTTGTTGTTCATAAAAGCGTATTAAAATAGTTTTAGTTGCATTGAAAATCAACACGGAAAATAAGTCTTTTACACATTTTAATGGATAAAGATAATCAATTCTCTATAACTTTTACAACATCTGCTTCAGTTAAATTATCGGGAGCAGTGTTAAATTTTTCAAACAGAGATTGGTCGTTCTCTTTCAATACATTCAGAATAGATTTTTTGGTCAGTTTGAAGTCTTTCAACTTCTTATTTTCAAAATAAAAGTAATAGCTCGTTGTTGTTACAAATTCACCATCATTACCCTCATTACTTTCCATTGCACCATCATCGCCGTGTGGTTTTTCTACAAGTTTGCAATCGTAGCGTTTTAGGAATTTCGTTTTTCTATCTTTTACAACTTCATAATAATGCCCATTGATGTAACTGAACTTATGTCTGCCAACGCTAAAATACGTGTCGTAGAATTCTTCGACTTTACCATCAATTTGTGCTGAAATTTTTTCAGTCTTTAAATTATACAGAATGGGAGCAATCACAACTTTTGTATTAAGCAACTTAACTGCACCCATTACAAAACTATCAATGAAAAGAAAACTGCCTTTATAAGTTCTCGTAATAGATTCTGGTCCGATGTGTGTCGTATTTTTGCTTGTAATTTGAGTTTCGCGTTCGCCTTTTTCGTTTTTTCTTATAATGACACCGAAACCTTGAGCAAAAATGGATTGGCTGATTGAGCAGAATAAACAAAATAGAATTAGATTTTTCATCGCTAAAAAGTTGAGTTGGTGAGCAAAATTAATAACGATATAAAACTACAATAAATTTAGCCCATGCCAATTTTATTCGACGAATGAAGGATATATTCTCGACTAAAAATAAAAGTAAATTCGAAGCTATTTATCGTTTAAAGCCTTGATTTCAGTGAATAATAAATATAATTTTACATCATTTCGTAATTATTTATCTTAGCTAAATGGTTGCCAAATTCAAGGGATTAATTTTTTGAAACAAAATTTGAAGCGCGCACAAACAACTTTTTAAATACATGATTCTGTACCATTACTAAATCAGATTCGTTCCATTCGCCCCAATAACGTTCAATGATTGGCGATTTTTTATCGTCGAGTAGAATTTCGTTATCATTATTCTTTTTCAGAATAGGATGTAATTTGAGCGTCGATTTTTTGCCATCGGTCGTTTCTAACTTAAAAACAACGAATGGCATAGTTCTTCGAATAGAATCTGTTTGAGGATGACCGTTTTCAAAACCTTCAATGCCGAGATGTTTAAAATTGTACAGGTAATTTTCAATAGCTGCTGCATTTGCAGAAATCGTTTTGGATATACCACCTGCACTCATATTTGAAACGACAAAATCGGAACCTTTGCGCTGAATGATAAAACTCGCATCGTTTTGCAAGGGATAATTCACTTCAACCGACTGAATTTCATCTTGACGGAGCGAATATAAAAATCTATCGCGCCAATCTTGCTCTTCTGTGAAATAGCGAATGCGCAAACCGCCATTAAAACTTGGAATATGACACGCATAAGGTTCTTGTGCGTTTTCCATGATAAAAAATGTCGCGGTCTCATCGGCATTTGTTCCACCGACGTAATAGCATTTTATTTTTTCTTTTTTCGCATTGTAAATCTCGACTTTAATGCCGCTCGTTGCCAAACTTTCAACCGCATTTTTAACGGCATTGCGCGGCAAACGGTATTGTAAAGTGACATCGTGAATGCAATCTAATAAATTTTTGACAGCATCGAAACGCGCTTTGTAGTTTTTATTCACGTTCCATTCACCCGCATTCACTCTTTCCAGCTCAATTTTATTCCCTGAGCGGTCGAATAAATAAATAGATTGGATGGAAGCTGTATCGGCTATGCCAAAATTAAAATCGTATCCCTCGAGACTACCTTTTTTATTGCTTAAAGTAAAATAACTCACGGCTAAGGCGAGTAATGCAACAATGGCGATGAGAATTAAATTTATGTGCTTCATTAATTAAATTTCTTCCTTGAAAATTGAATATTGAAATGACAGATTTCATGGTAAAAGTAAATTATAAAAACTAATTGAGTAATATTAAATTTGGTTGAAAAAGAATTTTTCTTAAACTTCAAAGACTTTCGAAAAAAAACTTTGTGAACCTTTGATTCTTTGTTACTTTGTGTTGTAATTGCCTTAATAATATTCTTTAAATCAATGCACAAGTTCAATAAAATAAACTCAGAATTTCTATCCAAACTCCAAATCGCCATTGGTAGCGATTTTGTTTTCACGCAATTAGAAACACTCGAAAAATATGCGCGCGATTTTACCCATTACTTACACTTTCCGCCCGAAGTTGTAGTAAAGCCAAAAAACGCGACAGAAGTTTCAAAAATTATGGCACTTTGTAACGAACACTTGATTCCTGTAACGGTTCAAGGTGCACGGAGCGGATTAACGGGCAGTGGTTTACCTGTGCATGGCGGCGTTGTGATGTCGATGGAACGATTCGATAAAATTTTAGACATAGATGCTAAAAATTATCAAGTCACGGTTGAGCCTGGTGTAATTACCGAACATTTGCAAAATGTTTTGCAAGCAGAAGGTTTGTATTATCCGCCTGATCCCGCGGGTCGTGGTTATTCGTTCATTGGTGGCAACATTGCGACAAATGCGGGCGGACCGCGTTGTGTGAAATATGGCGTAACCCGTGATTATGTTTTGAATCTGGAAATCGTTTTGCCCAACGGAGACGTTATGTGGACTGGTGCGAACACGCTCAAAAACTCGACGGGATATAATTTAACACAACTCATAACAGGTAGTGAAGGAACCCTTGCTGTTGTGACTAAAATCGTTTTGAAACTTTTACCTTATCCACCCTTTAATTTATTGATGCTCGCCATGTTCTATAAAGCAGAAGATGCGTGCTCCTCGGTGGCAGATATTTTCAAATCAGGTGTCATTCCATCTGCTTTAGAATTTATGGATAAAACAGCCATGGGTTATGCTATTCGATACGTTGGTTCAGTTGCTTTTCCAATTTCAGAAGATTACGAAGCGATGCTTTTAATTGAAGTTGATGGCAATAATATGGAAGTTTTGCACAGCGATTGTGAGAAAATATCGGAAGTTTTAACGCAATTCAATGTAGGAGATATTCTTTTTGCAGATAACGAGGCACAAAAAAATGAATTGTGGAAACTGCGCCGCAATGCTGCTAACGCCATGGAAACACTAGCATCTGCACGCTTAACGGATGATATTGTTGTGCCGCGCACCAAACTTCCTGAATTACTGCTTGGTGTAAAAAAAATTGGCGACGAATTAGGTCTAAAAACGAGTAATATCGGTCATATTGGCGATGGCAATATGCACTTTTCGATTATTACGGACGAACCTGAGACGGATGCGTGGCGCGAAAAAAGCATTCAAGGCAAACGCGAAATTTATAAACTAGCTAAATCGCTCGGTGGTATGCTTTCGGCTGAACACGGTGTGGGTTACATTCAAAAACCATTTTTAAATATTTTTTTGGGCGAAGCACATATTAATCTACTCAAAGGTATCAAAAAAGTATTTGACCTGAATGGAATTTTGAACCCGAGTAAGGTGTTTGAATAGTGTAGAGTGGTTTCCCGCAGAAAACGCGGAAAATTGCGCAGAAAACCGCAGAAATTTAAAGTTCAATGAAAAGTTTTTTCTTGCGTTTGGGGGTTAATTTACAACGAAAGCCTGCGTTGTTGTTGTTGCCAATTTATTTGGTGTGGTGTGGAGCTTTCTTATTTGTTTCAGAAATTTATAACTTACACAAAATTTCACTTCAAATCGAAGAAAAAAGATTTCCAGGAGAAGCTCTTGGAGATTATATCTTCTCTATAATTTTATTTTTTATTTTTTCCTACTATTCTTACTTGATTTTTTATTTTGCAAGCCTGATAATGAGTGCAGTAAATAGTCTAATTGTTTTTATCATATTTCATTTTATATTTTTACTCTTCATCCCAAACGAGTTTTATATTCCATTAATGATGACAATTATTCTGAACTTAATTTTTAATGTACTCATTTTATCCAATTTCAAAAGAGAAAATTGGAATAGAATTTTCATTGCAACTATTCCAATCTTGCTTTATAGCCCCCTTTTTTTTGGAACCACTATCGAATATAGAAATTATTTTATGAAAATTGAACTTTACATTAGCGTTATTACATTAGTCACACTCTTTTTATTCTCTAAAACCATATTCCGACTGATTAGGAGTCAAAGTTCACTCGAAAATTCAATAATTCTGGTTTTTTCAAAAATTATACTTTTAAGTTCATTGACTGCGAGTTTAATATTCAAGATGAATTTTGTATTGACTTTACTGACTTCAATTTATATAACCCTAACCATCCAACTCTTTTATTACAAACGCAACACAAAACTGAACTGGTTTTAAATTTTGCGCAAAGACGCAAAAGTAAACGCGCAAAGACCCAAAAGTTTAATTAAAATTTGCGATTGCGCCTTTGCGAAATCTTTGCGGCTTTGCGCGAAAACTCATCTGCACAACAAACTGTGTTAAATTATCACATTTTCTGAAAATTTCTTGCACGAATTAAAAGTTTTGTTTATTTTTGTTCCTGTAGAATTAATTCTTCAGAAACACTAATAATTTATGAATCTAAATCGCCCATTCGATTACCGCTACATTTATGTGTTGGGTAATTCACGCCATTTATTCAGATATAAAATTGGCATTTCCGACAATGTTGGCAGAAGAACTAAAGAGATTGAAGACAGACTTTCGGGCGATACGTTCGAAATTTTTGCCGCTAAGTTTTTCTTCTCTCAAAAGATAGAAACATTCATGCACTTTGTATATCGTCCACTGCATGCAAGAATGAATGGTTCGGGCAGAACAGAATGGTTTTGGATGTTTTTGCCCGTTACACCCACTATTTTACTCGCTATTTTTTGGGTTTTGCAATGGATGATTATTCCGTTGTTTGTTTCCATAGCAGCATTTGTATATTTAAATTGGGATCATTTGGATATTGCGATAAATCATTTTACTCAAAATTTTCAGGGTCTCTTTTAGGATAATTGTCCGCAGACTTCGCGGACTTTCGCAGATTCGATAATGAATTCTGAAAATTCTTTAATTTCTTAAATTCGATTTCATGTCAGATTATACCCTCTACGCTCTCATAATTCTCGCTATTGGTTTGGTGGTGGGTTACTTGTTTGGAAAAATGAGCGCCAATAAATCGGATAATTTTGTTTCTAAACAAGTTTTAGAGACTGACTATGTACATAAAGCATTGAAAAATGATACTGACAATCAATTGTATTTGGTCAAAAAAGAATTAGAAATTAAAAATCAGAATTTTGTGTTGATTAATAAAGATGTGGCTGCACTCGAACAAATGAATATTAATCTGGAAGAAAAACTCAATCTGCAAAAAGCAGAAGTTGAAGCACTTCAAAAAAAGTTTCAGATCGAGTTTCAAAACGTTGCGAATGCTATTCTAGAAGAAAAATCTCAACGGTTTACTTCTCAGAATAATGTGAATATGGAAGCATTGCTTGCACCTCTGCGCGAAAAAATAAATGCCTTCGAAACCAATATCGATAAAAAATTCACTGAAGATTTAAAAGAACGCGTATCGCTTAAAACTGAAATAGAACTTTTACGCACATTAAATTCTCAACTCAGTACCGATGCACACAATTTAAGCACAGCTTTGCGTGGCGACAGTAAAGTGCAGGGTGATTGGGGTGAAATGCACCTCGAAATGCTTCTAGAAAAAGCGGGTTTGCAGCGCAATATTCATTTCGATATGCAAACCGATTTCGTTGATGTTGACGGGCAGCATAAACGACCCGATTGTGTTGTTCGATTACCTGGAGAAAAATGTTTGGTTATTGACTCAAAAGTGTCGCTCACACATTTTTCAAAACACATCACTGAAATTGACAGTGTAAAAAAAGAACAGTTTTTAAAACAACACATCGAAAGCGTAAAAACACATATCAAAAATTTAGAAAGCAAAAAATATGCGCAGTTGTATCAAATCAGCACTTTAGATTACGTCATTTTGTTCATGCCATTAGAAAATGCTTTTTCAATAGCGCAACAAGCCGATCCTAAAATTTTTTCCGATGCTTTAGACCGCAATATATTAATCGTAACACCTACTACTTTACTCGCAACAATGCGAACTGTGTCGTTTATTTGGAGTCAGGAAAAGCAAACCAAAAATGTTCTGGAAATCGCGCAACAATCTGGTTTGCTTTACGATAAATTTGTTGGTTTTATCACCGATTTAAAAGATATTGGTTCAAAACTTGATAGCGCTCAAGAGAGTTATCACGGTGCGTTGAATAAATTAAATGATTCCAGAAAATTTGGCGATACACTGATTGGTAGAGCAGAGCGCATAAAACAACTCGGAGCGAAAGCATCAAAATCTTTACCTTCCGATATGCTGAACGAAGATATTACTGTTTGATTAAACTTCGTAGTTTTTAAAACCTATGAGGTTTGAAAACAATTGGGTGCGTAAATGAATTTATAGTATATTTGCAAAAATCAATTACGAATTACGAATTACGAATTACGCCAAGTCAAATTGAGCCATAATTCGTAATTTGAAATTCGTAATTCGTAATTCGTAATTGTTTATGGGTGAGTTAAAAGTTCTCAATAAATATTTCTGGAAATACAGATCACTTTTCCTTCTTGGCATTGTGTTTATAAGTATTTCAAACTATTTCCGCATTTTGCAGCCGCAACTTTTGCGTACTGCGCTCGATTTGGTTGTAGATAATATTGCGATGTATAAAATGAGTGCGGGTTTTAACGCGCAATCGCACATATTCTCAATTCTGGGTAGCAGTTTAATGCTTTTTGGCGTGAGTGTTATCATTTCAGCCATATTGATGGGCGTGTTTATGTACTTCATGCGTCAAACGGTCATTCGTATGAGTCGATTGATTGAATACGATATGCGCAAAGAAGTGTACGATCATTATCAATCGCTCAGCACTTCTTTTTATAAACGCAATTCTACGGGCGATTTAATGAGTCGTATTGTTGAAGATGTGAATAAAGTGCGCAATTACTTCGGTCCTACGATGCTATATGGTATTAACTTAGTAACGCTGTTTACGATTACTATTTATTCAATGTTGAATGTGAGTCCGACTTTGACGTTTTATTCATTGGCACCTCTGCCTTTTTTGGTGCTTGGAACATACTTAGTGAGTTCCCAAATTCACAAACGCTCAACCATCATTCAAGCGCAACTTTCTGAATTAACTTCGAGCGCGCAAGAAGCGTATTCAGGTATTCGTGTCGTGAAAAGTTATGTGCGCGAAAAACCGATGATAAATCATTTTGCAATGCAAAGCGATTTGTTTAAAAATAAATCGCTCAATTTAGCGCGCATTGATAATGCTTTTTTCCCTATAATGCTATTGATGATTAGCTTGAGTATCATCGCCACTGTTTATTATGGTGGTTTGCAAGTGGTATCGGGTAATGTAACAGCAGGTAATATTGCTGAGTTCGTTATTTATGTGAGTATGCTCACTTGGCCCGTAACTTCCATAGGTTGGATAGCATCATTGACGCAACAAGCAGCTGCGAGTATGAAGCGTATCAATTTCTTTTTAAATGAAAAACCTGAGATTGTACAATCCGAAAACTTAAACGGAAAACAAAATCTCGATGGTGTCATAGCTTTCAATAATGTGACTTTTAAATATCCTGATACGGGCATTGTTGCTTTAAACAATATCAGCTTTAGACTCAAACGCGGAGAACGTCTCGCTATTATTGGCCGCACAGGTTCAGGAAAATCATCTATTGCCGATTTGTTGGTTCGTATGTACGATGTGACAGGTGGAAATATTACGATTGATGGCGATGATATTAAAAATTACGACCTAAACGTTTTGCGCAGTAAAATAGGATACATTCCACAAGAAGTCTTTTTATTTAGCGATAATGTGAGCGGCAATATTGCTTTCGGAAAACGCGATGCAGATCAAGCAGAGATAGAACAATTTGCGCGCCATGCTGCGGTGTATGACGATATCATGGGATTGACAAATCAATTCGATACACTTGTAGGCGAGCGTGGTGTCACGTTAAGTGGTGGACAAAAACAACGCGTTTCGATTGCGCGCGCACTCATAAAAATGCCCGATATTGTCATTCTCGACGATGCACTTTCTGCGGTTGATACCACCACAGAGCAGACTATTTTAGGTTATTTGAACGATGCATTGGCAGATAAAACATCTATCACAATAACGCACCGCATTTATGGTTTGCTCACCTTCGATAAAATTATCGTTCTCGATAATGGCGAAATTGTAGAGCAGGGAACGCACGAACAACTCATCAACAAAGATGGATACTACCGTGAAATGTTCGAAAAACAACGAGAACTCGAATTAAAAGAATTTTAAGAAAATATAGAATTTTTTAATTGCTTAAATTCTTCACATTCATTAAATTCCTTAAATTCGAGTTCCATGCCAATTTATGTTGCTTTTTTACGCGCTATAAATGTCGGCGGTAAAAATGTTATTAAAATGAGCGAGCTGAAAGAATGTCTCGAAACTATTCATTTGAAGCACATTCAAACATTTTTGCAATCAGGGAATATTGTTTTTGAAAGCGAATTAATCGATACAGAAAAACTTCAAACGCTTATTCAACACGCTATTGAATTTGTTTTTTCGCTGTCAGTGCCTGTTATTGTACGAACATACGAAGAGATGGAAAATGTTTTGGCTACCCAACCTTTCGATAATTTTAGCGCTTTATCTAAAGATAAAATTTTTATCAATTATTTGCAAAACGCACCCACTGAAACGACACTTGCAGCCTTTAAACCCTTTGATGCCAAAGGGGATGAATTTAAAATTGAAGGCAAAAATATTTTTATCTATTGCCAAAACCCCTATAATGAAACCAAGCTGCAAAATGGTTTTTTTGAAAAGAAACTACTTTGCTTTGCAACTACGCGAAATTTTAACACCTCTACGGAGGTTTTAAATATTATGCGCAGGCGGTTAGCTTGATAACCGCACAGCACATAGGAATACCTTTCATTTATTTCAGTTAAGGTTGTATCAATCTAACATCCATGATTGGTTTAGACATAGCGATGCCATTTTGAGATAAGGCTTTTCTAACATTTTCTTCCATGAAATAATATACGCTCCAATAGTTCCTGCTTTCGCACATTGGGCGAACATCAAACTCAATAGCTCCAACAGGTGATTGTTTAACATAAATTCCGACTGGCGGTGTTTTCAAAATTTCAGGACAGCTATCCGAGACTTGTTGAATAACTGCGCGCACTTTATCAATATTACTATCGTCTGTAACTGAATACACCATTTCAACCACAATTTGACCCTGACCTGAAATGTTAGTCATAACGCCGCTTGTAATATTACCGTTAGGGATTATTATTTTCCGATTATCGCGCGTAATTAAGACGGTATTAAAGACTTGAATTTCTGAAACTACGCCTGTTTGACCCGCTAAATTAACTAATTCGCCTACTTTGTAGGGTTTAAAAATTAGAATAAGAACACCACTGGCAAAATGACCTAAACTTCCAGAAAGTGCCGTTCCAACAGCAAATGCAACAGCCGTAAATATGGCAATGAATGATGTTGTTTGAATGCCAAACATGCCTGCAACACTCAATAATAGCATCACTTTTAATCCAATATTCACTAATGAAGCTAAAAATGGTCGAATAGTAATATCAACGCCTCTTCTTTCCATACCTTTACTCATTAAACAAGTCAGCCATGAAATGATGTAAGAGCCGATTAAAAAAGTTGCTAAGGCTAAAATAACTTTTGGCGCGTATTGAATTGCCATGTCAGAAAACTGCGAAAAAACATCGAGCGGTTTTTCCATAATAAATGAGTTTGTTTAAAGGTGTTTTTAAAAAAGTTTGGTTTGAAACCAACATTGAAAAATTGGAACAAATATAAATCAGATTTGGAAACCCCCATAATATTTAAAAAATTCGGGGTTGACACACTTAATTGAACACTCTCAAAATCCGGGGTTGACACACTTAATTGAACACTCTCTCGGGAGAGCATTAATTCTTATTTTTAAGAATTGATAGATTTGCTTTAATTGAAACAACACGCAAGTTTGCTAATTCTTTGTGATAGTCAAAAAATTGTTTTATCATTTCTGCATTCGCAAGCTCAGGTATTAACTGATTATCTGTTGATTTAACTAAAATGTCTTTGTCAATTTTAATATTATACTTCAACACAAAACTATTCACTATTTCTTTAAAAGTTGGACTATCATGATCAATATGACAATTATCTTTTGTCACTTCTACATTTTCAATAGGACATAAAAGAAATAACCTACTACCGAAGGATTTTTCCTTAAATTCAAATATCTGGGGTTCTACGATAAACCTTAAAGCGCTATTAAATTGTTGTTTAAAATCATTTTTGTTTATTCTTTCAATTATAAAACTTATATCGGTATCACTCTCGTCAAGTCGCACAATTTTAAAACCTCTCACTTTTCCATATTGGGGTTCTTTTATTCTGAAAATATTTTTAATTCCAACTCCGATTTTTTCTTCCCATTCAAGATGAAATAATCTAAAGTAAGCGCACATGTATTCGTGATCCGCTTCATTTAGTGTCGTATTTAAAACATCATTGTAAAGAATTGCCCGGGCGCTTTCCTCAGCTTTTTCTTGTGAACTGAAAGTTTGATTTAAAATTTGGTATTTTATTTTATTTTTCACTATTACTCTATTTTTTATTACATATCGGTGCAATTTACAGCCAATAATTTTAATTTCTAAAAAATCCTAATTTTTTAGTGATTTAAAATATTCAAGCAATTTTTAATTTTTAATTTACATTCTTAATTACCAATCCAATTTATCTTTGCGAAAATTTTAAGCGATTTTCATGTCAGAAAAAAAAATTAAGCGGTATTTAGTGACTTCGGCTTTGCCTTATGCGAATGGTCCGTTGCATATTGGTCATTTAACGGGTGCATATTTGAGTGCCGATGTATTTGTGCGTTTTTTGCGCAGCTATGGCGAAGATGTTTTATGGGTGTGTGGCAGCGATGAGCATGGCGCGGCAATTACTATTCGCGCCATGAAAGAAGGTTTAACACCGCGCGAGGTGATAGATAAATACGACGCATTGTTCCGTTCAGATTTTGCAGGCATGGGTATTTCTTTCGATATTTTCCACCGCACCAGCGAACCGATTCACTATAAAACCTCGCAGGATATTTTTCGCGTTTTGAATAATAAAGGCGCATTTGATGTTTTAGAAAGCGAACAATATTTCGACGAAGAAAAAAATACTTTTCTCGCTGATAGATACATTATAGGTGTATGCCCGGTTTGCGCAAACCCAGATGCGTATGGTGACCAGTGTGAAAAATGTGGCTCAACTTTAAGTCCAAACGATTTATTGCCACCTATTCGCTCTACACTCTCAGGAAATTTTCCGATTAAAAAAACGACTAAACACTGGTATTTAAAACTCGATACTTACAACGAACTGTTGAAACGTTGGATAAATACAGGTGATTTAGAAATGCCCGATGGAACAATAAAACATACACACAATCCCGCCGATTGGAAAGCGCACGTTCTTGGTCAATGCAATTCGTGGCTCGAAGCGGGTTTACATCCACGTGCTATGACGCGCGATTTAGATTGGGGAATACCAGTGCCTGAAGAGATTGACGCATCGGGTTTGAAAAAATTATACGTTTGGCTCGATGCGCCAATTGGATATATTTCGGCAACAAAACAATGGGCAATTAATAACGGCGATGCCAATGCTTGGGAAAAATATTGGAAAGACGATGAAACTGCGTTAATCCATTTTATTGGAAAAGACAATATTGTTTTTCATGCGCTCATTTTCCCTGCCATTTTACACGCGCACGGTGAATTTATTCTGCCTTATAATGTACCTGCTAATCAGTTTATGAATTTGGAAGGCAGAAAAATGTCAACCTCAAAAAATTGGGCGGTTTGGGTGCATGAATATTTGGCGCAATTTCCAGGTCAACAAGATGCGTTGCGCTACAACGCCATCAAGAATATGCCTGAACAACAAGATTCTGAGTTTACTTGGAAGCGTTTTCAAGAATCGAATAATAATGAATTAGTAGCCAACTTAGCCAATTTTTTCCAGCGCGCTACTGTTTTAGTGCAGAAACATTGTGATGGTAAAGTGCCAGAATTTAGTACTGATGCACAATTCATTTCACCTTTGCACAACAGTTTAACAGTATCACCTTCAGATTTCTTAAAACTTTTATCGGAAGAAGTCGAAAAAATTGAAAATCACATTCGCACTTACGATTTTCGCGGTGGACTCACACAAATAATGCAAATTGCGAGCTTGGGTAATCAGTTATTGCAAATGAATGAACCTTGGAAAAAATTTGCGACGCATCCTCAAGAAACGCAAGCAGTTTTAAATGTTTCGATGCAGTTTTGCGCTGTTCTGAGCATCATTGTTGAACCCTTTATTCCGTTTACTTCTGCTAAAATGCGCGAATTATTAAATATCGCGCCTTTAAATCCGAAAGGGGAGTGGTTGGCTTTACAAAAACATTTAAAACATGGAACGCAAATTATTAAAGCAGGACATCTCATTGCGCAACCACAACATTTGTTTTCGCGCATTACGGATGAAGTGATTGAGGCGCAGATTGTGGCGTTGTTTGCGAACGATAACACGATTTCGGATGTCGGATTTCAGATGTCGGAACAGGAAGCACCGAAATCCGAAATCCGAAATCCGAAATTGGAACACGAACCTTTAAAACCCGAAATCAGCTACGACGATTTTGCTAAAATGGATATTCGCACAGCAACCATTTTAGCAGCCGAGCGCGTACCTAAAGCTGATAAGCTGATAAAACTTTTAGTTGATTTAGGTTTTGAACAACGCACTATTGTTTCGGGCATTGCAGAACATTTTGATGTTGAAAAACTCGTTGGTCAGCGCGTTATCGTTTTAGCCAATTTAGCACCCCGTAAATTGCGCGGCATTGAATCAGCAGGAATGATTTTATTGGCTGAAAATAGTGATCATGTTTTGAAATTTGTTTTTACTGAGGAGGAGTTTCAGAATGGTGCAATTGTTAAATAATTTGCTTAAAACCTCCAAAAACTATTGAGCCTATCATGCAACAATTTATTCGATGGATCCATTAAATCCATGCGCTTTTGGGCTTCTTCAACTTGGTTATTGCCAATGAGCGACAAAATTTCGAAATGTTTAATTTGGGCAAGCTCAGTAACACTAAGGGGTTGCAATCTTTCACTTTCACGTTGTACAGAACGATATAAAACAGCCGCTTCGCCATACTTTTTGAGTTTAAATAAGCAGTGCGCTAAATTGATTTGAAGATTGCGCCGCGTATTGTGTGCCGAAGGATTGGTTGTGGCATCTAATTCACTTTTAAACAAACGCGCTGCTTCGGCGTAATTTTTAGCTTCAAAAGCTTTTTTAGCTTTACTGAAATCAGTTTCAGTGCTATTTTCAGGCAATGCACCTGCATTATCATCTTTCAATGTGGGTGAAATGGCTGCAAACTCAGCGATGATTTTTTCATTCGTTGATTGGCTTATTTCGTATCCCACCCAAACACTAAACAACAAAGCAATACTGGCAGCAGCTAAAAAAATACGCCGTTTATACCATAAAGCTTTAAAAGGAATATCTTCGATGTCAGGTAAATCTGCATGCCTGGTATGCATTTTATCCTTCGCATTTTTTGAAAGCATATCATAGCCCACATTTTGAAGCCTGAAAGTTTCAACACGTTGCGCTAAATCAGCATCAGTGGCGATGTCGCGCTCAAAAGCCAAACGGTCAACATGCGAGAGTTGGCCATTTAAATAAGCTCTGATTTTATCTTCTATATCTTTATCCATCTCTTCTACTTATTAAAACAATCATTTAAATACGTTTTCAAATAGTCTCTCCAAGTTGTGTTTTGTTCAATAAAATGTAGCAAACGCTTTCTACTTTCAGCAACAGAGTTAGCAACAACAGTTGTTTGAATGCTTAATTGCTCGGCAATTTCTGGATTTTTAAAATCCCTGATTCAAAAATACAATACTTTCAACTCAAAACAGAAAATTTAAACAGCTTCTAAAACAAGTTCTTTGTTTTTTTTAAAACCGCCGCTGGGATTTATTTTCGGTAGCATTTTTGTTTTTATGGGACTGTTCATGTAGATAAATTTCCAGCGTATACTGCAGTAATTTTCCGAAGAAGCAAGTAAATTATTTAAAACGACTCTTAAAATTTAGAAATTCCAAATTTCTGCGAATTTCTCTAGTTCACGCAGGTATTGTGAATGTATTGATTATCAAAAAATAAATCCGGATTACGATTGATTATATTTTCTAAAAAAAGCACCTGAAACTTCTGTATCTCAAACGGAAACGTTTCCGCAGTTTCTAATAGCATAATATTAAAAATAAAGTATTTAATTATTAATTTTACTTTACTAATAAAACTTTAAACTGAATTTATAATATTGACAATGTTATAATTCTGTTCCTATTCTAAATATAATACAATGGTAAGAAGAATGTGTTTTTTTTCCATCATACTTCTGATGGCATCTTCATCGAGACTCTACGGACAGTTTACTAATTCTGTTCTCTATGATTTCAAGACAGGCACTATCATAGCCGCAGGGCAAAGTCCTGATGGCAAGTTGAAGTTGGCTGGAACATACAGCTACCACAGTACGCAGTACGGACTGAACATGAAGGTAAATGGCACCATCACCATAGATGTGCCGGGCAGTTGCACTATACGATTTCTGGGATCACAATATTCTAGTCTGAAAATGGAAGGCAAGGCAGACGCTAAAGCTGACTTAGGAACTCAAGATACCAAAGTAGTTAAAGACCTCTCCGATGTTTATGATTTTACATACAGTGGCAAACCTAAAACCTTAACTTTTACGCTGGTAGCAGGCACGGGTAACGACCTCTATCTTCCACAAATAGAAGTGATTCCTGCACAACAAGGAAGTATTTCTACAACCGCTGCTAAGAACATTGTCTATTATTTTGACTTGCGTGACGGCAGTATCATCCCCACGAATACAACTGGTAAATCCGATTTAAATTTAGGATTGATTAGCGTAATTGTTGGCTCAAGCAATGCTTATGGTTATAATGGTGCTCAGCACGGCTCAGTCCTTAAGCCAGGAAACCAGATAAAATTGGCAGTGGCTGGAAATTCAACGATAAAAATTGGTGGGAGTATCTATTCAAATGGTACTATAAGTGCTTCTTCGAGTACAGGCGCTTTTAATAAAACCTCACAACAATCCGTAACTGCAGGCAACTATGGTAATGATGGCTCTACAGTTGATTTTATTTATGTTGGTACTGCGGGGACAGTAACGCTTGATTTTACAGGTACTAATTATATACCTTATATTGAGATTGTGCCTATTACATATCCATTTACACTCTCGCAATGGGTTGTTAAATCTGGAACTATAACTCTCGACAGCACCATAATAACTTTAACATCGGGCGCTGATGCCAATAGCAATGCCACCGTTACCCTTAATAAAGGCGTGGTTAACAGTGCGACAGCAACTTTATCGTTTATTCAAGTAAATCTGGCGGGAAAAAACCTCAGCGCTATCAAACCTGTTGTTACAGGAGATATAGATTCAGTCCGATTAGTATCTGATTCTATTTATGTATTCTATAAAAACGCTGCAACTAATCCTAAGAGTTACCTCTTCAAAGTCATTGACCAAAGCAAACAAACTAATCCAGGGTTTGGCAAATCCTATATTTATAATTTTTTTGATGGTTCAGAATTGCCACAAACCAGCTATCAGGCTTTGAGGTACAAATCTTATGTTTCTAAAGACGGCATATTGACGGCTCAAAGTAATTCAACTGTAACAGCCAGTCAGTTTGGATTCCATGATGCAACCCACGGAGGTGTTTTTTTTCCGGGCAACTCCTTCAAGTTTAAAGTGTCTGGTGATGCTATCGTGACATTTTTTGTTGATACTTATGGTGTGGCAGCTGATGCTATATTTGAATATACAGATTCCTTAGGCAATGTATTGGCGACGACAAAAGCGGTTAACTTAGGTGGTGTTGACGGATTTCCGATCAATTTTGCTTATACTGGTAACAAAGGAAGCATTACAGCAACTATTAAAAGTGTCAATTTCCCAGCTGCAGAAATCTATCTGCATGGAGTCAATATAGAAATGGCTCCACAAAGGATTATTGGAAACGGCAAAATTGATGCGTGGGATTTCGGTGCCGTGCAACTTGATACTGCCAAGTATAATAACAGACTTAATGCAACTGTTATCAATGGTTGGTATGACCCTTCTATAACTGCGGGTAGCTCGGGTAATGTATTACCTGTCGGTTGGAATGTGGGTGCTTTGACATGGACGGGTGGAAGCAATGATAGATTGCGCACTACAAATGTCGCTCTGACAAGATACGACGAGAGTATAGCAGGTGTGACAGGCTATACAGGCAGACTTTATGTTAACGCCCAAGGACTTTCCAGCCGGTTTTTTTCTTTACAACTAAATGAAGACGATAAGGTGACATTAGCAACCACTGCGGATGCAACTGGCTTTCTTAATTTTACTTATGTAGCTGATCCTACTGCTCAGACTGATACAGCATCTATCACGAGTAATTTGAGCGTGCTTGATTTTGTTGCTAAAAAAGCGGGTTCTTTTCGGATATTTGACAACAGTGGCAAACCCAGTTATTACAGAATAATCAGACAAGACGCTAAATACATCACCATCTCCGGTAAAATTAACAAAACGCAAGCAACAGGCATTCCTGTAGGCTACAAGGTTGTGTTTACCAATTCAGCAGGGAAAGTATGGAAAATAGCCACGGCTGATACGACATTTTCTGTCAGATTGCCTTCAGGCTACTCTTATTCACTGAGCCTCGAAGGCGCAAATGAATACGTAATCACTACGGGCAAAACGCTTCAGGTTTCCGATACGACTAAAACACACCTGATCGCTTTAAAAAAAGTAGAGCTTTATACTGTTCAAGGCAATGTTATTGGTCTGGGTACAATTATATCCAAACTCAGGCTCAAGTATGTACCTGCCGTAAGTGCTAATGCGAGCTACGTGCCAGCACCTGTTATTGACTCTGCCACCGCTAAATATACGGTATCCCTTGAACCAAATATTGCTTATACCATTCAAGCTAATGGTGTAAACGATTATTCTATCCAGAGCAATACCATCACTATTTCCAACGCTAATACATCAGCCGATATTAATTTTGTAACAAAACCAACTTATAAAGTTAATATTATCGCTCAAGGATTGACGACTGCACAAAACAATAAGTTGGCAATTGCTTTTTCAAACCTCGCTGAAAGTGGTTATAACTACGCGTTTGCCAATTTGACGAATATAAAACTTCGCAACGGCACATACACTACGAGAGTTTCTGGATTGGATGCATTCCCGATAGAACTGGCACTCACTTCCAACCTAACAGTTAAGGATGCGGATACATCTAAAGTGCTTACTTTTAAACCAGTTAATCGTTGGTCATTTGAAGACAGAGTGATAAATAATGGAGATACTACATACAAGGGGATGCTTTTCAAAGGAACTATTGCCAATGAAATAGCTAAAGGGCATCTTACAGCTAAACCTGGGGCGGTCATTAAAGTACCTGTAAACAAAAACGACCGAATTATTGTCGAATATTATTACACGGCAAGTTTTAGTTTTAATGGACAATTGCCTACCAAAACTAATTCCCAAAGTACCGCGACTTTGGAAAGGGTTAAGTACGATTATCTGGGCGACACTTCTGGATACGTATCAATACTGGTTGATACAATTGCGGCAACGACCTATTTTACGGATATTCAGACGGTCAACTTATCGCCTTACACAGCTACACTTCGTGTAGGTTCAACCAGAGATTATAAAACTATCAATGATGCTCTTTCGGTTGTTAGGCGCATGAACAGACCTAATGACGAGCGGGTCACGCTATTGATAGACCCTGACAACTACGAAGAGATACTGATTGTAGATGTTAATAATGTAACACTTAAAAATTCGGCAACCACTCCGAGTATCGCACTTAAAAATGGCGGTGTTGACATAGACCCGAGTGCAGTTCGTATTACGTCATATTATGGATATGGATACAATTATTACAGCATGAGCAACCAATTATGGAATGCGGATGCGCTCAGAGTCAACAAAGAAAACGGCTCGATTTCTTACGAAAATCAAAGTGGTACAACCAACGGTTCGTATTGGAACTCTACGGTCGTAGTCTACGGGAGTGGCTTTATGGCAGAAGATATTATTTTTGAAAACTCTTACAATCAGTATATTTCTAAGAAAGAATCTCAGGATGTTGTCGTGGAATGGGCTGTAGGTAGCAAAGGAGCAAGACCAAAAACTCAAGGCAATACTTCGGTACAAAACAGAAATTTTGTGGAAAGGGCTTGCGCTTTAGCGATTGCTAACAGCACAGATAAAGCAATTATCTATAAATGCAGAGTCATAGGGCGGCAAGATGCGCTTTTTGGTGGTGTTAATTCAAGATTTGTGATGTATAAAGGGGTTGCTATGGGCGCAGTGGATTATATTTTCGGCGGCATGACGGCAGTTTTTTATAAAACTGGATTAGCTATGAATACAAGTGATGCCGCTGGTGACGAATCCTATCTGAGTGCGGCGCAACAAAACGCTGGAAGAGGATATTTAATGTATGCATGCACGGTTACAAGTGCCGTGCCTGGCATTGAAACGATTTCTACCGCGAGATCAAAACCAGGTTATTTTGGCAGACCTTGGCAAGCAACTACCAGTGAAGTGGTTTTTTACAACACGATTATTGAAAAATCTGATCACCCCAGCGCTTTGAATAAATCATTGATTTATCCACTGGGATGGCAAAATACGCTCGGAGGTGAATCAAAGAAAATGTATGAATACGGTACTGTCGAAAAATCAGGAGAGAATAATACTTCTTCTCGAGCTTCTTGGTCAACCATACTGAGTAATCCTACGCTAACAGACGGAACCGCTATTACCACGCTTAACTTTACCAAAGGTACAGATGGATGGGACCCAATTCCTGACTTAATAGCTAAGGATCCCAACACTCCTGTTTCCATTCCTGAACCTCAATCGTCAGTTCAAGTATGGGCATACGACAATACTATTTTTGTTTCGAACGTTAAAGGCAGAACGACTATAAGTGTGTTTAACACTTTAGGACAGCTTTATAATACCGTACAAACAAGTTCGGATATCAGTTTCGCAGCACCTGATGCAGGCATTTGGTTGATTACTGTAACAGCACCCGATGGTTCAGTGACCAATAAAGTGTTCACACGCAAATAAGTAAACGAGGGTATATTATAAGTTACTTTTGAAGGCTGCCTCAATGTAGGCAGCCTTTTTTTAGTTGACAGTTGTAGAGACGTTGCATGCTACGTCTCTACTTAGAAAATTACCCTGAAAACAAGCTTTCTTCGCGGAAACGTTCCCGAGAATAAATCATAAATCGGCTTCAATCTAACTATATTTGTATTAAGTTTTTAAAAGTACTGTACCATCTATTTTTAAAACATCAAAAAAATACTTGAATGAACCTAAAATTCTTACGAACCCTTCTATATTTCATTGTTTTATCAAAAACACTCGCTGCGCAACAACTTGCCTTTCCAACTGCAGAAGGCGGTGGGCGATTCGCCACGGGCGGACGTGGTGGTAGTGTCTATGAAGTAACCAATTTAAATGATGCGGGCATAGGAAGCTTACGTGATGCTGTCAGTCAACCGAATAGAACCGTTGTTTTTAGAGTATCAGGCGTGATTGTTTTGGCAAGTCGTTTGGTTTTAAAGCAAAATAATATCACCATTGCAGGTCAAACTGCTCCTGGCGATGGCATCTGTTTGACGGGTTTTACACTCAATATTCAGGCAAGCAATATCATCATACGGCATATACGTTCCCGACTTGGTTCGGCTTTTAAAGATGAAGACGATTCGATGAATTGTTATTCTGGCAATTTTCAAAACATCATCGTTGACCACTGCTCGTTAAGTTGGTCGGTAGATGAAACAGGGACTTTTTACGATATCAAAAACTTTACTTTACAATGGAGTATCATTTCCGAAAGTCTTTTCCATTCTATCCATAGTAAAGGAGATCATGGTTACGGTGGTATTTGGGGTGGCGAAAATGCCAGTTTTCATCACAATTTACTGGCGCACCATACAAGTCGCAACCCCAGATTTAATGGTAACCGCTATACTTTTACGAATTTTGGAGATTCAGTGGATTTCAGAAATAATGTGATTTACAACTGGGGAAACATTAATTCTAGCTATGGTGGTGAAGCAGGTGGCTATAATATGGTGAATAATTATTACAAAGCAGGACCCGCAACGCCTGGCAGTTTAACAACGAGTTCGACATCTAACAAACGGAATCGTATTCTTAATTACACCAGTTTTTATATTAATGGCATAGATACGGTCTTTGGCGGTAAATTTTACATTACTGGTAATTATGTGTACGGATTTCCAGACGTAACTTCGGATAATTGGACAAAGGGAGTTCAAAAAGATAGTTATTATAATTCAGATGCCCTTATAGCGAATTCGAAACAGTCAATCCCATTTCGATTCTCGCCCGTATTAACTCAAACTGCCGAGGCAGCTTTTGTCAGTGTGCTTGATAGTGCAGGCGCAATTTTGCCGTGTAGAGATACAATTGACCGCAGAATCGTTCGTGAAACACGTACAGGAACAGCCACTTATGAAGGAGCAGCTTATGCTTTAATGACTGGCGTAGGAATTTCACATCCTTCAGGTATCATTGATACAGTAACAAATGTTGGTGGTATGCCAACCTATAAATCTACCACTGCACCTTTAGATTCTGACCACGATGGTATGCCCGATACTTATGAAACTGCGATTGGATTAAATCCAACAGATGCAACTGATCGCAATAATTTAGGTGCAGGAGGTTATACGCAATTGGAAATTTACCTGAATTCGTTAACGAGCCCTTGTGCGCTTCGTGTTGCAACTGTTGAAACGGTTCCCGCGCTTTTTTCTATTCATCCGAACCCTGTACACGAGCAATTGACGGTTGATCATGCAGATTCAAAAGATGAAGCAATTATTTCAATTTATGATGTGATGGGTCAAAAAGTAGGAACAAAAGTTGCTTCCAAAAGTGGACAAACTCAGATTGATATGAGTCATTGCGAGAATGGTATTTATTTTATTGAGTGGCTAACTAGTGAAAAACGGGCTGTTTTAAAATTTATTAAAAACTAAGAAGATGTTTAAGTTTTCAATTTCTTCCGAAATAGAAAACTTAAACATCTTCTTAGACTTAAACGAGTGGGCATCTTCGAGCAGAAAGAAGCCTACCTCAAGCGCAAATTTGGAAATTAATATCTGAAGAATAAAGATTTATTGCTGAGTACACAAAAGTTTACATATCAACAATTAAATCCTTCTTTCAAAAAATTGACGATTGGCTATAAACTTTCACTGAAAACTGTAACAAATCTTTTAAAAGAATACTTTCGTAACACTTATAATCTTCCGCGATTTACCTAAAAAAATAAAACGTTAAAACTTTTTTTCAATCTCGAAGGTAAATTTTTCTAATAAATACTTTTTTTTGAAGTTCGCTCTTTATTTTTGCCCTCGATAAAAAAGAAAAATCAATTTAGAGTATTTCTAAATAACTTCAGTTCTGAGGCATAAGCTTGGTAATTGTTGTCGTCCTGAATAATTTTGTGGTCAGAAGTCAGTAGAGACGCAATGCTTGCGTTTTACTTGCATCTGACTTTCATAGGAATCATTAACATCAAAATATTATTTTATGAGATTCGTTAAGATACTCATTTTCGTAACATCGTTCCTTACTTCATTTTCTGCTTTTTCTGCTGGAGACCCTGCTGCTGGTAAAACGATTTTCCTAAATAACTGTGCTTCTTGTCATAATAAAAACATGAAGGATAAACTCACGGGTCCTGCTTTAAGCGGTGTTCGTGAACGTTGGGCTGATGATAAAGCATTGTATTCTTGGATCAGAAATAATGCAGCTTTAATGGCTGCTGGAAATTCGCGGGCATTGCAGATTTACAAAGAGTATGGTGGATCGAATATGACTGTGTTTGCTGCTTTTAAGGATGCTGATATTGATAACGTTTTAGCATATATTGAAAAAACTGCAAAAGACCCAGTTATAACAGGTGGAGGAAATGGTGGCGCAAATGTAGTTGCTGGTGAAGAAGATACAGAAAGCAATTCACTCTGGTATATTTTAGGATTTGGTTTATTAGCAGTTTTGGTTTTAGTGCTTTCACGCGTAACACAAAATTTAAATAAAGCAGCCGCTGAAAAAGTAGGTGTTGTGTATCACGAGCGCACTTGGACAGATTTTTTAACAAGTAAAGGTGTAATAGGATTTACCGTTTTCGCACTTATTGTTTTAGGCGGTTATACAACCGTTAATAATGCCATCGCTTTAGGTCGCCAACAAAACTACTCTCCCGATCAGCCGATTAAATTTTCACATAAAACGCACGCAGGTATTCAAAAAATTGATTGCCAATATTGCCACGATGGCGCACGCCGTTCAAAACAAAGTGTAATCCCTGCAACAAATACTTGTATGAACTGCCACAAAGCAATTAAAGTGGGTTCACAATACAAAACGGCTGAGTTGACTAAAATTTACGCCTCTGCGGGTTGGGATCCAACTACAGATAAATATATCGACAACTACGCGAATTTAAGTGAATCGGAAGTATCCGCCATTTTCAAAAAATGGATTGCAACTAAATACCGCGAAGATCGCAAACTTGATGCGAGTTATAAAGTTTCGAGCGATGAAACAACATTCGTCAATGACCAATGGAACGACATTGCTTCTTCATTGAAATCGCCGTATAAAGATAAAGTTCAAGGTCCGATTGAGTGGAAACGCATTCACAATTTACCTGATCACGTTTATTTCAATCATGCGCAACACGTAGCTGTTGGTAAAGTGGCATGTCAAACTTGTCATGGTGCAGCAGAAAAAATGGAAGTGATGAAACAGTATGCGCCGCTTTCAATGGGTTGGTGTATTAACTGTCACAGAGAAACTTCAGTTAAGTTTGAAGATAACGAGTATTACAAATCGTACACTAAATATCACGAAGAAATTAAAAAAGGTAAGCGCGATAACGTAACGGTAGAAGATATCGGAGGGTTAGAGTGCCAAAAATGCCATTACTAAGAGTGAAAAGTTAAGAGTGAAAAGTTAAAAGTGAATGTTCACTTTTAACTCTTAACTTTTCACTTCCTTCTCACTGTTCACTTTTAACTTTTAATTTTTCATTTTTCACTATATTATGGAATTGAATAACAACGATGCACTTTGGATTAACGTTTCGGATTTAACAGGCGATACGACAAGTGTTCCGAGCAATACTGAAATCAGTATTGTAGAAAAAGCGTTGACAGAAGAAAATTCATCTTTTGCTGCTAATCGTCGCGATTTTTTGAAATTCATGGGTTTTGGTTTGGGTGCAGCAACGGTTGCAGCGAGTTGCGAAATTCCTGTGCGTCGCGCTATTCCTTATGTTGTTAAGCCCGATACTATTGTACCTGGTGTTGCGAACTATTACGCATCGAGCTATGTACAAGGTGGAGAATATAGCCCCGTTTTAGTAAAAGTCCGTGAAGGTCGTCCGATAAAAATCGAAGGCAATGCGCTTTCGAAAGTTACTGGCGGAGGAACTTCTGCAAGAGCTCAAGCATCGGTGTTGGGTTTATACGATACTTTCCGAATTCAAAACCCTGGTAAAATTGCTAGCGGTAAAGTGGCGAAAGGTACTTGGGCAGAATTAGATGCGGTGGTTAAAGGCAAATTAAATACAGGAAGTCGTATTCGTATTATTTCGAACACCATTATCAGCCCAACTTCAAAAGCTGCAATAGCCGATTTCAAAACGAAATTCCCGCAAACGCAAGTTGTTACTTACGATCCTGTTTCTTCGTCAGCTATTTTAATGGCGAACGATATTTGCTACGGTCAGAAAGTTATTCCCGACTATAAATTCGATTTAGCGCAAGTTATTGTATCGTTCGATGCAGATTTCTTAGGCACTTGGATTTCTCCGACAGAATATTCAGCACAATACGTTATAAATCGCGTTGTCAATCCAGAAAAACCTAAAATGAGTCAGCACTTTCAAATAGAAAGTCACATGTCGCTCACAGGTTCAAATGCAGATAATCGTATTTTAGTGAAGCCAAGCGAGCAAAGTGCAGCAATGGCAGCTTTATACAACTATGTTGCGGCAATTACAGGCGGTGGAAAAACATATTCTACACCAGCCATTAATGCTAAAGCGGATGCTTCACTCAAAAAAGTTGCGCAGATATTAGCAGATAATAAAGGAAAATGTTTAGTTGTTAGTGGTTCAAATAATGTGAACGACCAAGTTATTATCAATCTCATCAACGGAATGTTGGGAGGAATTGATAATACTGTGAGTTTTGCAGAAGTGAACTATTTGCGTCAAGGCGATGATGCTGCGATGCAAAATTGTATTTCTGAAATGGAAAACGGCAGTGTTGATGCTGTTTTCGTTTGGGGTGCAAACCCAAGTTACGATTTAGCGACCGCTGATAGATTTACAAAAGCCTTAGCTAAAGTTGGCTTGAGCGTATCTTTCAATCAAAATGTTGACGAAACCACGGCTAATTGCCAATACAGTGCACCAGCTCACCACTTTTTAGAAAGTTGGGGCGATGCAAACCCGAAAGCAGGTCATTACAGTTTAATACAACCCACTATTTCGCCGTTATTCGATTCACGTCAAGCAGAATTGAGTTTGCTCACTTGGGCAGAACTTGCGCCTCAGACGGAGCAACCGATGTACGATTATTTGGTGAATCACTGGAAAACTAATTTATTCCCTAAGCAAAAACAATTTGCAACGTTCCAACCTTTTTGGGATTTCACATTGCACAACGGTGTGTTTGAATCGGGCGAATATGTAGTAAAACAAAATTTTGGTTTTGGTGGAAATCCTGATACTGTTTTAGCAAGCGTTAAAGCGCCAGAAACAAATGGTATAGAAATATCTTTCTTCGAAACGGTAAACGTAGGTAATGGTCAATTCGCGAACAACCCATGGTTGATGGAAATGCCCAATCCGGTTACGCGTACGTCGTGGGCAAATACATTGTATGTACCTGTAAAATTTGACGGCGTAAACGACTTTAGCGCTTTCAATAATTTAAAAGACGGCGATAAAGTTGATGTTGAAATTGGTGGCAAAAAATTCAATTGCGTTGTAACGCGTCAGTTCGGACAAATGGATGGCACGGTTGCGATTGCTTTGGGTTATGGCAGAACTGCTGCGGGTTATTGCAGCAATTACGGCACCAATGTCAATTCAGCCCTAAGTTTAAATAGTGGTTTGCCACAATATTTTGCTACAGGTGTAAAAGTCAGTAATAAACTCGGTGTTGACGATAAATTTGCTTGTGTTCAGTATCACCACACTATGGGTGTTACGGCAATGGGCAAAGAAGAAGGAAAAGAAATCAATGCTGACGAAAAATCGTTAGGTTGGAAAGGTTTTCAAGGCTCATTAGTGGATAGAACAATTATCCGTCGCTCTAATTTGAGCGATTTGCCAAAATTGGTTACGAAATTAGAAGAAGAAAGAACTGAGCATAAAGAAGCTAATGCGCAAACTCTTTACCGTACGCACCAAGATAAATACTTGAGTGGTTTACATTGGGGAATGCACATTGACTTAAACGCTTGTACAGGTTGCGGAACGTGTACGATTGCGTGTATGGCAGAAAATAACGTACCTGTTGTTGGTAAATACGAAGTGCACCGTCATCATGAAATGTCGTGGTTGCGTATAGATCGTTATTATTATGGCGATGTTGAAAATCCAAACGTTGTATATCAACCGATGATGTGTCAACACTGCGATAATGCGCCTTGCGAAAATGTTTGTCCGGTAAATGCAACGAACCACTCGAGCGAAGGTATTAACCAGATGACGTACAACCGTTGTATCGGTACGCGTTATTGCGCTAATAACTGCCCTTACAAAGTGCGTCGTTTTAACTGGCAAGATTATACAACAGCTGATATTTTCCCATGGAATGAACGTACATTGAACGGCTCATCCATTGGTTTTTCAACTGAAATGCCTTACGGCGCAGATAACTTAACGCGCATGGTATTAAATCCGGACGTTACAGTGCGTTCACGCGGCGTTATCGAAAAATGTTCTTTCTGTATGCAACGCATTCAAGAAGGAAAATTGGGTGCAAAACGCGAAAATCGCCAATTTAGAGATACGGATGTTAAGACAGCTTGTCAAACAGCTTGTCCAACAGGTGCTATCACATTTGGTAATAAAAATAACAAAGACAGCGAATTGAATAAATTGCGTAAATCAGATTTGGTATATCGCGTTCTTGAAGAAGTGAACACCGATTCGAATGTGTCTTATTCAGCTAAAATTATTAATAAAATATAGTTGACAGTTGGCAGTTGATAGTTGACAGAAATGTCACAAACTGTCAACTGTCAACCGTCAACTGTCAACTAAATTAAAAATATGAGTGCTATAGTATCGCCAATTCGTGAACCGCTCATTCTTGGCAATAAAACGTACCATCAAATTACGGAAGATATTTGCCGCCCGACAGAAGCCGTGCCCTCGAAAGAATGGATTATCGGATTTATGTTCGCCGTAACTGGTTTAGCAACTTACTTCTTTTGTGTTTTTTGGACTGTTTGGAATGGTATCGGTTCTTGGAACTTAAATCGTACCATTGGTTGGGGTTGGGATATCACTAACTTCGTTTGGTGGGTTGGTATTGGTCACGCTGGTACACTTATCTCGGCGATTCTATTATTGTTCCGTCAAAAATGGAGAACGGGTGTAAACCGCGCCGCAGAAGCGATGACAATTTTCGCCGTAATATGTGCGGGTCAATTCCCGATTATACACATGGGACGCGTTTGGATGGCGCCTTTCATCTTTCCTTATCCGAATACACGCGGTCCGTTGTGGCCCAACTTTAACTCGCCTTTATTTTGGGACGTTTTTGCGATATCAACCTATTTCACCGTGTCGCTATTATTTTGGTACACAGGTTTAGTACCCGATTTCGCTACGGTTCGCGATAGAGCGACAGGTTGGAGAAAAAGAATGTACACTGGTTTAGCTTTAGGTTGGACAGGTGCAGCGAAACACTGGCAACGTTGGGAATCCTTATCGCTCGTTTTAGCAGGTATTTCAACGCCACTCGTACTGTCAGTTCACACCATAGTAAGTTTTGACTTCGCCACTTCGGTTATTCCAGGTTGGCATACAACTATATTTCCGCCGTATTTCGTTGCTGGTGCGATTTTCTCTGGGTTTGCGATGGTATTAACGCTCATGTTGATTGTTCGTAAATTATTAAAACTCGAAGACTATATCACCATTGCACACATTGAAAGTATGAACAAAGTTATTTTGTTAACGGGTTCAATTGTAGGTGTAGCATATTTGACAGAATTATTTATTGCTTGGTACTCAGGTTATATATACGAGCAGTTCGCATTTTATAACCGCGTATTTGGTATATACTGGTGGTCGTACTTCGGAATGATGTTGTGTAATGTTGTTTCTCCACAATTATTCTGGAGCAAAAACTTACGCACTAATATCTGGGTGACATTCTTTATGTCTATCTTTATCAATATTGGTATGTGGTTCGAGCGTTTTGTGATTATTGCAACCACTTTAGCGCGCGATTATTTACCATCATCTTGGAGTTACTACAAACCATCGTATGTAGAAATGGGTCTCTTCATTGGTTCACTCGGTTTGTTTTTCACTTGCTTCCTGATTTTTACGCGTATTGCACCAGTTGTTGCTATCGCTGAGATTAAAGCCATTTTGAAATCAATGGGTAATCAATATATAAAACATAACACGGTTGCCGATCATGCACATCACGATGATCATGCGGTAGTGGCTGATGCAGGTCATCATTAATCGTTATTTAGAACCAGAATTTACAGAATTAAAAAATTAGCTGGATTTAGATTCTGAAAATTTTAAAATTTTGAAAATTCTGATTCAGACACCTAAAAACTGAAATTAATAAAACCATAAATTCTATATAAACCAGCATACAGCTATTTCTTTAAGTCTTAAAAAAGGCTCAAAGCTCAAAGCTCAAAGCTCAAAGCTATTGACAATGAAAGTTTATAATAAAGAAATTTTATACGGATTGTACGACGATGAAACGGATTTACTCAAAGCAGTATCATCGGCGAATAAAAGCCACCTAAACATTTGGGATGTGTTCACACCATTCCCTGTGCATGGTTTAGATCCTTTATTGGGTTTAGAAGAATCGCGTTTACACCAAGCAGGATTTGTGTACGGATTCATCGGTACTTGTACAGCGTTTCTGTTCATGACTTGGGCTTTTGTGAGCGATTGGCCTATCATTTTTGGTAACAAACCGTTTTGGTCTGTGCCAGCATTTATACCTGTAACTTTCGAGTTAACAGTTTTATTTGCTTCGGTAGGTATGACAATAACTTTTTACACTATTTGCGGCATGGGTTTCGGCGTTGAAAATCCGACACTCGATGAAGCAACAACAGACGATAAATTTTGCGTAGCTTTTGATGTTAGTGGTGCTACAAATACAGAGATTTCAGATTTGAGATCGTATTTCGCTACTACAGGTGCATCGAAAGTGGCACAAAAACATATTTAGTGGTTAATGGTTAATGGTTAATGGTTAATTTAAAATAGTAACCACTAACCATTAACCACTAACCATTAACCATTAACAATTATTTTTTATGTTTAAGAATAAATACGGCATTCTTTCCTTAGCAAGTTTCATTTTATTCGGTGTTGCTTTCACTGCTTGTTCTCCTGCGGGTGGAAATAACACAGGTCATGAGTACATGCCCGATATGGCGCACTCGATTGCTGGAGAAGCCAATAAAATTGATGATTATTACCTTCATACTTGGAATGATAAGAGCACGCGCACATTAACGCAATTATACGGAACGCCGCGCTTGCCTATAAAAGGTACTATTCCACGCGGTTCAGTAGGTTTAGCTGCTGCTGGATTTTCTGAGGCAGAATATAAAGAATTGACTGGTCAAAGTAATCGCGGTATTGCAACGCCTATTAATGGCAATGTGCCTTATTATTACGCTGATACCGATGAAGAGCGTATTCGCGCAACGAAAGAAATTGCAATGAACCCGTTGCCTATAACTAAAGAGAATTTAGCAAAAGGAAAAGAGCTTTGGACAATTTACTGCGGTATTTGCCACGGTGCTAAATGTGCGGGTAATGGCTATTTGGTGAATGATGAAGAAAATAAGAATGTTAAATATCCAGCGCAACCAGCCAATTTATTACTCGATACTTTTGCCAACGGCAATAATGGTCGTATCTATCATGCCATAATGTATGGTAAAAACGTGATGGGTAATTATGCAGATAAATTAAGTTATACTGAACGCTGGCAAGTCATTCATTACATTCGCAAATGCGAAGCTGATGAAAGAAAATTGCAGTACGACGAAAATCAAAACGCGTTCAAACCATTGCAAGCTATTTCAGATTCTGCTTACAGAGCAAACCTTGGAGGTAATCGCAGTCTGAAAAATTTGGAAGTTAAGCCAACGGGTGCTGCAAAAACAGAAAAGAAAATATCAGAAGCAGGTAAAAAATCTGTACAATCAGGTACTATTACCAGCCGTTAAAAATACTTTTTAAAGAATTATATACTACGCTTATTATGAAGCATTTTGTATTTGAGTCGAAGCAAAAAACAGTTTTACTAAGCGGCATTGCATTAGGTGCTGTGTGTCTCGCCGCCTCATATTTTTTCGATGTGACGGGCAGTTCGCACACGCG
The DNA here is from genome assembly GCA_043781915.1 of Saprospiraceae bacterium. Classification (GTDB taxonomy): domain Bacteria; phylum Bacteroidota; class Bacteroidia; order Chitinophagales; family Saprospiraceae; genus JAAFJT01. Next base: position 57,409 of record JAYWBA010000001.1, read on the forward strand.
CTTCTGGACCAATCTCCTCCAAAATTCCGTATTTTTTACAGGAATTGCCTTTATAATGGCATTTATGATTGCTGCAACAACGACGGCTTATGCGGGTTGGCACATCGTATTTAAACGTATCTGGGAAGCCATGTCCTTGTTTTTACCAATTGGTTTAATTGGTATAGCCATTGTAGGTGCAGGTGCATATTTTCAATGGCATCATTTGTATCCATGGGCTGAAAAAATAGATGCTGTTAAAGACCCTGTTTTAGCTGGCAAAAAAGGTTTCCTGAACTTTGGGTGGTACGCTATTTCGATTGGGCTTGGTATAGTTTGGTATTTATTCGCGCTCTATTTCCGCAAAACTTCTTTGAATCAAACACCGGGCTTTGCAGATTTAAAATGGTACGAAAAATCAAAAATATGGTCTGCAGCATTTCTACCCATCGCTGGTTTTAGCAGTGCTGCTGCAATATGGCAATGGACAATGTCGCTCGATGCGCATTGGTATTCGACGATGTATGCTTGGTATACAACTTCCAGTTGGTTTGTGAGTGCCATAGCTATAACGGTGTTACTTATACTTTACTTAAAATCGCAAGGGCACATGAGTTGGGTAACCACTGAAAATCTCCACGACTTAGGTAAATTTTTATTTGCATTCACTATTTTCTGGACTTACTTATGGTTCTCTCAATATATGCTTATTTGGTACGCTAACATTGGTGAAGAAACTGTTTACTACCGTCAGCGCATGGGTGAATTCCCAGTGTTGTTTTATGGTAATTTAGTTATGAACTTTGTTTTGCCTTTCTTGATTTTAATGCGCAACGATACAAAACGCAAAGTAGGTACTTTGGCATTTGTAGCGGGTCTCATATTATTTGGTCACTGGTGGGATTTCTTCCAAATGACAAAAATTGGACCTTATAAAGTGGCGATGGCGCGTTTGCACCCTGCCATGGAAGTACATAAAGAACATAAAGAAATAAAAGAAGCTGAAAAAGCTGAAAAAACTAAACCTTTATCGGAAGTGAGTGCAACACCGCAAAGTGCTGAAGTGGCGGCTGCTGAGGTTTTAAAAACTGACATCGTCGGAACCGAAAAGGGAACTAAGGTAGCGAAATTAGCCGATGAAGGAAAAACAGAAACAGCAAAAGCTGTTGTCGGTTGGGCAGCACCAACTTCAGAAGAAATTGAAGAAATTGGTAAAGAAGGTTACTTCCATTATACGCCCGATACGACGACTGGTTTTGGTTTACCTGGATTTCTCGAACTCGGTACGTTTATAGGTTTCTTATCTCTTTTCATATTTGCAACATTCTCACAAATGGCGAAAGCGCCTTTATTACCCGAGAATGACCCGTATATTGAAGAGAGTTTACATCTTGTATCGTAGTTTGAAGATTGTTTAAATCTAAAATAAGATAATGTTAATTTAGAAATATTCTAAAGCAAAACGCTTAGTTGAAAATGTTTTTAAAAGAAAATTATTCAGTATAAATTTGCATAAAATAAAAATATGACTGCTTTCTTTATCGTAGCTTGTATTATACTCATTATAATCGTTGCGTTTCAAATTGGGAAAATAACGGAGGTTTACGCCAAGATTCGTGGCGAAGGCGCTGCGCAAGTTGCTTCGAACAACTATAATGGCGTTTTGGGAGTTCTGTTTATGGTTGCTTTCTTGGTTTTTTGTATAGGCTCGGCGTGGTATTATAAAAACTACATGTTGGGTTACGGACCAATGCACCACGCATCAGCGCATGGCAAATCTATTCAGGCATTATTCAACGTTACTTTGTTTTTTACAGGAATTGTTTTTGTATTGACACAAATTGCATTGTTCTGGTTTGCTTACAAATACCGCGATACAAATGATTCGGTCAATAAACGTAAAGTATTGTTTATTCCTCACGATAACCGATTAGAAATTATTTGGACAACAATCCCAGCCGTTGTAATGTGCGGATTGGTTGTTTTTGGCTTGTTGGTTTGGAACGAGGTAATGGGAGATGTGAAAGAAGGCGAGGACGTTTTAGAAATTGAAGCGACAGCTTATCAATATGCCTGGACATTGCGTTATCCGGGTGCTGATAATGCGCTCGGTACTAAATATTTCAGAAATATTGTACCGGGTGTAAACGATATTGGCATGGATTATAACGATGCTAAAAGCCAAGATGATATTTTATTATCTGGAGGTGAAGAACTATTATTTCCTAAAGGCAAAAAAATACGCGTTCGTATCACTTCAAAAGATGTATTGCACAACTTTTATTTACCGCACTTCAGTGTTAAAATGGATGCAATTCCAGGTTTGCCGACGTATTTCATTTTTACCCCGACAATGACGACCGAAGAGTACAGAGCGGAGTTGAAAAAATATCCAGAATATAATGTGCCTTCCGATCCAACTGATCCAACAAGTCCGAAAAAATGGGAAGCGTTTAATTTCGAATTGGCTTGTGCTGAATTGTGCGGAAAAGGCCACTTCTCAATGCGTCGTCAAGTGCGCGTAGTTGAGCAAGATGAATATAATAAATGGACAGCAGGTTTAAAACCTTATTTCACAGAAAATGTAAAAGGCAAAATTGAGCCAGGTAAATATTCATGGTATAAAGGCGAAGCAACAGCAGCCCCTAAAGAATTTAATGCACAAGCGTTAGAAACGGCAAAAGAAGGTGATGTTTTGAATTTGAATCACATCAATTTCGCAACGGGTTCAGCAAATTTAACACCTGAATCTGTAAACGAATTGAACGTTATCGTTGAAGCTTTAAACAAATATCCGACACTGAATGTTGAAGTTTCAGGTCATACAGATAATGTGGGTGATGCTGCCAAAAATAAAACGCTATCTGAAGCGCGCGCTAAAGCCGTAGAAAGTTATGTAGAGAAACACGGAATAGATACTAAACGCATTTCGGCAGTTGGATTTGGTGATACAAAACCCATTGCTGATAATAGTACAGAAGCAGGTAAACAGTTAAACAGAAGAACAGAATTTAAAATTTTAACAAAATAAACTGATGGATGAATTGTGAGTGATGAGCGGAATAAAAATTTACTCATCCCTTATAACTCAACCCTCATAACTCAATATTTATATGGAAAATCTAATTGTTCAAGAACCACAAACGCTCATTAAAGAGACAGGTTGGAATGATGGCTTTCACGATCATCATCATGGCGATAAATACCAATCAGGATTTATATCGACGTACATATTCAGTACCGATCATAAAATGATTTCTAAACAATTCCTCATCACAGGAATTTTTTGGGCAATCATTGGTTCGGGTATGTCTATCATTTTTCGTTTGCAATTGGGTTTTCCAGAAGCGAATTTGGTGTGGTTGAAACCATTGCTCGGCAAATGGATTACTGTGAACGAAGGCATTGGTAAACTCGACCCAGAGTTTTATTACGCCTTAGTTACTATGCACGGAACAATAATTGTGTTCTTTGTATTAACGGCAGGTCTCTCGGGAACTTTCTCGAATTTACTCATTCCGTTGCAACTTGGTGCGCGCGATATGGCTTCGGGCTTCCTGAATATGCTTTCATACTGGTTCTTCTTCTTGTCGAGTGTTATAATGTTCTATTCATTATTTCTTAGTACAGGACCTTTTTCGGGCGGATGGACAGCGTATCCACCACTTTCGGCATTGCCCCAAGCATCAGAAGGTTCTGGTGCAGGTATGACGATGTGGATTGCCAGCTTAGTGATGTTTGTAGTTTCTATCTTATTAGGTGGTATCAACTACATCACAACCGTTTTAAACTTGCGTACAAAAGGTATGACCATGTGGAGAATGCCTTTAACAATTTGGGCATTTTTAATTACAGCTGTTTTAGGCGTATTGTCATTTCCGGTTCTTGCTTCTGCATTTTTCTTATTAACTTTCGATAGAAGTCTTGGTACATCTTTCTTTTTAAGCGATATTTTCATCGGTGGAAAACCATTAGATCACGTCGGTGGAAGCCCAATTTTATACCAACATTTATTTTGGTTTTTAGGTCACCCAGAAGTGTATATCATCATTTTACCTGCCATGGGTTTAGTGTCAGAAGTTTTATCTGTTCACTCGCGTAAACCCGTTTTTGGTTATCGCGCCATGGTATATTCAATTTTAGCAATTGCATTCTTGTCGTTCATCGTTTGGGCGCACCACATGTTTATGTCGGGTGTAAACCCGTTCATTTCAAACTTCTTTGTTGTCTTCACTTTAATTATTGCTGTTCCATCGGCAGTAAAAGTGTTCAACTGGATTGCGACGATTTACGGCGGTAATTTCCGATTCACTTCAGCATCATTATTTGCTTTAGGTTTCGTTTCTATGTTTATTTCTGGTGGTTTAACGGGTATCTTCTTAGGTAATTCTGCGATTGATATTCCGAACCACGATACATATTTTGTTGTTGCCCACTTCCATATTGTAATGGGTATTGCGGCATTCTTCGGGATGTTTGCAGGTATATACAATTGGTATCCAAAAATGTACGGTCGTTTCATGAACGAAACGCTCGGCAAATTACATTTCTGGGGAACAATTGTGGGTGCTTATGCTATTTTCTGGCCTATGCACTATCTCGGTTTGGCTGGTGTGCCGCGTCGTTATTATAGTTTCGATTCGTTCCAAGCCTTCAGACAGTTTGCTGGAACAAATCAATTCATTACTATTGCAGCTATTGTCGTTTTCTTTTTACAGATTTTATTCGTTGTCAACTTTTTCTGGAGTATCTGGAAAGGTAAAGTTGTCGATAGTTTGAATCCGTGGGGAGCAAACACTTTAGAATGGACAACGGAAACAATAGTTCCAGGGCATGGTAACTGGGAAGGAAACCTTCCAGTTGTTCACCGTTGGGCTTACGATTATGGTAAAGATGGTGTTGAGTTCCAATCGCAGGTTTTACCAGCGCGCGAGGGAGAGGAGATGGAACACTAATTTAGTTGTTAGTTGTTAGTTGTTAGTTGTTAGTTCTCTTTAGGATTATCAACTAATAACTAACAACTAACAACCATCAACTAATATTTTTTTGTGTTTAAAAATTCTCAAGTTCGGAATACAAAGCTAAATGTTGAAAGCACGCAGCTCATGGCTCAAAGCTCAAAGCTCATAGCTTTTATCAAAGATTTTGCAACGTTGATTAAGTTCAAACTATCCATGACCGTTGTTTTTTCGGCAGTCATGGCATATTTAATAGCGCTCAAAACGCCGTTAGATTATGTGCAACTTTTGATTCTGACTTTGGGGGGCATTTTTACAACAGGTGCAGCGAGTGCTTTAAATCAGGCGATAGAAAAGGATTACGATAAATTGATGAATAGAACAGCGGACAGACCTGTCGCTGCGGGACGAATGACACCATCAGGTGCCGTTTTGATTGCAGGATTTATGAGTTTGTTTGGTGTGACTTTTTTAGCGTACTTCAATCCGATAACGGGTATTCTTGGAATGATTTCGCTCATTTTATACGCATTTATTTATACGCCTTTAAAACGCGTTTCAAATATTTCGGTTACAGTTGGCGCCATTCCTGGAGCATTACCCGTTGTAATAGGTTGTACAGCTGCGAATAACGGTTCGCTCACAGTTTTAGCATTGGGTCTATTTGGTTTGCAATTTTTCTGGCAATTTGCACATTTTTGGGCAATTGCTTGGTTAGCTGACGAAGATTATAAAAAAGCCGGCTTTTTTCTTTTACCATCTAAAAATGGTGAAAAAAATAAGAGTGTAGGAATTTATTGTTCGTTATACACAGCAGCGATTTTTCCTTTTATAGGTTTGTTATATTTTTCGAATAATATTGGTGGTATTTCGGCTTTGTTGCTTTCAATTGTTACTTTGGGTTATTTGTATTTTTGTATTCAACTTGCAAAAAATACAGAGCGCAAAACAGCTTTACAACTCATGTTCGCAGCTTTAGCCTATTTACCAATTGTTCTCGGTATAGTTTTAATTTGTAAGAATTTTTAGTTCTGGTTGATATCTTTTACTATCAACTAACAACTATCAACTAACAACTAATAATGGCAATAACGTATTCGCGCAATAAAATTCACCCTTATAAATACGCTCTGTGGCTTGGTCTCGGAAGTATACTGATGATGTTTGCTGCATGGACAAGCGCTTTTATAGTTCGTCATGCTGCTGGAAACTGGTTGGAATTTAAACTGCCGAGCATTTTTTACTACAACACTGTAACTATTTTATTAAGCAGTGTAACTATACAACTATCATACGCAGCTTTTAAAAAAAGAAATGAAAGTGCCTATAAATGGCTTTTGGTGCTTACTTTTGTGCTCGGATTGTTTTTTATAATATTTCAATATATCGGTTGGCAACAACTTTTTGACATTGGCGTACCGTTAAAGAAAAATCCTTCAGGCGATTTTATTTATGTGTTTACGGGTTTTCACGTGGCGCACGTTTTGGCAGGTTTGGGAATTTTAATTGTGGCTTTATACCACGCTTTTGGATTACCATTTAAACCTTCACCGCGCAGACAGTTAAGATTTGAATTAACACTTACATACTGGCATTTTGTAGATTTGCTGTGGGTGTATTTATTGTTTTTTATTTATTCTCAATCTTAACTCGAATTCATAGAATTTGAAGAATTAATTGAATTCTTTTAATTCTTCAAATTCTATGAATTCGAGTTAAGATTTAACTTTTCATTTTTATGGAAACTTTAGTTGAACACGAAATTGATCATTCACATGATCATGCACATGATGGGCAAGAAAATTGGGATGGAGGTACATCGCCATTTAATGCGAGTTATGGTAAACTGATGATGTGGTATTTTTTACTGTCGGATGCGTTTACTTTCGCAGGCTTTCTAATTTCCTACGGAACTTTGCGTTTCAGTATGACCACTTGGCCCGTGCCCGATTATGTTTTCAGAGCATTCCCTGGTGGTTTTAAAAATAGTCCATTGATGTTCGTTTCATTGATGACATTTATACTCATTGTATCGTCAGTAACAATGGTGCGTGCTGTACAAGAAGGTCATCGCGATAATATTAAGGGAATTGTATTTTGGATGTTTTTAACCATTCTCGGTGGTGCGTCTTTCTTAGGCTGTCAAGCTTGGGAATGGACAACACTGATTGGAACGGAACACGTTTCTGTTTCGCGCAATCCGTTTGGTACTCACACCGAAGGCGGCGTATATTTGACAGATGCTGAAGGTGAACCTTATAAAGCTGGTGTTGTTCCTCAAAAATTTAAAAAAGGCGACGGTTATTTAATTGAAGCTGAACTCGATAAAGCGACAGGTGAAACTGAAAAAACAGCAGAAGGGGATATAAAATTTTTCCAACGTCCCTACAAAACGGATAGCGGAAAAGAAATGGTTCAGCAATTTGGACCAACTGCTTTTGGCGCGCTTTTCTTCTTTATTACAGGTTTTCACGGTTTTCACGTACTTTCAGGCGTAGCGTTTCTCGCTATTATAATGATAAATGCTGCGAGTGGATTGTATCGCGCTCGCGGAAATCGCCACGAAATGATTGAAAAAATTGGTTTATACTGGCACTTTGTAGATTTAGTGTGGGTGTTTGTATTTTTAGTTTTTTATTTACTTTAATTTAGTTGACAGTTGACAGTTGATAGTTGTCGGAAAATTTACTGACTATCAACTATCAACTGTACAACCTTCAAATAATTCTTAATTTTAGTTGTCAACTATCAACTGACAACTGACAACTGACAATTAATTATGGTTTCTTACGAAGAAGGTTTAAAAACCGTTTGGCGCGGATTAGGACTTTTAGCGATTATTACAGTCGGGGAAGTCTTTGTAGCTTTATTAGGCAAAGGACATATCATTGAAAATTTTTACTTGCCTATAGTAATAATGTACTCGTTAATGATAAGTATGAGTTTATACAAGGCGTACTTTATCGTGAAATTTTTCATGCACATGGGTTATGAAGTGCGTGGTATGGCAATGACCGTTTTATTACCATGTTTGCTTCTCGTTTGGGCAATTATTGCTTTCTTTTGGGAAGGTAGTTATATGGGTTACCGCCGTGAGCTTATACAAAAGAAAAATGAACGCGTAATAAAACCTGTTGAAAAAACAACGGGTGCTGTGTTCATAATTACGAATGACGCATTGCAAATTTCGTAAAGAAACAAATTCCTTCTACAAAAGCCGCTTTAAGTTTTAGAGCGGCTTTTGTGTTTTCTATACAATGATAAAAAATCTTCATTTCTGCTGTCAAAACGAAATGGAATTATATCTTAAAGATTTTTTTCAGAAACAAAAAAATATAGCGTTAAATTATAAAACTGCACTTTTCAAACAGAATAATAATTATTACGTTTATATTATATAACTACACTCAACAAACAGAACAATAATTGTTATGTTTCAGTTCTAATTTCATTTCGTAAATTGCTGAACTAAATCTAAATTAAAAATTGTGTGAAACAATTACACCCATTTAATTTTTGAATAAGCTAATATTAGGGAATATGGTTTGAATGATGTTATACTCTGGATTCTAAAAGACCATGCACTTATTAATGGCATTGCTCGAAGAAGAAAGTATGGGACACGATGTAAAGGAATTCATGCGTAAGAAGTAGAATAAGTTCTGAGAATTCTACTATTTAAACCAAATCTTAACTGAAAAAATAATACCCAAATGTTGTTTTTAACAAATATCTTTGCATAAATTTTGACAACGACAAAATAGATTTACTGATTGTTTTACCATTTTGGTAAATCATAAAATCTGTTCCATCTGAATCAAATTTTACAAGAATCGTGTAAATTCTTTAATCTGTTTTATCATGGTCAAATTCAGTGGACAAACACTCGTAGTACTCATTTTCTTAGTGGTAACACCCGCTATTTCGATGCTGGTTTTATTCACTGGAAGAAAATCGGGGATAGAGTTTTATAAGGATTTGAAACAAAATCTGGGTACGGTGCACTGGGCTGCTGTGAACGATTTAAATAACTCTAAAAACAATACAGAGCAATACAAAGGTAAAGTGCTTGTCTTTTCAGATTTTACAAAAGAAAGTATCGATACGCTTGCTTCAGTCTTTAAAATCGTCAATAAAATAGATCAGTTCAAAGATGAGATTGATAATTTAGAATTCATTGCTTTATTCGATTCTTCGGCACTGAATGAATCGCGCCAATTTTATAACGGTTTATTACAAAGCGATAAAGACAGATGGCATTTTTTAAACGCTAGGTCTAAAGATTTCAATTTAAGTCCACCCTCGTCATTCAATGTGGCAATTGTTGATACAGTTGGTGTCATTCGTCGGTATTACGATTTAAGATTGGAGTCGGAAAAAAAGAAATTTGTAGAAAATCTTTCGGTGATGCCGAATAAAAAGAAAGTGGGTAATGTTGTAAAAAAAGAGCAAAAAAACTATTGAATTTAGTTGATACTTGTTCGTTGATAGTTGTTCGTTTAAGAGCAACAACTATCAACGAACAACTATCAACGAACAACTATCAATTATGCAATACATACAGTCTGATAATCAAACTATAAAAAAACTCAACACTGTTGCTTATATCGCTTCAGCGGTTGTCCTTTTGTTTGTAACTTTCATGCGCCAAATTCCGAGATTGAATTTTGGCATTGATTTTAGTTTTTTACCTGCGGTGTATTCCGTCATCAATACAGTTACGGCGGTTTGTTTGATTGTTGCTATCAATCATATAAAAAATAATAGGGTAGAAGCGCATAAACGCATGATGACAGTATCGCTTGTGCTATCGAGTTTGTTTCTGACGATGTATATTTTATATCACGTTACGAGCAACGAAATTAAATATTGTGGAGTTGGTGCAATGCGCGGTATTTACTATTTTCTTTTAATAACACATGTCGTTTTGGCTGCAACAAGTTTTCCGTTTATTCTGTTTACGTTTGTGCGTGGTTACACACTGCAAGTCGAGCGACATAAAGCGATGGCGCGTTATGTTTTTTGGGTGTGGCTATATGTAGTCACAACGGGTCCAATTATTTATTTAATGTTGAGACCTTGTATGTAATAATATGTCTGAACCATGATTTACTGGGTTTATAGATTTAAAAATTAAGATAAATCACATCTTCTAATCTATAAATCCAGTAAATCATGGTTCAGACACCTAACAACTATATTTATGAAATTAAAATTGTTTTTGCTTTTAGTGTTTTGTGCTTTATGCTTTTTTGACTTATCGGCGCAATGCCCTATGTGTAGGATGACGATGGAAAGTAATATGCGCAATGGCGGTAATGATGGTGTAGGGTTGAATGCAGGTATTCTTTCTTTGTTGGCTATGCCATATTTAATTGTGGGCGGTATTGCTTTTGTTTGGTGGAAAAACCGCAAAAAAAATGAGATAGACCTATTGGAATAATGGTTAATGGTTAATGGTTAATGGTTAATGGTTAATGGTTAATGGTTAATGGTTAATGGTTAAAATATTTGGCACATTAACCATTAACCATTAACCATTAACCATTAACCATTATTATTTAGCTTTTACGGCGATTTATCTCGTCTCTAATGTGCGCTGCACGTTGGTAATCTTCTTTTTTCAAAACTTCTGGTAATAAACTGAGCAATTCTTCAACGCTCAAGTTGGTAAGTGGCGTATTATTATCCGAAACGCTATTCGCGGGGTCGCCACCCAATGCAGATTTTTGAGATGAGCGCGCATCAGCCTTGCGAGGTTCATTGCTTTCTAAAACTATTCCCGCTTCTTCCAGAATAAAATCGAATGTATAAATCGGGCAATTAAACCGCAGCGCTAAAGCAATGGCATCAGATGGGCGACTATCTATTTCGGTAGATGCACCATTATGAACACAAATGAGTTTTGCAAAAAAAACACCATCTTGCAAATTATTTATAACGATCTCACGAATAGTAGTATTGAAAGCGTTGATTACACTTTTGAATAAATCGTGTGTCAGTGGTCGTGTTGGTTGAATATGCTCGATAGCGACAGCAATGGCTTGCGCTTCAAAAGGTCCGATTAATATAGACAAACGCCTATTGCCCTGCTGTTCGGCGAGAACAACGGAGTAACTATTCGTCTGACTCATACTCGGTTGCAAACCGAGAACATCTAAAACTATCTTTTCCATAAGGATTTAAACCGCGCTAATTAACTTTGAAATATTGAACTAAAAACTAAGACATTTAGTTCAAAACCACAAAGATAATTTTAATAAATTGAACTACGAATTTCTGAAACAGAAAGTTTCGTATAATTGTTCATACAATGTACAACTGATGAAATACTGCCCGCTAAAAATGCTGGATACGTTGTTGTAATGAAGATGCAATCCATTCCTGCATTCTGGGCAGCAAGCGCGCCATTCGGTACATCTTCAAAAACCATGCAATTATTAGGAGATACATTTAATCGCTCAGCTGCTTCTAAAAACGATTCTGGATTGGGTTTGCCATGCGTAATTTGTTCGGCTGTGACAATGGTTTTGAAATATTTTCGAATATCTAAAGTATCGACTAATAAATTAGTGTTCTGCCAAGCTGAGCCCGTTGCAATTGCCATCGGAATGTTTTCACTTTTGGCGGCTTCTAATAATTCCTTTACACCAGTTATAAGTTTTAAATATGGTGTATAAATTTTTCGATAAAGACTTTCTTTTTTGTCTGAAAATTCTGCCAGAAACGCAGCATCAGGCGTGTAACCAAAAAATCGTTCGAGTGCTTCAATGTTTATGCCGTAAGCTTTTTTCATAACGACGTCGAACGGTAAATCCAAACCAAATTCTTTCAGCGTTGCTTGCCACGCCAAATCGTGATAGTGCATATTATCCACCAAAGTACCATCCATATCAAAAATAAAAGCGTCTATCATCCTTATTTCTTCCAGTTAATTCTACGTCCTAAAATTATTTTTCCTACTAATTTATCCGTCGCATCGGTCAATCCGAGACCAAAACCCAAATTTACTTCCCAATTCGCACTTCCTACCAAATCGTAAGCAACATAAAGCGCATGCACTTGGTTGTTTATGGGTTGCGATTCGGTTATATAACCCGTGCTGCCATAATATTCTAATCCGAGATTTCCTGTTCTGAATAAGCTATATGAAAGCTTTACATTCGGTTGAAAAACGGGCGTGCTATTATTTGAAATACCTTGAAGCCCAATACCAAAAGTTGGATTAAATGCGGCATAAAATTTATCCCATTGTTTGTCAATAATGGGTCGGAGTTCTAAACTCCAAGTATCTTCCGAGTATGTCGATTTCTGATAACCAATTTCAGCCGAAAAACTTAAACCGATCGGCAATTTCCAACTTTCAGGTGCCGTAATGCGTGGGCGAATATGTGTTCCGATAATATTAAAACCATAGCCTGGCGTGATGTTTGTAAAAACGTAAGCGCCAATTTCAAAATTATCTGTTATACCTGTAGTGATTTCAATGGTTTGGTGCGTAGAATGATGTGTAGGTCTAACGTTATTGACAACATCTTTCTCGCCATCGAAAGTAAAATTTGTATGCGATTCGAATATTGTCGAGTTTTTTTGTTGCGTGGGCGAACTATATACTTGAATTTCATAGTTCTCTTGTGCTTTTAAATGGGGAAAAGAAAAAAGCGCGAGTGTAAAAAAAGCAAATTTCATTGTCAGGGTATCTGCGAAGTTGGTGATTTAAAATAGTATTAAATTTTTTCAAAGTTAAGTACTAAACAGACATTTTTAGGTTTAAGTTTACGAATAGTAGGTTTTTTAAAAGCAAAGCGCTGCGCAAAATTTCTGATGATGCTTACAAAAATTTTTCAAAAATGATTTTGATCTTGTTAAATTTAACAAATGGTGTTACAATTAAAAATCGAATCTAATACTGTTGTTTACATTAAAATTTAAACGGCTACGATTTTAAAAAAATAAAAATAAAAAAATTAAAACTTGATAGCGTTGTGGCAGAGCAATCCAATTTTTAAAAGCGAATTTCCAAAATGTGCATAAACAAAAAACATAATCGCCTCAAATTTTATCAAAAACATTTAAAAAGTGCCTAAAAGCCCTCAAAAAACGTGTATCATTGTACAATTTTAATTTTGAAAAGTGAAATTGTACAATGATAGATAGACAATTGAGCAAAAAAGCGTTGGAACTATTTAGTCAATTCCCCGCACTGATGATAACGGGACCTCGTTTTTTGTGAATCTTCCATCCAAGCCGCCAAAGGCGATTATATTTCTTGGCGCGATTTAGAGCGTTTGGTTTGATACGTACTTGGATTCTGTTCAAACAAAAAAACTACCAAAACTACACTATACTCAATCAAAACAAACCACAAATTTTCAATACTCTTACTACTGCCTTGCGAATAACCTGCATAACTCAGAACAATAAAAAACGAATGTACCAATGGGAAATAATAACCGCTCATGGCAGCAAAAAAAACGGGAAAAGCCAAATACCAAGGGTGAACGGTGGTGCTGCAAATAATGTAAGCGTAAAAAAGCATCAAACAGGCGCGTGAAAATGTTTGCAGGTCGGTGGTGAAAAAAGATTTTTTTAGATGGAGGATGATGGCGAAAACGATAAAAATGCACATTAAAATGGGTGAGACTAAATGTATAGTATCGAAACCATATAGCCACTCGCCAAAAAATTTAAGGATGTAAAATACGGAAGCGTTAAACTCGAATCTATTGAAAAATAGACCGAGTGAATTATTTCGAAGGGTGGGAGAAAAGATAGTTTGAAAAAATGGGATGAAAAAAATAATGCAAGCTATAGTGAAAACGCCCATAAAATAAATTCCTTTTCTGAAGTTTAAGTTTCGAGCAAAAAACAAAACGTATAGCAGTACAAATAATTTTGAGGCTGTGCTGAGTGCTAAAAATAGACCTGCGAGAAACATAGATTTTTTTTCACCTCCTACGCTTTTAGAGAGGCCGTCAAGGCTTGAAGGAACAAATGTTTCACTTAGCTGTCTGCCTGAGTCTGTCCCTACCTTGTAGGGAGGAAATTTTTGCAAATAATACAAAGCCGCCGCAAAAAAGACAATCATCAAGGCTTCAGTGTGTGCATTGCCACAAAGTTCAACAATGAGGAAAGGATTGAGCGAATACACTAAAACGGCTTTCGGATTTATTTTTTTCGTGAGTTTATATAAAAAATAAAGCGTTCCACACTCTGCCAAAAAATTTATAAACTTAATGAAAACTGTTGCGCCATAAATACTTTTTGGAAAAAGAAAAACAGCAGTAGCAAAAACACTTTGAGCAATCGGTGGATAAACGGAATTATAATCGGGTGAATTCATTTTACTGAATGCGTATTTCACCGTTTCGTTTTGCGTACTTAACCACGGTTGTAAATCGGTTGGTTTGAAAATGTAGGGATTAATGCCATTCAAAGTCAAACTGCCATCCCAAAAAAATCTGAAAAAATCGTCTGATAGGTGCGGGGTAGAAAAAATGGCGATAAATCTGGCAAGAACCGCAAAAATTAGAGCGAGCTTTATATCAGCTACTTTCAAATTTCTTAAAAAATAAAAATAGACACCAAAAGCAATTGAGTAGGAGAGCAGTAAGACATTAAATTGGTAGCGTTCACAAAAAAAACTCACGTGCGTGATGCACGTGAGTTCTAAAACAAATAAACCAATTTTTCTAAAAAAATACCCTTTCATAGATTGACTCGAATCTAAGGAATTTGAAGAATTTTTTGAACTCACTTCATTCTATTTATTCTTTAAATTCTTTGAATTCGAGTCTATTTTAAGCCGCCGCAGCGTGTTGCATTATTAAGTGGTGACGCACTGAAAAGAAACAAATTGCACCAAAGCCAAAAGTTAGCATGGCGTGAAATATTTGAAACTCGTGCACTCCGGTAAAAAAACTGCAAATTAAAGCAAATCCGAAATAAATTGCAAAAAATGCTTCAACAAAAGTTGATTTTGGCAATTGTTTCGGAATATATGTTTTTTGTCCTGATGCTCCTTTATCACCTTCCTTTTTCGTTCCAAATTTAGGAGTGCGTACAAAATCCGATTTTCTTCCCGTATATCCCTCCCAAACAGCTACGGCATTGTGTAAACTCATTCCCATTGAAAGCGTTAAGAAAACAGGAAATATGCCGATAAGATACATTGCGCGTTGAAAACGCGTGTCACCTTGTAAATTATATGGTTGCAAATTTGCTACCAAACTCAAGGAGATGATAGAAAACAATCCTGCAATAGATACGAAAAAGAATTTTGTATCAAATTCTAAATCGTCGATATAAAACATTAGCGGTACACTTATCACTGCTGCAAGTAACAATGCTAAGAAAACACCAGAAGACATTAAATGTTGCGTTGCGTGCACTTTTTGTGCTGTATTTAAATCGGAATTCCACACCATTTTCAACAACTTGCGTGCATTTTCTGCTCCACCTTTCATCCAACGGAATTGTTGCGCCTTTAAAGCATTCATTTCAGCGGGTAATTCAGATGGCGTACCTACTTCTTCCAAGTATTCTATTTTCCAACCTTTAAGCTGAGCGCGATAGCTTAAATCTAAATCTTCAGTGAGCGTATCGGAATGCCAACCACCTGCATCTTCAATCGTTTTTCTGCGCCAAATTCCTGCAGTTCCGTTGAATTGCAACCAGAATCCACCATTTCTACGCCCCATTTGTTCAATCGAAAAATGTACGTTAAGTTGCAACGCTTGTAAGCGCGTGATAAGCGATTCAGTTTCGTTTATATGCTCCCAACGTGTTTGAACCACACCGATTTTATCGTCTTTCAAAAAATGCGGAATCGTCAATTTTAAAAAATCGGGTTTTGGCAAAAAATCTGCATCGAAAACACCTACAAATTCACTATCTGTGAGCGTTAAACCATATTTAAGCGCGCCTGCTTTGAAGCCTGAGCGATCAACGCGGCGGATGTGTTGAATATTAAAACCTTGCGCAGCATAGTGCGCTACTTTAGAAGCACAAAGTGCTACTGTCTCGTCGTTTGAGTCGTCGAGAATTTGAATTTCGAGTTTATCTTTTGGGTAATCGAGCAAAACAATATTGTCAATTAAGCGGTCAACTACAAATTGTTCGTTGTAAAGCGGTAATTGAATTGTAACTTTAGGGTATTCTGTAACAATAGGTAAAACCGATTGCTTTCTTTGGCGAAACCAATAGAGCAAATCGAGTTGCATAATACAATGCGTAGTGGTAAAAATGACGCAGATACAATAAATTGCTAAAAACAAATAACCAAGCATAATGGTTGAGTTGAAAAATTGGAAATAATTTTTAGACGAAAATTGGCTTATAAACCACACCGAATTTTATTCTACCAAAATTTAATTCTGTGCAAATTTACGATTTATAGACGATAAAACGCTTATTTAGTCACAAAAATGTCGATTTAATATTCTGATTATCAAACCCGCATTAAAAAACCAAATTAAATTTTGTCAATAATTAACGGTGAGTTATTAGTGATAAGCTAAAGGCAAATTAGCTAAAAAATATTTCCTTTTTTCTAAATTGTACTCTTGCTTTTCACTCCCCAATTCACTAAATATAACGAAAAATTGTTAAAATAATTTTGTAACCTGCGCTAATTGTGCCTTTAAGTGTGCCACTCACCTTCGATTGACCTATTCTTTTCCTGTATCTGACGGGTACTTCTGTGCAGCGCAATTTTAATTTAGCTGCTTTAACTTGCATCTCAACTGTCCATCCGTAATTTTTATCAATCATCTGCATTTTCAGAAGCGCAGCGTAAGTAACTGCTCTGAACGGACCAAGATCTGTAAAGGTGTAACCAAAAAATAATTTAATGAGCCATGTAGCCAACCAATTGCCAAAAATTTGTTGCGGCATCATCGCTCCATCTTCTTTTGTACCTAAAGCACGCGAGCCAATAACTAAATCGTAATTGCTTTTTATAATGGGTTCTATAATTTCAACCAACTCTTCAGGATAATCGGAATAATCGCCATCCAAAAAAACGACGATGTCAGGTTTGGTGTCTAATGCTGCAATATAATCTAAACCTTTTAAACAAGCGTTGCCATATCCGCGCTGAGGTTGATGAACAACGATAGCACCCTGATTTTGAGCAACCTCCGCCGTCCTATCGGTTGAAGCGTTGCTACAAACTATAATATGCCGCACAATTTTCGGAATGTCGTCAATAACTTTACCAATTGATTTTTCCTCATTGAAAGCGGGAATGATAACATCTATTATGGTTTCCTTCATTTTTTAATTTTACTAAAACAAAGCATTCATATCTAATACATTATCCACCAAACCTAAACTGTGTTTGTTTTTTAGCAATCCAAAAGTTGTTATTAACACAATGAAGATTTGCTTTTTAGTGCCTGTTACGTGCCGAAAAATACTTTTTTTGCGCCGTAAATTATCGGCATCTGTTTTTGATAAAACCCATTCATCGTTATAGAATTTTACTTCACAAAGTGAAATAACGTTATCTTGTCGGTCAATGAGCAAATCAATTTGAGCGCCTTCATTTTCTTCATTTGTTTTTGCTAAAAAACTGTATTGATTGGTGTGAATTCCTGCAATACCTAAAGCAGATTTAACTTTGTCGATATGTTGAAAGCAAATGTTTTCAAAAGCATAGCCACTCCATGTAATCCAAGTTTGTGTCTGACTTAATGATTGCCAAGAAAGCGTTTCTTTGGTTGGTATATTCTGAATAAATTTTAAATAAAAGAGCGAGTAACAATCTGTTAATCTAAAAAGCGTATCTTTTTTCTTTTTTCCGAATGGAATATAAGATGAAATAAAACCCGATTGCTCTAATTCTTGCAACATCATCGTCAAACCTCCTCCATCCGAAATTTGTGTTTTGGCAATTATCTCAGCTCTATTCATTCCTTTCCAAGTTGAAGAAAGCGCAGAGATAATAGATTCGTATCGCTCTGAGTTTGTAAACAAAGAACTATACAGATTCTCAAATTCTGTCCGTAATAAGCCATCTTGATGAAAACAAATATCATCAATATTTTGAATCGCACTTTTGCCACCTTGTACTTGATCCAAATAATGAGGAATACCTCCCATTGTCATATATAATAACAGCAATTGATAACGATCGAAAACGATGTTTTTCTCTAAAAAATATGCTTCTGTTTCTGCGAGCGTGAACGGTTGAAGATGTATTCTGCGCGTAACACGATTGTGTAAGCCGCCTTTATCGTTGATAATTTTTTGAATCATCCAGGCTGTAGCTGAACCGCAAATAACGACGATAATATTTTCCTTAGCTGCATAACTGTTCCAGAAATAACTAAAGCCTGTCAGAAAATCCGATTTCCCATTTGCCATCCATGGCAATTCATCAATAAAAACTACTTTCCTACGCTCGGTACCTTCCAATGATTCTAAATAAGTTTTAAGCTGATGGAAAGCATCTAACCAATCAATGGGTAATTGTGGTAGAGTTGCTAACTTTTGAGCATCTTTCATACTATATGCAAAGTTTCTCAATTGCTGCGCTTTCGTTCCATCTTTCAAACCCGTTAATTCAAAATCTATTTTACCTTCAAAAAAAGAACCAATCAAATAAGTTTTGCCAACCCGCCTTCTCCCAAAAACGGCAACCAATTCTGATTTTTTGGAAAAATATGCGTTTTCTAAAGTAGCTAATTCTGTTTTACGGCCTGTCATTTTTTTTTAAATCTGCGGAATGTGGGTAAAAATACATACATTCCGCAGATTTAAAAAACTAAATCTGCGGAATGTGGGTAAAAATACATACATTCCGCAGGTTTAAACCATTTTCAAGTATTTCATCCATTAATCTGATGCTAACTCAAAGTCATAGCACCATTAATTACTGCGCTCTTTGTTTCTCTTCAGCCCCTGGTTCGCGATTTCGCGCCGATTTTAATTTGGTGTTACTAAAAGTATTCGAGTAAGAGAGCCTCACTAAGCGCTCAGAAAATTGAAAAGAGGCTCTTATATATTATTTGCGGACAAAACCTATTTTAATGGTTTAAATTATTTCAATGGAGTGGTTAGTACCCTTTGTGAAAAAATCTCTACATTTGCTAAAAATACCCATTTCAGTTGCACCAAGTGTGCTCATTACTCATTAAGATGTTTACAGGAATTATCGAAACGCTCGGCGTCATCAAAAAAATAAAACACAAAGGCTCAAATGTCGAATTTGTGGTTGAATCGGCTTTAGCGCTTGAACTTAAAATTGACCAAAGTTTAGCGCATAATGGTGTGTGTTTAACTGTTGTATCTCTTACTGAAAATACACACACCGTAACAGCAATTGACGAAACGCTCATTCGGAGTAATTTGGGCAATTTAAAAGTGGGTAATTTGGTTAATTTAGAGCGCGCTATGCTCGCATCTGCGCGGCTTGATGGACATATTGTTCAAGGACACGTTGATACTACGGCTATCTGTACAAGCGTAGAAACATTAGAAGGTTCTTGGGTTTTTAGTTTCGAATACGCACTCAACCCTGATTATATCCTCGTTGATAAAGGTTCCGTCTGTGTGAACGGCGTCAGTTTAACAGTTGTGACACCGACAGATAATACTTTTAGTGTGGCAATAATTCCTTACACATTCGAGCATACACACTTCAAAAATTTAAAAGTTGGCGATTCGGTAAATATTGAGTTCGATATTTTAGGCAAGTATTTGGTGAGGTATCTCAATCGCATCAATGCTGCGAAACTAATTCAATAAGAAGCTGTTTGAATTATCTGTTTCGTCTGAAACTAAATCTTTTTAAATCAAAGATTCCAAAATTTCCTCAATGTAGCTCTGCTATATGTCAAAAATTTTAAAACCTTTTATTCAAAAATACAATACTTTCAACTCAAAACAGATAATCCAAACAGCTTCTAAAAAAAATACCTCCGCCAATTAAGGCGAAGGTAAAGTGTAGGTAAAATCGGTTTTCGGGCAGTAAGAAAACATTTTCGAGAAATGTTTAGCCTACTACACATTTCATAAGTTGCAATATTTATGCCGACATACTAATTTCAAGGTATATGAAGATTTTTTTTAACTTAGAATTATTCAAATTTAAATTCTAAACTTATCATCCGATTTAAGGTTCTACCCCCAGAATTAGAATTATCGTTCTTAGGGCTTTCTTCAACATTCCCCAAAATTTCAATTTGCATTTTACTTACATCATTCACAATAAAATAATGAGTACAATTTTTGGCTTTTAAACGGCAGAGTCGCCAGCCTAGCGGCTGACTTAATTCAAAAAATCCCTCGCAGATTTCTCTGTGAGGGATTTTTTATTAGCACATTCGTACAAAAAAAAATAAAAAATAAATAAAAAAAATTGAAGGAATGTAACTAAATTTTATACAATTACGTTTTAATTTGTATAAAATTCAGTTACAATTAAATTTTAAAATTAATTTTTTCAATTTTTTTTTATGAACCATAATTTCGTAATGGCGACACACATTTTGTGTCATTTAGCAGTGGCACAAAAAAAAGAAAAAGGTGCTACATCTGGAGAAATTGCGAGGTACATTTTTTCAACTCCTTCACTTGTTCGTTTAATTGCTAATTATTTGGAAGATAAAGAACTTGTAAAACCACGCATTGGTTTTGGCGGTGGCTATAGTTTAGCCAAAAAACCGGAGGAGATAAACTTGAGAGAAGTTTTCGAAGCCGTTGAAAAAAGCAAGCGCGATTTTTGGGGAATAGATAAATTGTCTGACAAAAAAAATATTATACACCCCATATCTAAAATCGTACAGAAAGATCTTGAATTAAAACTGTCAAAACCAAAAGAAGATATGCTTCAGTCTTTGAGTTTGATTACGATAAAAGATGTTGCAGAAAATGCACTGCTTGAGGCATTGGTTTAATAGGTGTAATAGAAGTATAAAATCTCTACTTAGTTCAAAAAAATAAGGGAACGATTTCTCTATAAAATCCTTTCTCTAATTACTATAACTATTTTGGTGAATTGCTAATTTCAAAATCTACCCTTCTATTCGATGCTCTACCTTCTAAAGTTGAGTTGTCAAAAATGGGGCTTTCTTTTCCATTGGGATTACGAATACTATGCTAATATTTTCAATGCCTTTTATTTAGAACGCTCGGAAGAAAGCATTCATTTTAAAAACGTAACGGATGTTCCGATCGTTAATTTAAACACTTCAGATGCGCCTTTGACACGAATGAGTTATACGGATAGTTTACCTGAAAATGATAAAGTGTATTACTACCGCGTGAAAGGTGTAACGAGTTTTGGAGAAATAAGTCCGCCATCTGAACAAATTATGCGTGGCTTCGGACATGAAGGTTTGAAATTTGCTCCCAATTTCGATAATGCTTTAGTCACGAACGATTCTACTGTTGAATTGGTTTGGAAATATGCTGAAGATACAAGTGCGGTTTTCGATCACTTCGAAATCAGTCAATCCAATCAAAATGAAGGTGCATTTAAAATTGTCAACCCGCGAATTGCGAAAGGTGAGCGTAAAGCTACGGTAGTAGGTTTAATGCCTTCCAATTATTTTATTGTTTCTGCCGTCGATAAATATGATTTCAAAATGTCTTCATTTCCTTTGTTAGTTCAACCTGTTGATTCAACGCCACCTGCCATTCCAACAGGATTAGTCGGAACTGTTAATGATTCTGGGAAAGTGATTCTAAAATGGAATGCCAATACAGATAAAGACATCATGGGTTACAATGTTTTCAAATCGAACACCAAAAAGGAAGAAATGAGTTTGATGAATAAAGAGCCATTAATCGCTTTAGAATTTGAGGACTCGGTTAATTTAAAAATGGCGAACTCGAATGTGTATTACACCATTGTTGCTTTAGATAAACGCTACAATCAGTCGAAACCTTGTGAGATTATTGAATTATCGAAGCCCGATAAAATTGCGCCCACTTCCCCATCTTTTACAAAATTTAAAATCGAAGAAGGTAAAGTCAATTTAGAATGGGCAAATAGTAATTCGGATGACGTTGCTTTTCACCGCATTTACAAAAAAACGCTTCCTGATACTTCAAAAGAAGAACGTTGGGAATTGGTGAAAGAGTTTAAAGGAAGTGACAGCACAACATATTCAGACATGAATGTTACGCCATTAACAAAAATTGCTTACACCATTATTGCCATTGATAAGAGCAAAAATGAATCTACACCAACAATGCCACTAACAGTTGAAATACCGAAAGATAAAAAAGCTAAAGTTGCTGTCAACTTAAGTGCTGAACCCGATAGAAAAACTCAAAAAATTACTGTGGCTTGGAAATACGAAGAGCAAGGTGTAGTAGAATATCAGTTGTACAAAACGCAAGGCAAAATTCCATTTACACTCTGGAAAGTAGTAGATACACGCAATTCAAGTATCGTAGATAACAATGTTAGTGCCAGTAATTTATATAAATATGCCATCCGCGCAGTGTTTAAAGATGGGACAATGAGCAATTGGAAAGAAGTGAAAGTAGAGTTTTAATACCGTTGCGTCCATAACTACAATACAATAGAAAAATAATGTTTCAAAGTTTAAATCAAAAAAGAGGCGTGCGAGCGCAGCGAGTACGCCTCTAAGAAGAAAAAATCAATAGAAATCGAAGATTTCTTATTTTAAAGTACAATTGTAAATTAGAACCATTGAAACTCATATAAATGAGTTTTACTAACAATAATTTTTTAACCTAACAACTATGCAGAAAATTAGCCTTCGCTGTCTAATCATTTCGGCTATACTATTGCTTATGAGAACAGAATGTTTTTCACAAGATGACATTCAATTCGACAATATCAAAGGACAGTTGGATGCGAAAAAGAAAGAGTTGCTGGATAAAAAAAAGCAATTAGAAGACAAAATTAAAAGCAAACCTTTTAAGGTAAGTGGTAGTGTTTCTGTCTCAGGTTTAGCCAATTTCGATTCAGAAACGCCTGTTGATCCTTTTAGTTATGTAGTAACCGGTAATGTGAAAGCAGAAATTTATGGATACAGTTTGCCTTTTTCTTTTACATACTCGAATTTAAAATTGAATTATACAAATCCTTCTTTTAAATTTAATCGAATGGCATTTAATCCAGATTTTAGTAAATTAGGTGGGCAATTTAAGAAACTGAAAGGGCATTTCGGCGATATTTCTACAACGCTATCGCCATACACAATGTCGGGAATGCAATTCACGGGTGCAGATTTTGAATATGAACCCACGAAATGGAAATTTCAAATTCTGGGAGGGCGATTTCTACGCGCCATTGCCGAAGATACATCAGGCACGGTTAAACCATCGTACAAACGGCTGGGTGGCGGATTTAAAGTGGGTTATAACGCCGATAAATTGAAATTAGGTCTCGCAGTTTTCTATGCTAAAGATGCGCAGAATTCGATACCTGCGCCTGAAAATATCAATTATTCCGATATTAAGCCAATGGAAAATTTGGCATTTGCTATTCAATCTGGTTTCCCAGTATCGAAAGATTTAACGTGGGATTCTGAACTTTCAACGAGCGTTCTAACACTCGATTTAAACGATCATAACAGTGCAGCCAACAATTCCTTGTTTACAAAATCTTTTTCCACCTTGCTACCTAACACCAACGCATCGACAAAAGTGTATTCGGCAGTAAAAACAGGATTGAATTATAAAATTGGTAAAGAAGGTTTAATTGGCATGGCTTTCGAGCGCGTTGACCCAAATTATAGAACACTCGGTGGCTATTACTTCACGAACGATTTTGAAAACCTAACGGTTAACTCACAATACCATGGCAAAGTGAATGTGCAGTTCAGCACAGGTTTACAGCACGACGATTTAGCCAACACAGGTAAAAGCAATTTGAATAAAATGGTTGTTTTAGCGAACATAAGTTTTAAACCCACCGAAAAAATGGATGTTTCTGCTAATTACTCCAATTTTCAATCTTATACTTTCATTCGCACGCCATTCGATAAAATCAACAAATTAACACCCTACGACAATTTAGACACGCTCAATTTTACACAGCTTTCACAAAACGCCAGTGTAAACCTCAATTACAATTTTCAGCAGAGTGAAACGGGTTTTCAAAGCCTTACATTGCTATTCAGTTTTTTAGAGTCAGCGAATCAAAGCAAAGCTCAAAATAGTGTAAGCACTGCATTTTTTAATAGCACTTTGAATTACGTTCGTTCATTCACTGCTTTAGATCTGAGTGTCACTTCCGGATTTAATTACGCACTCAGCGCAGGTGTAGCACCTTCAACAACGTACGGACCTACGTTCAGTGCCAGTAAGAAATTATTCGACAAAAAAGTATCGACAACTTGGGGTGCTTCTTTTAACAGAGCCAATATCAATGCAGCTACAACGGATATTTTGAATTTGAGTATGGGTGTGAACACGACGCTCAAAGAAAAACACAATTTGAGTTTTAGTCTTTCCAATCAGTGGCGACGGATATCGGTGCCTGTTTCGAAAAGCGTGCGCTTAAATGCAACTATAGGTTACAATTATAATTTTTAATGAGCTTTCCCGCAGAAAACCGCAGAAATTTTCGCAGAAATCCGCTGAAAAATAACTATAAATATAAGTTTCTGAGAATTTCTGCGGGAAATTAAACTACGGAAGTTGTTACTTTTTAACCACTAAATCAAGATTTGCTAATGAGATTTACTACACCAACAACTCGACTATTAAAAGTTTTGAATGTGCCAGTGTCAAAATTTTTAGTCAGTTTTCTACTGCTTTTTTCGCTGACATCAGCTTTAAAAGCGCAAGATATCAATACTGCGCTACAAGTTATTCCGCCGTATTCAGCGAGTTTGAAAGATTATGCCAATGTTACCAATGTGCGTTTTACGGGTTTCATCTCGTGTATTACGTGTAATAATGTTGAACTCACCCCCAAACGCATTAAACTGCGACTTATCATTTCTAAAGAAAACGCGGTAATCGCTTATAGCAACGATATTGTGAGTGGTGAGACCGTTATGACTTTACAAAACGGCGCAAGTTTAACACTGGGTTTAGAACTGAATAATTATTTTAAGTTTGAAAACTTGCAAGGTATCAGTGCTGATAATTACAATCATCTTTTAGCCGATGGCTCTTGCACCATAAACTTCCAGGTATTAGATTATCTGACAAGTGCCAAAATCGGTTCACTTTCTACATCTATTTCAATAACTACGAACGACGCACCCGTACTCATTGCACCCCGCAATGGCGAAAACGTTCAAGTTACAACCAATACAACAATACCGTTTAGTTGGAGCGCACCGATTAGTCAGTCGGGTTTTCAAACAAATTACGAATACACGCTGGTAGGAATTGCGGATGAATTGGGTGATATCAATCAACAATTTTTAACAACAACACCCATAAAAACCACGACAACAAATATTCCGAACTTAACGATTGATGCAGCGCAATTACAATTAGTACCTGCAAAAACGTATGCTTGGCGCGTTCATGCTATTGCTAATAGCGGAGCAGTACCGCTTTCACTTTTCAAAAACGATGGTTATTCTGAAATATTTGCGTTTAAATACAATGGTGCTTGCGCTATACCTACTGGTCTGCAAGTGCAGGCAAAAGCTGCCGACCAAATAAACGTGAGTTGGTCGCCTTCAACGGTGCATTATCAATTTCGAGTGGCTTATAGAAAATACAGCACCACGCAAAACAACCAATGGGTGGAACAAACCACAACGAATAATTTTTTAAATTTAACCGCCTTAGAACCTAATACCACTTACGAAATTAAACTCGGAGGTGTTTGCGGTACTAATTTAGTAAGTTATACACAGCCTCTGCAAGCAACAACGCTTGCCGCAGGTGTAGTAAATGGCGTTGTTTGTGGGCAACAGCCGACAATTGGCACGCTATCTCAAACGCCTTTGGCGACTCTTTTTATAAACGATATTATAATGGCGGGTGATTTTCCTGTTACTATCACCTTTGTTAATGGTAGTAATGGAACTTTTAGTGGCGAAGGATGGATAAAAGTGCCTTGGTTGGCTGATACTAAAATTGCAGTTAAGTTTACGAATATTTCAGTGAATACGGATAAGAAATTGATAGCAGGTTATATTGAGACATCCTACGTGCCGAATAGTAATGGAATTATTAATTTAGATTCATTGTTTAATCCAGATATTAACAATGAAATTAATTTAGATTTTGTTGTTGGAAGTATTTCTTTAAATCAAACTACCCAACCTTTTCAAATTGAAATTAGTAATAATTTAGGTGTTATAGTTCAAAAGATAACAATCGGCAGTAATTATATAGTAACTGATAAAAACGGAGTTCAATATACCATCAGTAAAAATGGTGCTATAGCTAAGTTAAATCCTATTGTTTCAGATCCAATAAAAAGTACTGGAAGTGGCAAAATTGGTGTAAATTCAGAACAATTAATTGATATTGATGCGCCAATAATTGTCTTTGAAAACGGAAAGGATTCAAAATTCGGGTTTGACAAAAAAAGCAATAAATCATTAAATAACTATGAAGTTTTACCTTGTTCAAATTGTAGTTCTTTACTTGGCGGATCTTATTCGGTGCCTTGGAAAAGTGTTGCTTCTGGAGATAGTGATATTATTACCGCTAGAATAGTTATGAACCCAAGAAATATTAGTTTAGATAGTATATTTTTCATAACTTCTGATGGGAGAAGGGTTAATGCTTTAAATAATGGTGATAATACATGGAGAATTTCTGTTTTTGGGACCACTGATAGAAATATTGATAATGTTTATGCAGTTGTAAATACGCACTATGATGTTACGCATAAAAAAGGAATTTGTGGAAAAGTAAATTTGGCATCTTACGATATCATTAAATTAAATATCAATTTAGTGCCAGTAAATGGCTTTGGTTTAGAAATCAATCTGAATCAATTTCAAATTGAATTATCTAATATTTTTAAACAGGCCATCGTAGATATAAAAATAGATAGAAAAACTAATTGGCAAACAAATGTATATGATTCAAATTCTTTATTAAATGTTGAAAATAGTATTTTTAGTGTTTATAGTTCCGACGAGAAAAAAATAATCAATGAGTACGAAAACCAACTTGGTTTAAGTAATGAAACAAATTTGCTAAATATTTTTTTACTAAACAAAGCTCAAAATGACGTAAATAATAATATTATTATTGGACATACTCCGATTGGTAAAAAATATAGTTTTATTTTTACAGGAAATTCAACAATTACTTCAAAACAAATAGGCCACGAAATAGGACATGGTAACTCATGCGGTTTAGAGCATATTTTTGAAGATAAAATTATTGCACAATTAAATCCAACAGATAATTTAATGGATTATGGGATTGGAACCGATTTATACTTTTCTCAATGGAACGATCTAAGAACAAGTAAGATTAGATTAGGTCTTTTTACAAATTCTGATGACGCATTAATAGTTGATGCAACGACTAATGGTTGTAAAGGTTTTAAGGAGTTAGTTAAAACTGTTAAAGAGGCCGAGACAAAATTAATAAACTCAGACCCTAAATTTGTAAATATTCTTCAAAGAATTAAAACATTAAGGGGTATTTATTATGGAACTACTTGGAGTTTTGACTATAAACAAATGCAATCGACATTACGTAATGCTGGGTTTAATGCGTATTGTTGTTCATATTTTTCTTATCCAGAAGACCCAACAAAGATTTTAAATGAAACATTTGTAAAGCTTTTTAATAGTCCAGAAGTTCCAGACGGTGATAAAGGTGTCGATTTTGGGCATATTATGATTGGGTTAGAAGCAAGATGGGAGGCTTGTTCGAGGAGCATCCCTCAAATTGATGCTAACTTTAATACAGGATTGGAGGGTTGTACTTGGGTCGGAGATTTAGGAGGGGGTGCTGGTATGCTTGCATATAGAAGATCAACAAATAGTCCAAATAAGAGAGCAAAAGATATGTTCATAGATATTAGTAATTATGGTGGATGGTTTAATATTGAGGGAAATATAGCAGCATACCTAATTGGTAGAGAAGCAAGCCAAACAGCCTCTTATCCTCAGCTACAACTTACTGATAAAGATTTTGTTTCAGATGTATTATCTGCTTACCTCTTACCTCCGTCATTAGAAAATTCTGATTGGAGTAAAAGAGCAAAATTATTCTTAACAACATTAGGGGGAAATATAGATGCAAATGGTAATCTTTCTGATATTGATGAATTAAATTTAATAAATAAATTAGAAGATCAAATTGAAAGATTTTCTCTTTACTACTTGATAAATATGTCACATAGTAATAGCAGCATAAATTTATATGAGGCATCAAAATATTTAAAAGGATCTTCTTTAGAAATGGCCCAGATTTTTGTAAACATACTGAAAAAAGTTTCAAATGGTTCAAAAAAAGATTTTAAATATCAAACTAATGATTTAGACCCTGAGCCCCATAAGGCAGGAGAGCCGTATGATATGTTTATTCCTGGAAAGGTTTTAAATGAGTCGATGCAAAAAATAAAAAAATATTTTAAACTTTAATTAAATTAACTATGGAGTCATTTTACATCAAGAATATTAAAATCCAAAAGGTATTATTCTATGTTTCATTATCTATCTATTTTATATTGCTCTATTTTTTTAATTTTTCAAAGGCAAAAATTGATGAAATTTATTTAAAACTTTCTGTATTGCTAATAATTTTAAGTGCAATACTTATTTCATATTGTTTTATAATAAATTTTATTTTTTTATTCTATTTTCTATCTAATAAAAAATGGTCAAAAATGTTCTGGAGCATATTTAAAATTTTCTTTTATGGTTTCTTTTTAATAATTACTATTTATTCATTTATATTCTCTTTAGGAGCAGGGACTGGTATAGATGGTCTTCCTAATAAGTAATTCTTTATAAATTGATTTTTTTAATGTTCACAGATATTGTTCAATTATGAAAAATAAACGTTGTTGAAAGTTTGAAAATTTTCATTAAGAATTAGTTGCTAATCGTTAATGGCGAGAATACGTTACATTTTATGTATTAGACGATAAATTACTTTACCACCCAATATTTTAACAACATACTTTTAAACTAAATAAATTTTGACATCCATGAGAAATTTAGTACAAAAACAATTGTTTTTGCTGGGCGTGGTTTTGGTTTTTTGCGCCAGTTTGCCAGCTAAAACTCTATTTAATGGCACATACAGCCTTGAAAGCGCTGTTTTGGTACTGTGTGATGTAAGAAACTTTGCTATGTTCCAAGCTTACAAAAAAATGGAGCAGTATTTGCAACAGAACAATTTAGGAACTCCTTTCAACTTTCAACAAGTTGAAATTGAGTCAAAACTTATAGTGCAGTTCGTAGAAAATAATTTTGTATTCCTTACCTTTTTTCAAGGTGACTCCAGTAATGGGCAATCTACTTTAGACCGAAAACAGAATAATTATAGTTGCCTCCTTTGTTCAGTGTGGTTTTGTGAGCCAATTTGATTATAATTTTTAACACTTCTAATTCAACAACTAATAAATATTTGCAAATGAAATTTTTCACAAACCTAAAACTGTTCGTTTCAAAACTGAATGAGCCAGTGTCAAAATTTTTAGCCTGTTTTCTACTGCTCTTTTCGTTGTCATCAGCTATAAAAGCACAAGATATCAATACTGTGCTTCAAGTTACCCCGCCATATTCTGCCAGTTTGAAAGATTATGCCAATGTTACCAATGCGCGTTTTACGGGTTTCATCTCGTGTATTACGTGTAATAACGTTGAACTCACACCCAAACGGATTAAACTGCGACTCATCATTTCAAAAGAAAACACAGTAATCGCTTATAGCAACGATATTGTGAGTGGTGAGACTGTTATGACTTTACAAAACGGAGCAACTTTAACACTGGGTTTAGAACTGAATAATTATTTTAAGTTCGAAAACCTGCAAGGTATCAGTGCTGATAATTACAATCATCTTTTAGCCGATGGCTCTTACACCATAAACTTTCAGGTATTAGATTATCTGACAAGTGCCAAAATCGGTTCACTTTCTACATCTATTTCAATAACTACGAACGATGCACCCGTGCTAATTGCACCGCGCAATGGCGAAAATATTCAAGTAACAACCATTACAACAATACCGTTTAGCTGGAGCGCACCCATTAGTCAGTCGGGATTTCAGACAAATTACGAATATGCTTTAGTAGAAATTGTAGATGAGCTCGGAGACATTAAGCAGCAGTTTTTGAACACTACACCCATTTATACCACCACAAAGAATGTTCCAACCGATACCATAGATGCTGCTCTTAAACAATTAAAACCTGCGAAAACGTATGCTTGGCGCGTTCATGCCATTGCTAATAATGGAACAGTGCCACTTTCGCTTTTCAAAAACGATGGTTATTCCGAAATATTTGCGTTTAAATATAATGGTGCTTGCGCTATACCTACAGGTTTGCAAGTTCAGGCACGCGCTGCCGACCAAATTAACGTGAGTTGGTCGCCTTCAACGGTGCATTACCAATTTCGAGTGGCTTATAGAAAATACAGCACCACGCTAAATAATCAATGGGTAGAGCAAACCACCGCCAATAATTTTTTAAATTTGACCGCTTTAGAACCCAACACAACTTACGAAATTAAACTTGGCGGTGTATGCGGTACTAATTTAGTGAGTTATACTGCGCCTTTGCAAGCAACAACGCTTGCCGCAGGTGTAGTAAATGGCGTTGTTTGTGGACAACAGCCGACAATTGGCACGCTATCTCAAACGCCTTTGGCAACGCTTTTTATAAACGATAGTATTCTGGCAGGCGATTTTCGTGTCACTATTACACGAGTGAGCGGCAGCAATGGTAATTTTACAGGCGAAGGTTGGATAAAAGTGCCATGGCTCGCCGATACTAAAATAGCTGTAAAATTTACGAATATCACCGTTAATAGCGATAAAAAACTCACGAATGGTTTTATTGTGACAGCTTACGACCCTGAATGGAGCAATGTAGTCAGTGTTGGCAATGTAGTAAAACAAGTGAAAGATGTGATTCAAACGCTTTACGATTTGATTTTGACATCAATTGATAAAGACTATGGCGAAATTACTAAAATGATTGATCAGATGCGACAAACTTTAGAGAACGAGTTGCCGACTGATTTAAAAAATCGCTTAGAACAAGCCTTAATTGATTTAGAAAATGCTAAGAAAGCTTACGACATTGCCAAACAACAGTATAATGATGCGACAACTGATGCAGACCGAGCGGCGGCAAAAGCAGCAATGAATTTGGCAGAACAAAATTTCAAAGATGCTCAGGCGAGATTAGACGCAATAAACAAAGAAAAAGATAATTTCATTAACGATGTAATTAACATTCTCATTAAATCCATTAAAGACATTAGAACCACAAAATACACTGACGCTAAAATCACGGCTTTAAAAACGGATTTGGATGCTAAAGAACTTGCTTTCAGAACAGCACTGAACCAAATGCAAAGTGCCATTTTACCAACTGGGCAAACGACTGCAACGGCAAATACCGACAATAGCGGTAGCATTTTACTGAGTGTAGAAGAAGTGCCTATTGAAACATTAGGTCAATTCGATGCTCGAAAAAACT
Source organism: Saprospiraceae bacterium (assembly GCA_043781915.1). GTDB lineage: Bacteria > Bacteroidota > Bacteroidia > Chitinophagales > Saprospiraceae > JAAFJT01. The sequence goes on from JAYWBA010000001.1 coordinate 88,930, forward strand.
TTAAATTGGCAGAAAGAGAATACAACAGAGCCCTTTTAATTAAAGCATTTGCAAGCGAAACAAATAAAGTAGAATCCTACAAACTTATTACGAACTATTTGAAAGCCAGTACTGAAAGCTATGTAGCCATGATTACCCGAAAGAAAAATGAAGGCGCAACGGAAGCGGTACTTATAGGCGAAACAAAAGAGCTTCTATCCGTTTTCATGGAATCTTTTTTAAATCGCGAACTTAAATAAAAATAATTATGAGAATTAAATATTTTACTACACTCATACTGGTTTTGTTTTTTGTTTCATTTTTGAAAGCAAACAACCCGCCTGTTTCTATTGATTCGTTGCAGCATTTATTTATTAAATTTGGTCAAAAGAAAATTAAAGACCAAATGGCGCGAAATCAAGTTTTCTTTGGTTTAGGACAATTTGATTCTATCAATTATGTAATAAATATTGACAGCAAAACGCTATTTGCAGAAGCAGCACTTGATCCATATATTGTTCAAGAATACATTGTGCCTAACACTCAAGGAGATAAATTTATAAATGATAAAGTTAGGCTCGATACATTAAACAATAGATTGATAGTTATAAATGCCAACCGAACTATAAAAACCTATTTGCTTTTAGTGAATTATGTGGAATTAACTTTTAAAGACGGTGTGAATGCTGCTGATGTGCAAAATGCTTTTTATAATATAGGCACTAAGGAATCGGTTTCAGCTCAACTCGTTGACAGTGCAAGAATAAAGTCAAGAGCAATAGTTGAAAAAATTTCTGGACCTATTTTAAATGCTGATATTAATTTTTATTCACCATTTTTGTTTTTTGGGTTAATTAAGTACAGCACTGCCGTTAATACTAAAAATGCTTATCAAATTATTACGTACAGCCCTATTACAAACAGTCAGGTGCAAGATGGTTATAAGGATATCTTAGCTTTAGAAGTAAAAAAACAAACATGGCGTCAAGGTGATAAAGGCGATAATCAATATCCATTTATTGCCATAGATGCTATTGCAGGAGCGAATCAAGGATATGATGATATAACGAGTGTTTTGGCTAAAATAATGCTCCAAACTACTACTCTCGATATGTACAATCTATTGTCACCAGTAAAAACGACTTCTTTGGCAATGCTCACTTTAGATCAAAGATTATATGCTTTAAAAATACTTTCTGCTGAAAATTTTAATAGTTCAGATATCGGAACGCAAATAAACAATTTGCTAACCTCAACACCACCTTCTAAAATTGATAGTCTTTTAGCTGCATTACTTCTGGTTAATGACAAGGCGATAATCAGTACAAAACAAGGTACTTCACTTTTTTATTGCATACTCGTTGGTGAAACCGATCCGCTCTTTTTTGGTAATAATGCCTACTTAGATTTTACAACGGCTATCTGCCAATTGGTAAAAACTAAATCTACATACAAGGCGGATGAAGATGCTTTTTTTAATTTATCCACTTCAGATTTGAGTAATCGAATTTTTCTATGGGATAAAAGTTATACAACCCATATCTTCACTGTCCCTTCTGATGGGACTAATAATTACGGTGTAGAATTCGATAAATCTTGTAATATAGCAGTAAGCCGTCAAAGCTCTTTGAGTTTTACCAGATACGCAGGTAATACAAATCAACCCTACAAAGACTTTAACTGGATAGATATGCCAAAGATTAGTGGATTAAATCCTTACACTTTGGTAGGTTTTGTTAATCGTTCTGATTTAAGCTTTTTGAGTGAAGCGGTGAGTAATTTAAATAAAGGTGAAACGCCAAAAATTACAATTGTTCCTGCTATTTTTCTAAAATACGCAGCCGATAAAAAATTTAATGATGACGCAGGTCGTACAGCAGTTATTGCTTTAGATGTTGCTGTGAGCCTTGCGCCAATTACAAAAGTTTACGATTTATCGATTCTTGCTCAACGTGCGTATTTAGCACTTGATGGCTTTTATGCTGTAGGTGCTTTAAGTAATTTAGCTGAATTAGGAAGTAATCCATTATTTAAAGACGTTGTTGATGGGTACAATAATTTATTGTTTATTGTTGGAGGAACGCAAGCAGGGACAGAAATCGGATTAAAACTTCTAAAAGGCTCTCTTAAAATAAGACAGACAGAAGTTACAACCTTTTTGAAACAAGAAGAAAGTGCATACGCAGATTTAGTAAATCTCTCTTTAAATTCTAATGCTTCTGCAACACAACAAAAAATGGCAAATGCACTCTTAAAGGTTAGAGAAGAACTATTGAATGAAGGAAAAATAATTTATGGCGACGCTTGGTACACTGGTATTTTAAGTGCTTCAAAAAATGGATGGTCTGTAACTGCCAATAAATTTAAACAAATAATTAACCCAGTAGGTACAGTTTTTAAAGATCTTAAAGGTTCTACAATAGCACACATCGTTAATAATGATTTGGTTTTAGATAATTTAGCCACTTTAACGGATGTCAACAAAGTGGTTGGAATTATTGAAGACGCTAAATATTTTGATGGCATTGGTATAAATATAATTTCGGAAGATTTAATCATCGTACAAAAAGCTGACGGCTCTTATGCTTGCCTTAAAGGCGCATGTTTTATTGCTGGTACAAAAGTACACACCACCCACGGCACAAAACCGATTGAACAAATTGCTGCTAACGATGAAGTGCAAAGTTTTGATGAAATAACTCAAACCAATACCGTACAACGAGTAGTGCGAACTTTCAAGAAAACGACACACAAATTAATGCGCATTATTACTGGAAAAGATACTATATTTGCTACACCCGAACACCCATTTTATGTGAAAGATGATGTAGTTGATGGTATGAAACAAGGCAGTTGGCTCAGTGCAGGTAAATTAAAAACAGGCTTTAAAGTGCTTTTAACCAGTGGGTTATTAGCAACAGTTAGCAACGTACAAGCTATTGACACCACTGCCATTGTTTATAATTTTGAGGTGGCGAAAACGCATACGTATTATGTAGGTGAGAGAGGCGTTTTGGTGCATAATAGCTGTGAGAGTTTAGACGCCTTACGCAAAAATCATTCTGGAATCGCACAACAATATTGGGATGATTTTGCAAATGCAATTTCCCCAGCCCATCCTTCTGATTTAAGGCGAATAAGTTTTTATACAGCCCTAGATGGTTTTGATGATCAAACTTTGAGATTGTTCATTCAAAATTTTAACGCAGCCGCTGTTGAATATAAAACGGGAATTTTAGCAAATTCAAGGCTAATAAATGCCTGGAAGAATGTTCCAGATAAAGTTTATTTAAGAAATGACATGGCTTTTTTGATTACAACTTCTGATTTTTTAGAAGGACGGGTAAGTTTAAGTTTTAGTAGTTACGGATGTACTTTAGCAGACGAAGCTGTAATTAGACATTATACAAGTGAAGCGTATAGTAATTTAAATCTAGCTACTGAGGGTGTAATACCTATTACTAATACCTTACAAGAATTTAAAGATGCTCTAGTGATAGCTTTATCGAAATTACCAACAGATTACAGAATAGCTTACCGAGGGTTAGGTAAGTACGAATCAAATATTGCTAAATCCTGGGTTAAAGGCCAAACTATTACAACAAAAAAGTTTTGGTCATCGTCTGTTGAAAAAAAAGTAGCTGTAGATTTTATGCATAATGGTAATGGCAACGTACTAGTTTACCTAACTCATAAAATTGGAAAATATGTTGAAGATATAACAGTTTATAAAGGCGAAAAAGAAGCAATAATTACAATTAACCAAATTTTTAAAGTAGATGATATAAAACCAAGTCCAACAAACCCTAATATAACAGAAATTTATTTGTCACAACAATAAAAATTAAAAATGAATAAAAGGCTATTAGAGCAATTGAAATATTTAGAGATCAATTTGAACCCTGCAAGTTGTTTTGAATTTGGATATTTAGTAGATGCAAAAGAAGAATTAGAATGGCAATATAAAACAGATGTCGAAAAATGGGAAAATAGACTTGGCAGTGTTTCACTCACAAGAAAATGGTCTATTTCTCCCTTGTTTGGTGAAGGTGCTGAAATTATCGACCATTACTTTATAAATCTTGTAGAAGCTTCTAAATTAATCGTAAGCATATTTGAATCATTAAAGGATACGGACACAGAAGAGTTCTCGAAGCAAGACATAATAATTTTAAGATTAAAATCATTTTTGTCAATACAAAAAAAAGATATGGATGATTTTTGGAGACCAAAACGACACCTTCTGAAGGAATCTTTTAGTGAAATTATTGATATTTACATTTCTGAAATTAAAGATGTAGGCTTGATTGACCAATTACCTATACTCAAAGATGTGTATTCAAAAATGTATGATAGTTGGAAAGATGCACCCACATACAACAAGTAGTGTTTAAAAACACAAAATCTTGTGAGCTTTTGGTAGCTGTATTTTGCCTTTTTATTCTTTTGCAATAAAGTAGTTAACCCCAAAAATATTTAAACAACACACTTTTAAACTACAAAATAGTAATTTATGAGAAAATTGGTTCGAAAAGATTTGTTTACATTGGGCGTACTTGTGGTATTTTGCGGCGGTTTGCATGCTAAAACCATTTGCTGCGCTGTGGCAAAAACACAAAAAGCAAATGTTTGGGTGGATAAAGCTTGCGAGATAATGCTATTTAGTCTAAAGACTAATTATTACGATTGCGACACTGGAAGATGGTGCGCGAGTGGGTAAATACCATCAAAAATTAAACACACTCTAACTGGAATTTTTGACCCCCAAAACATTAATTCTGATTTATAACCCTCAATACATCAGGAATTGAAAGAAAAATTGCGTTAGCCCCCAAAATATTTAAACTACATACTTTTAAATTATAAAATAGGTAATCCATGAGAAAATTGGTACAGAAACAATTGTTTTTGCTTGGCGTACTTTTGGCATTTTGCGCCAGCCTTCAAGCAAAATCGCTACTTAACGGCTCAGATAGCCTTAAAAACGCAATTTTGGTTGCACCCATTGTAGAAAATGCAACAACACTGCATGCTTTTCCAGAATTAGAGCATTATTTACAACAAAACAATTCAGGTGCAAATACAAACTTTCAACAAAAGGAAATTGAGCCAGAATTTACGGCGCAGTATATTGAAAATAATTTTGTTGTGCCCGAGGTGGTACAAAGCGACCGCGACAACGCGCAATCTACTTTTGGCGAAATTAATAGAACACAAAATTATATTGATTTTCTTTCACCGGGTGCTTTAGTAAATTTGCCCGTAGGCATGAAAAAATCGTTTGGCAATGCAGATGTAGTTATTGGTGTCAGCAAAGCCATATTTTACGCAGATCATTCAGAACTTACAGTTTTTTGTAAAGTAACTTTACCGCAGGGCAATGTTATTTTTTTCGGTGCCAGCAATGTTAAACTATCGAATGGTGGTGGCATTATTGGCGACGCCAATTTGGTTTTGCTCGGCGATTTCCAAATTCCTATCAATGGTGGCAATTCGATGATAACGCTTAAAGGCGGTTTCGATATGAAAACAGGTATTGTAACCAATTTAACCTACGCCAAAATTGGTTGTTCAGGTCTTCAAGAAATTGGTGTAGCTGCCAATGTTTCTTTTCCGCGCTCTTTACTCACTCCCCTCGATGCCAGTTTAAACCCTATATCAGATGAAACAGTAAAAGTACAAGGTGATTTTTCAGCAGTTGTTTCTGATTGGAACGATATTTTGGCAAAAATAAATGTTTCCAATGCTTTCTCTTTAGCGGGTTTTAGCAAATTAGCTTTCACTTTAACCGATGCTGTTATTGATTTAAGCGACAAACGCAACGATGCGTCAGTAGTTTTCCCCTTAAATTACGCTAACTACAATTCTTATGCTCCTAATACTTGGCGTGGCGTATTTATAAAAAAAATTAGCGTTATTTTACCACCCGAGTTTAAAGCCAACGGTTCATCCGAACGCAAAAAGTTTGACGGCGCGAATGTCTTAATAGATAATTTGGGATTTTCGGGATATTTTGGTTACGATGCTACACAAAACACACCGCCGGGACATATTTTAGAAGGCACACTTTCGGGATGGGATTATACCTTGGATGCCATAAGCATTCAAATTGTCACTAATAGTTTTCGCTCAGGAACTTTTACAGGTCAAGTGTATCTACCGGTTACCAGTAAAAGCAATGTAAACGATGGCTTAATATATTCTGCCACTTTTACTTCCGATAATAATTATATTTTCAATGTCAAAGTAAATAAAGAAATTGGTTTCGATTTATGGCAAGCCAGAGCTACCATTGTTGCACCTTCAGCCATTAATGTTTCGCTCGTTAATGGCAAGTTCAGACCTGTTGCCAATTTGAATGGCTCAATTAATGTCAATGTGGGTAGCAGCACCAAAACAGATTTGAGTTTTAAAGGTATTACGTTTCAGGGCTTGGTTATTCAAACGGTATCACCATACTTTCAAATTGGACCAACAAGTTATACGGATAAACAACTGATGGCAAATTTCCCAATCGCCATAAATAGTTTAGGTATTTCTGCCATGGGTCAGAGACAGAACCGAGCATACAAGTTTTTTTGGGCATATGGTGTGCGAGTCGGTAGGTTAATTCGGAATTAGCATTTTGCAAGATAAAACTGCACTTCTAATTTGAAACGAAAACTTTCAGTTAATTTACTTTTTATGCTTATCGATCATTCTTTTTTGATTTTATTACAATGAACTTGTTTTAACTTATTTCATTTGCGCCTTAAAACAAATAGTTAAAACAAGTTCAGTTTCAAAAAGCGATTTTAAAAGATTTTTCGTGTTAATTTTTGTTAAACCATTTAACAAAATAGAAATTTAGTTAATAGTTATTAAATTTTTTTTAACTTGTTTGATATTAAAAAAACAAACACGTAAACTTGTGTTTAATTAAACAATTTTGACCAAGATTAAACAGATTTACTAATTAACATGATTATATCATCATGAAAATTGTATAACCCTTTAATCATAGTCAAATCAGTAATTGAAATTTGGTTGTATGAAAAAAAAATTACTCCTACTTTTAGTAAGCCTGACATTTATATCCCTCCATGCTCAAATAACAGTTGCTGGTCGCGTTCTCGATGAAAAAAAAGAGCCGATGATTGGTGCCGTTGTAGCCATATATTTGAATAATGTTTCAGTGACGGGCTCACAAACAGATTTAGAGGGTAACTACCGTATAACAGGTTTAGATCCTGGCACTTACGATGTTGAAGCTTCGCTTATTGGTTATGCAAGTCAACGCCAAACGGGTGTTAGATTAGAGAGTGGTTTACACACCGTCGATTTTGTACTCACTGAAAAAAGCAATATCATCAACACCGTTATTGTGCGCGAGTACAAAATACCCATTGTTAAAGTTGACCAAACGCAACAAGGACAGGCATTCAGTTCGGAGCAATTAAAAAACTCCCCGCTCAAAAGTGTGGCAAGTATTATTGCTTCGGCTGCGGGTGTTTCATCGAACTCAACGGGAAGTGAAATTACAATTAAAGGTTCGCGCCCTGGTGCTACCGATTATTATATTGATGGTGTGCGCGTGCGCAATAACTATTTGCCGGTTGCTGATATAGAACAATTGCAAGTTATTACAGGCGGTTTAGATGCGCGTTATGGGGACGTAACAGGCGGTGTGGTAACAATTACAACCAAAGGTCCAGCAGCGAAGTTTACAGGGGGGTTAGAACTCGAAAGTTCGAAGCCGTTCGATAAATTCAATTATAATTTTGTAAATTTTAACTTAGCGGGTCCCATTTTAACGCGCGATGTAAAATCTGCGAATGGTGTTAAGAGCCAAGAAGCGATTATTGGTTTTAGAATTTCGGGTCAAGGGCGATTGACTGACGATGTCACGCCACCCGCCATTCCAGTGTATCAGGTAAAGCCCGATGTGTTAGCCAAATTACAAGCGAATCCTGTGACTGTTATCGGCAATGGTACGCGGGTGGCAACAGCAGAAACGCTGACAGCAGACGATTTTAATGCTTTACCTGTCAGGCCTGGCAATAAAGATAGAAACTACAACCTCAATGCTAAACTCGATTTTAGGTTAGCGAAAGATGTGAATTTTGCCATTACAGGTAATTATGCGCGCATTGATCAGCAAACGACGCCCTCTGATAATTCGAACCGAACTTGGCAGGTGTACGATTCGAACAATAATCCTTGGCAATATACCAATAACTATCGTTTCAATGCGCGTTTGCGTCATCGTTTGGGCGGTGGCTATCAGCAGCAAATTGCAAACGGCAAAGGGCAAAAGGCAAATGAAAATTCTGGACTTTCAATTGAAAATGCGCAATACACTTTACAGGGAGGTTTTGAGCAAAATAATTTTACTGCTTACGATCCGCAACACAAAGATAAGCTATTCGAGTATGGTTATGTGGGTCAATTTAATACGGTTTGGAATCCAGTTATAGCTTTAACGCCTAATGGATTGCAACATTTGGGTAATTTTTCATCGGTAGCGAGTTATACCCGAGCTGAAATTAATCCGATTTTAGCGAATTATAACAACGATGTTGTTTTAAATCAAACGGGGTCGAATTTAAATGTTTTGAATGGCATTTTTAATAACACGACGGTGGGTAATGTTTTCAACTTTGCCCAAAATGTTGGCCAGGTTTACAATTTATATCGCAAATCACAAAATAATACCATTACTGGTAATGCGACGGTGAGTTTCGATTTAATTCCGAACGGTGATAAAAAAAATGCGCACAATATTGAGTTCGGATTTAATTACGAGCAGCGCAATAACAAAAACTACTCTATCAATCCGTTTTCACTCTGGGATTTAGCGGATCGTTTACAAAATCAAAACTTGAACGGCACTGCTTTAGATACCAACGTTGTGTTGCGCGATACAACGATAGGCGGTCAGAAAATTCATATTTATGCGCCCGCTTTAAATACGGATATTGCTGCTCAAACCGATTTAGGTTTCTACAAAAACTACCGCAAAAAATTTGGGTTAGCGGCTAATTCTTATGGCAATGTCAATAATTTAACGCCCGATCAAATGTCGCTTGATTTGTTCACTGCACGTGAATTGAACGAGCAACGCCTATTAAACTATAACGGCTACGATTATTTGGGAAATGATTTGGCTGGAAATGTCAGTTTTAATGATTTTTTCACTGCTAAAGATGCCAGTGGCACGCGTACATTCCCCATTGCAGCGAATAAACCTGTTTATTTTGCGGGTTATTTGCAAGATAAATTTCGCATTGGAGACCTCATTGTCAGCGCGGGTGTGCGCATTGATAGATACGATGCGAATAATAAAGTTTTGAAGGACCCGTACTCGCTGTACGATATTATGACGGCGAAAGATTTTTATGCCAACGTTTTAAAACAACCTAAGCCCGATAATATCGCCGACGATTACAAAGTCTATTTGACATCTAACACGATTGGCAAAACGAATTACCCTTACACGCTCAGTGATATTCGCGCTTTCCGTCAAGGCGATCAGTGGTACACTAAAAATGGTCAGCCACAAGATCCCGTCGTTTTATTTGGTGAAGGCACGCAAACGAATGCGAAATATATAGTCGATACATTCACACAAATTAAACAATTGGGTTACGACCCGTCGATATCTTTTACGGATTATAAACCGCAAACGAATATTATGCCGCGCTTGTCGTTCTCTTTTCCGATTTCGGATATAGCGAATTTCTTTGCGCACTACGATGTTTTGGTCGCTCGCCCAGCTTCGAACTCGTATGTTTCGGCATTGAACTATTATTATTTCGACGATCCAGGTCGCTCTACACTCAACAACGCGAATCTTAGACCTGAACGCACGATTGATTGGGAGGTGGGTTTTCAACAAAAAATTACGGATAACTCGGGTATCAAATTTGCAGCGTATTATAAGGAGTTGAAAGATATGATTCAGTTGGTGTATTACAAATATTTGCCTGCACCGCTCAGCATTAATCAATACAGAACTTACGGCAATGCCGATTTTGGTACGGTTAAAGGGTTTACGTTCCAGTATGATTTGCGTACAATCAACCACTTTTCGGCTTTAATCAATTATACGCTTCAATTCGCAGATGGTACGGGTTCGGATGCGAATTCTCAAGCAGATTTAAATAAAAAAGGCAATATTCGCACTTTATCACCGCTCAATTTTGATGAGCGTCACCGTTTTTCATTCACTTTCGATTATCGTTATAGCGAGCAGAAATACGATGGACCAATGCTTTTCAATACGGAAGTTTTGAGTCGGGCAGGTATTAATGTGCAATTAACAACAGTTTCGGGCAGACCTTATACAGCTGAATCGCAACCGCAACCGTTTGGTGGTTCACAAATTGCGGGCGATATTAATGGTACGCGATTGCCTTGGACATATAATTTGGATTTGAGGATTGATAAAACGATTGTGCTCAACAAAACGGCGAAGAAGCCTTTAGATATTAATGTGTATCTGCGTGTACAGAACGTTTTGAATACGCTTAATGTCGCAGGTGTATATTCTGCAACAGGTTCAGCGAGTAACGACGGTTATTTAACTTCGCCTTTTGGTGTGAGTACATTAGCCAATACGGAAGCACAACGCGGCGCAGCAGGTCTGGCAGCGTATCAAGTTTCGTATATACAAAGGTTGTTGAATCCAGATTTTTATTTTTTACCGCGCCAAATGTTTTTGGGCGCTACGTTTGATTTTTAGTTCTCGACTAGCCTATTAGGTTTTGTTAGTCGGTTTGTTTATGGAAATTTAAACCTAAAATAGGAGGGCGACCGCAAGGGTACGCCCCTACATCATTCAATGTTTTCAATTTTGTTATCGAAAGGCAAAAAAGAATCCAATGGATGAAAAAAAAATTGAATTCAGAAAAATAATGTAGGGGCGTACCCTTGCGGTCGCTCTTCAAACAAAGATTGTTTGTATGATGAAGTTTAATCGCTTTTTGCTTTTTGCCCTTTGCCTTTTGTCTTTTCACTCGTTTGCTCGTTTCCCAGGTGATTTAAAACCCGGCATCAAAAAAGATAATAACGTTGTTTCAACGCGTTCCGACTGTGCGCAAGGCACATCGCGTTTTGATGCTGAAATAAATAACGTGCGTTCAACGCTGCTTTCGAGTGGTGACGTTTGGTGGGATTTGTCCGTTGCCTCGTATGTAGTGCCTAAGGTGGCACCGGGTTCGGGCGCTAAAGCGGTTTCATCTATTTTTGCGGGTGCGGTTTGGATTGGTGGTGTTGACCAAGCGGGCAATTTAAAAGTATGTGTACAAACATATAGAACGGGTACACAAACTGATTTTTGGCCCGGACCCCTCACTCAAAATGGAACAACCGATGCCAGCACTTGCGCGAATTGGGATAAACACTTTGTAGTATATGCTACTGATATTGATTCGATGCTCAAACTATTCAATGCAGCTAAAGCGAAAGACCCGAAAAATCCAGTGATTGACTGTGGTGCCGTTCCGACGTCGCTCAAATCTTGGCCCTCAACAGGTAATCCGTATTTTTTTGATATTAATCGCTTTTCACTGCCGCGCGATAAACAAGGTTTAGCAAAATTTCACGATGAAGATGGCGACGGTTTATACAACCCCTGCAAAGGCGATTATCCAACCATTGATATCAAAGGTTGTAACACACCCGTGTATCCCGATCAAATGGTTTTTTGGATTTACAACGATAATGGCGGTGTGCATACGCAATCATCGCGCTCAGTACCTGTTCAGATGGAAATTCAAGTACAAGCGTTTGGATATAAAACCAACGATGAATTGAACGACATGACTTTTCAGCGCTATAAACTTATCAATCGCGCCAAAACAGATATTGATTCTACTTTTTTTGCGATGTGGATTGACTTTGACTTGGGCTGTTATACCGATGATTATATTGGTTGCGATACCACGCGCAGTTTGGGTTATTGCTACAACCAAGATGAACTCGACGGCACAAAAGGGTGTATATGCGATCAAGGTGTGAATACGTATTGCGACCGTATCCCGATTATTGGTGTCGATTATTTTAGAGGTCCGAACGATGAGTTTGGTAAAGAACTCGGTATGTCGTCGTTCACTTATTATAACAATGGCGTGGGCGTGGGAAATCCTGCGGCAGGAACAACCGACCCAGCAACAGCGACTGAGTATTATAATTATATCTCTGGTAGTTGGAAAGATGGTACGCCTTTCACTTTTGGTGGAAGTGCGTATGCGCCAACCAATCCAAGTGCTAAAAAAATAAAATACGCTTTTACCGATGCACCCGATAATCCGAATGGTTGGTCTATGTATTCTCAGGGTTTACCTTCGGGTGATAGACGTATTTTACAGGCATCAGGTCCTTTCAAATTAAAGCCTGGCGCCATCAACGAATTGATTATTGGTTTACCGTGGGTGCCAGAACAAAAATACCCAGGTCCAAGTCTTCGAAATATTCAAGAAGCAGACGATATTGCGCAAGCACTATTCGATAACTGTTTTAAAATTTTTGACGGTCCCGACGCACCCGATATGAGTTTTGTTGAGTTGAACAACGAGATTATAGCCTTATTGAGCAATAAATCGGAGTCGAATAATTATTTAGAAAAGTATTCTGAAAAAGGATTGAAAATTCCTAAAACAGCAAAAGATTCATTGTACCGCTTCCAAGGGTATAAAATTTACCAATTGCACGATGGCGATGTGGGAACTTCTGAATTAGAAAACCCGAACAGAGCGCGCTTGGTAGCGCAAGTTGATTTACAAGACAGCGTCTCTAAAATTTTTAACTGGACACCTCAAGAAGATCCGAATTATCCAGGTCGTATTGTTTTCACACCCGTTTTAGCGGTGAATGGTGAAAACAAAGGCATTCGTCACTCTTTCAGTTTTAAAACCGACCAATTTGCAACAGGCGATAATAAGTTGCTCATCAATCATAAAAAGTATTATTATACAGCCATCGCGTATGCTTTCAATCAATACACCAAATTTGATGAAAAAGTAGCGACAGGTTTTGGTCAAACAACGCCGTATGCTGTGGGTAGAAGAAATATTGGCGATCCGAATTTAGGTGGGAAGCCCTATCAAGTAATGCCACGACCGATTACTAATTTGGTTTTAAATTCAAACTACGGCGACGGACCCATTGTTACGCGCTTAGACGGTGCCGGAAATGGTGGTAATTTTATCGATTTAAGTCCCGAAACTTTTGCGGCTATATTGAATGGTACTTTCGATGGCACAGCAACGTATGCAGCAGGTGGCGCACCCATTAATATAAAAATTACAGACCCCTTAGAAGTAGTTGATGGCAAATATACGCTCAATATTAAAGATTCGGACTTAACGGATAATACGGTTGATAATACAGCGTATTGGGAGCTCACGAACGACAGCACAAAACAAACTATAAGATCGCAAACAACCATTGCACAGTTTAACGAACAAGTGATTGCGCAATTTGGTTTTTCTGTATCTATCAATCAAGTGGCATCGGTAGGTACGCAAAGCGGTACCGATAAAACCAATGGCGCTATCGGATACAAAGCGACCTACGCTGGTGGTGCAGGTTCGAATTGGTTTGGTGCTATAACGCCGAGTTTGCCTTTTTATCCTGGTTTCGATATTTTCGCTTACATCAAAAATGGCTCTTCTGCCGATGCAGATTACGCATTAGATCCTTTCGCCGGATTAAGTAATATGTCGCCCTATTTTGTGCCCTATTATCTCTGCGATTACCGCTCAAACAACGATATTAATTCGCTCAATATACCTTTGCTTTCACCGGCTTGGCAAAATTCATTGGGTTCTGCCGTGCGCTCAAATAATAGTCTCGCCAATTTAAACAATGTCGATATTGTCTTCACCAAAGATAGAACAAAATGGAGCCGCTGCGTGGTGGTTGAAACTGCCACACCCTATTATTATTCTGCGCCTAACGGACCAGCCGTACCGACTGAAGGTGGCGTAACCATGTTTAGCTTGCGCAAAAAAGCATCAGTGAGTAAAGACCCTGATGGTGCAGGTGGTGCTAAAACAGATGGTGACGGCACAGGTATGAGTTGGTTTCCGGGCTATGCCGTTGATGTTGAGACAGGTCAACGCCTGAATATATTTTTTGGTGAAAATTCTGCTTTCGACCCGAAAATTGGCACCTACGATGCCGTTTCAAAAGGCATTAACCGCGACATGATTTGGAATCCATCGTCGCAATATGTTTTACCTACTACGGGCGTTCAAGATGCAGGTTATTCGGCATTTATTGGCGGTCAGCAATATGTATATGTCACGCGCACACCTTACGATAGTTGTAAAGATTACCGCGATAGATTTTCTGGCTCTGAGGCGCGCAAAGTGGCAGCACTGCGCAATATAACCTGGACAAGCGTCTCAGTTTTAACTCAGAATGCAAAATTACTTTCTTATGCAGATGGCTTAATTCCGAATGATTTGAAAATTAAATTGCGCGTCAATAAGGCGTATTCGGTTTTAACGGGTAAAGGCACAAACGGCAGTCACCCTGCGTATAAATTCAGCGTCATCGGTAAAAAACCTGTCGATTTAAATGCACCACAAACAGATTCATCGTTAAATTTAATAAACATTGTTCCGAACCCTTATTATGGTTTTTCGGATGATGGTTATGAAACAAGTCCGTTTACAACGACTGTAAAAATTACCAATTTGCCCGCTAAATCGACCATAACGGTGTATTCGCTCGATGGTAAATTTATTCGACAGTTCAAACGCGATGAATCACCGAGTATTAATAATCCAATATATGAATTGGGTACGCGCACAAAAGAAATAGTGCCGAATGTTGAATGGGATTTGAAAAATGATAAAGGCGTACCTGTTTCGAGTGGTATTTATTTAATTAATGTAGAATCGCCGCAAGGAAACAGAACCTTGAAATTCTTTGCAATCAATAGACAGTTTGATCCGTCGAAGCTTTAATCTTTGAGCTATTAGCTGTGAGCTTTGAGCTATTCTCGTAGGTCAACTCGCGAGAAGGCTCAAAGCTCAAAGCTTACAGCTAATTGCTCGAATAGCTAATTTTAAAAATTAAAAATTTTTATGAAGAAAATTTACAAGTTTTGCATTTTGCTCATAGCTCATAGCTCATTGCTCATAGCTTGTTACGCAGGTAACCCCGATCGTCAGGGCGAAGCAGGTGCTTACGAACTGATTCTAAACCCCTGGGCGCGCACTATTGGCGTGCACATGACGAACACAGCTTACGTCAGTGGCTTTGAAGCGATGAATATAAACATTGCAGGTCTGGGCAGAACAAAAGGTATTGAAGCCGGTTTGGGTTATTCGAAGTATTTACAAGGAACAGATTTGGGCGTGAGCGCCATCGGTTATTCTCAAAAAATGGGTAACGGTGCTTTTGGCGTGAGCCTTATTGCTATGAATTTCGGAAAAATACCTGTCACTACTACGCAAGCACCTGAAGGAACAGGTTCGTACTATTCGCCATCGTTTTTTAATTTGGCTTTGGGTTATGCACACACATTCGATGAAAAAGTGTCGGTAGGTGTGAGTGTGCGTCTCATCAACGAATCGCTCGCTGATATCGCTGCAACAGGCGTAACCATTGATGCCGGTGTACAATATTATACTGGCTCAACTGAATTTCCTGATAGATTTAAATTTGGCGTAGCACTGCGCAATGTGGGTGCACCTATGCAATACAGCGGTCAAGGTTTAGCAGCTACAGTGAATGTAGCAACAGTAGCTCAACCATATACTATCCGCGTTGCGCGCAATGTAGCGCAGTTCGAATTGCCGTCACAATTGCTTATGGGTTTTGCTTACGATATTTTGCCCGACAAAAAATATAAACTTACACTTGCAGGTAATTATACTTCCAATGCTTTTTCGCGTGATGAACTCGGCGGTGCTCTTATTTTCGATTTGAATAGCCTATTCGCATTGCGTGCAGGTTATCGCCAAGAAGTTGGTACTTCGAGTTCGGGTATCAATTCGGTCTATACAGGTCTCAGCGCTGGTGTTTCTGTTCAAGTACCTTTAAGCAAAGGCAGCGATAAATTACTGTCAATCGATTATGGTTATTTGGCTTCAAATCCGTTTAGTGGAACACATAACATTTCTTTACGTATAAGTCTTTAGTTGGTGCTCTGCACCAACTAAAGACTTATACGTAAAGAAATGAAGGAATGAAAAATGAAAGAATGAAGGAATTGGTTTTCATTCATTTTTTTATTTTTTTCATTCCTTCATTTTTCATTCCTTAATTCCTTCATTCTAAAAAAATGGCACTTACAACAACAAAAACAAAAGACACCCCTGTTACAATAACCACAGTTGCAACAGAATCAAACCTCATGTGTATCATTGCCAAAGGAACCGTTGTTACAGGCAAACTCACGATCAGTGAAAATATTAGAATTGATGGCAAGGTGGTGGGCGATATTTTCTGTGCCAAAAAATTAGTCATGGATGTCGAAAGTTTGGTAGAAGGCAATGTTTATGCAGGTGAATCGACAATAAAAGGAACGGTTGTGGGTACAGTGAATATCGAAAACACACTACATTTGCTCGAAACATCATACATTAAAGGCGATATTAAAGCCAAAAAGCTGCATGTAGAAGAAGGTGCAAGGTATGATGGGAAATGCTTAATTGGTTAATTAATCAATTACGAATTACGGATTACGAATTACGATTCGCTAATTTGCGTAATTCGTAATTCGTAATTCGTAATTGTTTATGGGTCGAATAAACTTAGACATCACTGAATTTGGTTTCAATCCAAAAAACACAGAGCAGTATTCTTTGACTCTACTTGTGGGGTTTGATAGTATATATTACAGTGTCATCGACGATTTGAATCAAGTTTTGGTAATGCGGTCTTATCATTTCGACCATAATAAAAACTTCAGTATTGAAAAGGCGCTTGATAATACACTTTCAGACGATGTAAATCTCAAAAAAACGTTTAAACGCTCGCAAGTAGTTATTGATACTATACATTTTACTTGTATTCCTGCAAAATTTTTTGATGCGCAAAAAAAACAAATTTATTTTAAAACAATTAATGATATAGATTTAAATGAAAATAATTTTCTTGCAGATGACATCGTCGGCACTGATGCCGTGTTAGTATATCCCATTCCCCAAAAACTTCTTCTAAAACTCAATGAAACTTTTCCTTCAGCAAAAATAATTAACAGTATTACGGCTCAAACGAGTTATTTACTATCACAAAAGAAATTATTTAGCACCGATAGAACAGCTTTTGCGAATTTTAGAGACGGTTATATGCAAATATTTTTCTTCGAGAGCAACCAACTTATTTTTAGCAATAATTTCAAATTTTCAGACCCGCAAGACGTTATTTATTATACGCTGCTCATTTACGAACAATTTAAACTTAATCCTTCAACTGTACCGTTGTATGTGAGTGGTTCAATCACGGAAGATTCTGACATTTATAAATTCATTTTCCGCTACATTCGCAACGTTCATTTCTTACAAAATCCCACGGGATTAAAACTCGGGAACCAATTCACGGGTGTACCTGGATTTTTTTACAACGATGTGTTTTGTGGGGCGCTTTATTAAAAGGCAATAAGCAAACGTGTTCTACTATTAATCTTTCGCGTAGAATAAAAGATGCTAACTTGGTGATTTGTTTAAATTAATATCTCCTTAAATTTGTCAGGGATAAAAATTTGTATACATTTATGATTAATGTATTGATTCTTATTTTCGAAACAAAATTATTGTATGATAAAGAAACCAATTTTATCGCTCTTACTCATCATTATATGTTTTTTATGGGCATTTAAAAAATCAGATAAAAAATCTACGTCAAATTCAAACAAACCTAATATCGTTTTGATTTTAGTGGATGATTTAGGCTTTTCTGATATTGGTTGCTATGGCTCTGAAATAAAAACACCCAATTTAGACAGATTAGCGCGTGAAGGTATGCGCTTAAAACAATGTTATAATAACGCCATTTGCTCACCCTCGAGAGCAAGTTTGCTAACTGGACAGTATCCTCACAAAGCAGGTATTGGTTTTTTTAATCAAGATTTAGGATTTCCCGCTTATCAAGGTTATTTGAATAAAGAATCTGTAACATTTGGCGAAGTTTTCAAACAAGCTGGTTATAATACATTTTTATTGGGTAAATGGCACGTTGGTAACGATTCTGCGCAGTTGCCTTTACAACGTGGCTTCGATAAATTTTTTGGTTTTATTGATGGTGCATTCAGTTATCTCGATGGCAAACCCATTGTGAAGGGTGGCAAAAACACTGAAACTTTCATGAGTGGTAATCAGACATATTCACCGACTAACTCTGATTTTTACTTAACAGATGAATTAACGCAAAGAAGTATTGGATTTTTAAAAGACAAGAAAAACGATAATCCATTTTTTTTGTACATGGCTTATAATGCGCCACATTGGCCCCTACAGGGTAAACCAGAAGACATTGCCAAATACAAAGGCAAATACGATATTGGTTGGGATTCCGTTCGAGTTTTAAGGCACCAAAAACAAATAGAATGGGGTGTTGTAGATAAAAACCAGAAAATTTACAAAGATTCTACTTTGCGCGCTTGGAATAAATTAACTTTCGATGAACGCCACTATTGGGTTAAAAAAATGGAGGTTTATGCTGCTATGGTTGATAATTTAGATCAAAATATCGGAAAACTATTGCAGTATTTAGAGTCAACTAATCAATTAAACAACACACTCATCGTGTTCGCCTCTGATAATGGTGCCGAAGATGCAGACATCGCGAGATTGCCTCAACTCATTCCGCGTTTAACTGGCACAGTTGGTTCTGTTGGTTCAAATGAAGCTTACTCACGCAGTTGGGCGCAAGTTTCGAATGTGCCTTTGCGAAGCTACAAAGCTACACCTTATGAAGGTGGTAATAGCAGTCCATTCATTGCGCGCCTGCCCAAAATTATTCCCGCCAATAGTTTAAAAGAAGGCGTTGTTCATTTTGTAGATTTTTTGCCCACTTTTATTTCGTTTTCTGGCATCGAATATCCTACGAAATATAAAAATATTACTACAAACCCTTTAGCAGGTGAAAATTTTATGCCTTTATTGAAAGGAGATAATTGGTCGCGTACAACACCTATTTGTTACGAATGGGCAGGACATCGACTTATCAGGCAAGGTAAATGGAAATTACTTTCAACCTATCCAAAAAACGATTGGGAATTATACGATATTGAAAATGACCGCAGCGAAACGACCAATATTGCCAAAGAAAATCCTGCTAAAGTACAAGAACTGATTGCTAATTATCAACAATGGGCAAAACAAAACAATGTAAGAGATTGGGACAGCGATATGGCGAAACGAACGGGATGGCTTGGCAGATAGTTAGGTAAGTGGTAAACTAATCACAAACTCACTACCCACACCTTCTGTACTTTCAACCGTTAATTTTCCGCTGTGCCCTTTCGTAATGATATCGTTTGCGAGCGAGAGACCCAAGCCTGTGCCTTTACCTGAAGGTTTGGTAGTGAAGAATGGTTGAAAGATTTTTTCTTTGATGTTATGCGGCATACCTGTGCCATTATCTTTTATGTGAATTTCGATGGCATTGGCGGTTTTTTGAGTAGTGACAGTTACGGTTGGCTGGTAAACATCTAAATTGTGTAAGTTTTCAATACCTACTTTGCTTTTTGAGCTTCTGTTACGTTCATTTACGGCATAAAACGCATTGTTAACTAAATTCAGAATCACACGACCGAGATTTTGTGGTATAATTTCTATTTTTGGTATTGTTGGATCGAGATTAGAAACCATTTCAGTATTAAAACTTTTGTCTTTGGCTCGAAAACCGTCATAAGCTAAACGAAAATATTCATCTACGAGATTATTAATGTCGGTAGGGAAGCTAAAAGCAGTCTCTCTGCTATCGCGCGAATGTTCGAGCATACCTTTTACAATACTACTCGCTCGTTTGCTATGGTGGTTTATTTTTTCTTGATTATGCTTTAAGTAAGTCAATAATTCTTCAACAAACGCTGTATCAATATTGGGTTTATGGATTTCTGAACTTATATCTTTCGTTAAATCCATACTCAACTCGGAAAAATTGCTGACAAAATTCAATGGATTTTGGATTTCGTGCGCAATGCCAGACGTAAGTTCGCCCAAACTCGCGAGTTTTTCGGATTGAATGAGTTGGCTTTGTGTTGATTTTAAATTTGAAAGTGTTTTTTCAAGCTGATGACTCTTTTCATCAATTTCGTCTTTTTGAGCTTGCAGTAGGGTATTGGCTTTTTGTTTCTGCCGGTTGTTAGTATATAATCCAAAAGCAACAGCACTAAAAAAGGCTAATATACCGATTAGAATTCCGATTCGGATTCTATTTCGATTCGCAATTTTGGTCGCTTCTACTTCTTGTGCATGTTGTTTTTCTTCAAAAGAAATGGAGAGCATTTGCTTTAATTTATCTTGACTGTACAAACTGTCCTTTGCTGCTACTGCGACCTCATAATACCCCAATGCTTCCTTGTCATTTTTACCTTTGAAGCTTGTTGCCAAGAACTGACTGCTTTTCAAAATGCCTTGAAGATAGGGCGCTTTTTGACTAAACCTTAATGCCAATTGTGCATAATGAATAGAAGAATCGATTTGAGCAGTTTTTTGAAACAGTTTTGCCATCCTATAATAAGTTTCATACAGTTGAATATACAATTCGTTTGGCAAAGAATAACCAATGCTCTGTTGATAGTAAACAATTGCCTGGTTTTTATTATTTTGTGCGAGCGCTACATCACCTAAAGTATAAAGAATGGTGCTATAAGTTCCCAACTTTTGCGCTTTAGCCAAAGGCAATGCCTCATTAAGGTATAATGATGCCGAATCCAATTGATGCAAATTGTAATAACATTCACCGATGTTCGCAAAATATATGGGTTTAGAGCTTGCTCTTGGGTTAGACAAGGATTTATAAATGGAGTAACATTCCTGCATCGTCTCTAAGCCTTTGTTCCAATCGCCTTGCTGCATATACAAATCGGCGATATTATTTAATATAGTCGCTTCTCCTTGTTTATTCTTCAATTTAACGTACAGTTCTCTCGCCTGCTTATACGCTTTCAATCCTTTGGCATAGTCACCCAACTGAACAAGTCCCGTTGCAATATTATTTAATGCTCTCGCTTGCCCTGTTGGATAATTGAGTTTCCGAGAAAGATCGTAGGCTTGTTGTGCTAAAATAAAAGTCGTATCGGGCTTAGTGAGATTGTACTCAAAAGCTAAAAGGTAAAGTGTGTTCACTTTATTGGTATCATCCGGTAGAGTTGTAAGTAATCTCGAAAGGCTATCCCTTACGGCAACAGGTTGTGCTTTTGCAAACACTGGCAATAAAAACAGCAATATAATTTTAACTAACAATTTCATTTTTTCTATTTGAATAAGAATATGTGGAACACTAAGATTGTGTAAAGATATAAAATTATTTCGATTGTAGAGACAAGGCATGACTTGTTTACATATAGTTAGACAAGGCTTGCCTTGTCTCTACGTTACCTGCAAACTAATAATAAATTCACTCCCCACACCTTCTTCACTTTCAACTTTTAAACTTCCGCCGTGTCCTTTAGTAATTATATCATACGCCAGAGATAAACCCAAACCAGTGCCTGAACCTGTTGGTTTAGTTGTGAAAAAGGGTTGAAAGATTTTTGCTTTTACGTTTTCGGACATTCCTGTGCCATTGTCTTTTACGCGAATTTCAATCGCGTCGGCTGTTTTTTGCGTGATGACGGAGACGGTGGGTTTGTAACCTCGTAAGTTTTCGCCTAAACCTCGTAGGTTTTTAAAACCTACGAGGTTAACTGCACGCTCATTCACCGCATAAAACGCATTATTAATCAAATTCAAAACCACGCGACCAACATCTGGTCCGACAATTTCAATTTCGGGGATGGATGCGTCAAAATGTGTAATCATGTCGCAGTTAAAATTTTTGTCTTTATTGCGTAAAGCGTGAAAAGACAATCGGAAATATTCGTCGCAAAGTTTATTGATATCTGTCAATCCTTTTTCAGCCGTTCTTGTCCGCGAATGTTCGAGCATACCTGACACAATGCTACTCGCACGATTGCCATGAAAGTTTATTTTTTCTTGATTGCTTTTTAAATCTGTCAACAATTCAGCAATATATTCTTTATCAATATGGGGTTTATTTATTTCTTCATCCAACTCATCGGCAATACCCATATTAAATTTCGCAAAATTGTTGACAAAGTTCATTGGATTTTGAATTTCGTGCGCAATGCCTGCTGTCAATTCACCTAAACTCGCGAGTTTTTCAGATTGTATGAGTTGTGCTTGGGTGGCTTTAAGTTCTGTAAGTGTTTTTTCTAATTTTTGTTTTTCATGCAACAACTTTATAGCGTTTTCCTCTTTGAGTTGCAAGTCAAGATAACGTGTGTAAGCGAGATCAAACACTTTAGAAAGACGCACTAATAAATTAAAATGTTCATCATTCAATTGTTCGTACGAGGCGAGCATTACACAACCAAAGTTTTGGAATGAAGCATTGAGAATTATACTTTCAACAGAACGCATTCCTTGCTTGACTGGATCGGGCAATTCTACTAATCCTGTTTTTTCAAATAAATAAGAGTCCCAAGTCTTTTTATTTTCTCCTTCTAAAAGGTAAACCCATTTTTGTTCCCGATCTAGCCAACCTTTCAGAATTGCCAACGATGGGGCATATTCATGATATTGTACAAAACAACTCATTGGTAAATCAGAAACTTCAGGCGCACCCAACCACCAACGAGAATCATGTGTATTTTTGTCGAAAGTCATTAATAAACTCCGATTGAGATTCATTTCTAATCTGAAACATTCCTTGTAAATATAGCCTATCAGCACATTTATTTCATCTGATCCACTCATCGCCATGGCGCGGCTCCTGATGCGCTCGAATGCTGCTTCAAGCTGTGCTTCTCTCGCTTGTATTTCTGCTTTTTTTAAATCGAGAAAACGCGTGTAAGTTTGTTCGAATACTTTAGCAAGTCGATTAAAAATATCCCATGATTCTGGCACTGGCTCGCTGGTGATAAATACTAAAGTGCCATGTTTAAAATTGACACCATGATTGATTTGAAAAGTAGGAAGAACATAACCATTTTTTGTAAAATCCTTTAAAATTTCACCAAAATCTGGAAGACTTCCCATATACCTATAATGATCTGCCAATGCCTCTCCACTTACTTCTTCTACGTAAAAAATTTCACCATTTTGTTTTGATTCATATTGCCGTATAAAAGATGGGCTCTCCGTCAAGGGTATTTTAAAAGAAGGCTGCAAAATACCATTACTACTCATCCAGCCAGTGCAGCTTTTATCATTTTTCTCCCAAATATTAAAGCCGCAACTCCACGCAGGGATGCCTAAAGCATGCACCTGCTGAAATAATAAGTTGGCTGCTTCTGCTAGTTCATCACTATGTTGCATAGCCATGGTTCTGCTACGCACCCTTTCTAAAGCCAGTTCAATCTCTGCTTCTCTTGCCTGTGCTTCTGCTTTTTGTAAATCGAGGAAACGCGTGTAAGTTTGGTCAAACACTTTTGCGAAGCGGCTTAAAATGTCAAGATTTTCTTCCGATAATGGTTCAATTGTATCTGCTTGGATACTTCCAAAATTACTAAAAGAAGAGTTTAAAAATATTTGCTTCGTTGCCTTAAATCCTTCTTTAACAGCATCTGGAAGAAGTTTCATTTCAGTTTTACCAAAAAGATATTCTAAGGATTCATCTTTAGGCGCACCACTTAGTTTGTAAATATGTTTATTTAAACGTTGTTGCCACGCATTAAATATCGATTTAAATACGTCAACTTCCTGCAATGGCACTTTATACGATAAGGGCGTTTGGTCAATTTCTGGATTTGCCAGCCACTGTTGCGCCGAAACTGTTTTTTCGTCGATGATTAGAATCAGACACCTATCCAAGGAAAAGTGTAATTTGGTTAGTTCTTTAAAAATTAAATCGACAAGTTTAGAAAGCTCATTGGAATTTTGCATCGCCATAGCTCTTGCTCTAACACGTTCTAGAGAACCCTCAATTTCTAAATCTCTATTCTTACTCACGAGTTCAGCAGTGCGTTCTGTTACCTGCTTTTCGAGCGTTTCATTTTGAGTGGAGAGAATTTGTTGTTTTTCTTTCGACAGTTTTTCATTTTCCGAAAATTTTTGTTGAAGCGTACGATTAGTAAGAGCGAAATCATAACCCAAATAAATAGCAACAGCAAGAGGAATTCCAATTTGAGCTAAAGTAAAAGAGTAACTGACTATATTTAGATATGAATGGTTGCTAACTGATATTGTAAATATACAGAAAAATATGAGGCTAATCATGGCACCGATTAGAATTATCCTTGCACCTTTAATTTTTCTGTTCATCGCAAGAACTGAGATGCGAAGGATTTCGAGTCTGTTCAAAATATTGAAAGGTAAAGAATATATCAACCAGCCCCAACCATAAATAGTAGCAGCCATTAAGATACTCAAAAAACCTAAGCCAATCAAACTCCAAAAAATGATACTTTTCTTCGCATTAAATAAATGATAAACTGCCGTTAAAAGAAACAAGGCTGCGATTACTCCTGTGGTTAAATCTAAATTCTTTGTCCAAAAAAATGCTTCAACCTCATTGATATAGCTTCTGTACAAAGAAACAGTATTGAGTATACATGAAAACAGAGCGTAACCTGAAAAATAAAGATTAGCTTTTCTCTTTGAATAATATAAATAAAAGGCGAAGTAAAGAATAAACAAAACTAAGTTCATACCAATTGCGAAACTATTCCATTGATTCTGTAGATTGAGTGACGCCTCATATATTTCAAATGCAACTTGTGCTGATATCAATCTAATGGATAAGATTCTATTATTTGAACCAAAGTGTGTGGCATAAATAATTTTAGGCTGGAGTGCATAACGAACCGATAAAACTTGAGCTGTATTTGCAGTAAAAGTGATAGGAATTGGTTTTTCATTCGGGTTAAATGCTTTTATTTCTTGAGGAATTGTACTTAAAATGCCGAATTGATTCATTAATATCCCATTCAAATATATCTTTGACGCGCCGGATTGTTCTATCATTAAGGCTAATTGTTTGTTTAGAGTGCTATCAACAGAAAGATGTAAACGCAACCAAATAATCTGTCCGTTTTTAGGAATTTGCTGTAATTCAAAAACATCAAGTGAAGGGTCAATACTTTCCCAAGCACTGTCATCAAAATCAGGTTTTGCAAAATCCGGATTATCGCCCGCGTGAAATTTCCAATTTTTATTGAGCGTTATGCCTTCTTGTGGTAGGCTGTCAATACGGAATACGTCGCTCTTTTGTGCCAATGTAAAAAAGGGCAACAACAAAAGCAATAAGGTTTTGATTAATACTTTCATAATATTTAGTTTTTTATGGGTAAAAAAATCACAAATTCGCTACCTACTCCTTCCACACTTTCAACTTTTAAAGTTCCACCATGCCCTTTAGTAATGATATCATACGCCAGAGATAAACCCAAACCTGTGCCTGAACCTGTTGGTTTAGTTGTAAAAAATGGTTGAAAAACTTTTTCTTTGACGGCATCAGTCATTCCTGTGCCATTGTCTTTGATGCGGATTTGTATGTGCGATGCTGTTTGCGATGTTTCAACGGTTACGATTGGTTTGTTTATTTCGGTGGTTAAACCTATTATGTGCGAAGCTCCTATTAGGTTTGAATTTTTATAACCTTCATTCACCGCATAAAACGCATTATTAATCAAATTCACGATTACACGACCAATATCTTGCGGAACAATTTCTATTTTAGGTAGCGATTCATCGAAATGGGTAATCATCTCAATGTTAAAATCTTTATTTTTAGCACGCCAACTATTAGAAGCCAACCGGAAATATTCGTCGCAAAGTTTGTTGATGTCTGTCGATCCTTTTGCGCCAGTACTTGTTCGCGAATGTTCGAGCATACCCGTTACTATACTTGCCGCACGGTCGCCATGAAAAGATATTTTTTCTTGATTGCTTGTTAAATCTTTCAATAATTCTCCCACATATTTTTTATCAACTTCAGGTTGGTTTAATTCTGTGTTCAGTTCTTGGGCAATACCGATACTAAATTTCGAAAAATTATTGACGAAGTTGAGTGGGTTTTGAATTTCGTGCGCAATACCTGCCGTGAGTTCACCCAAGCTTGCGAGTTTTTCTGATTGTATGAGTTGGGCTTGTGTGGATTTCAAAATTTTTAAAGCTTCTTCTGCTCTACTCTTTTCTGTTTGAATTTGAATTAAATCGAGACGTGCTTGTTCTGCGAGGGCTTCTGCTTTTTGCAATTCCAAAAAGCGGATATAAGATTGTTCAAACACAACGGCAAAACGCAGTATGCTAGCATTTTCTTCATCTGAAAAAGGCACTCCATCCCAATTCCATATTTGGAGTACAAAGTTGTTCTGATATGAAATTGAAAGTGCCATCCCTTTTGAATCCAATATGTATTTTTTTCTCTCTTCTGGTATATTTTTTTGTATTGTGTTTTCGAAATAATGGCGCATAAGACTGTTTTTTTCTTCAAAAGTCAAATTTTCTATAATAAAACATGGGCGAGTTGACCAATCTTTTAAGATACCATCAATTAATTTATGAGGAATATAAGGAACAAAATGTTCAGAATCATAAGGGAAAATTTTGCTTGCCAACCACAGATTATAACCAGAATCATCAACTTGTGTTATAAAGGCTAAGCCACTAAACTTAATAAAACTAATAGATGCCATTTCATCCCTTAGTGTTTTGACAACTGTTATCAATTCACTACTTTTATGCATTGCCATTGCTTTCGATCGCACGCGTTCTATAGCCACCTCAATTTCCGCTTCTCTATTTTTCCCTTCAAGTTCAGTTTGTGCGGTTTTGAGGTCGGTTAAAGTTGTTTGTAATTTAGTATTTGCCTTTTGCTTTTGGCGGTTATTTCGGTAAAGTAAGAAACCAATTAAGAACATGATTCCCAATCCAGAAACTAAAATATATAGTTTGTATAGGTTTTCTTTGTCGGCTTTTTCTTTTTCTAATGCTTTTAATTTTAATTGGTCATCGAAAGCCAAGGTTTGTGCCTTTGTTAAACTTTCAATTTTAAATTTGGAAATGCTATCTAAACTGCTAAAAGCCAGTTTTTTATACTTAAAAGCGCTGTCTTGTTTATTATTTAACGCGTAACTTTCAGAGAGATTAGAATAGGCATCAGCTAAATCTTCTGAACCCATTGATTTCAAAACATCTAA
>JAYWBA010000002.1:0-45550 GCA_043781915.1 Saprospiraceae bacterium
GGAGAGGAATATAGCAGCAATTTTATTAAATAAAACAAAACGTTAGATAAAAACTGTGATAAAAAATTTGGTTTTTATCACAGTTCATCTGCGGGAAATGGTTGTCAATTGAGTAGCACCTGAGTAGTTACAACCCCTTTTATTTTTCGAAATAAAACTCCACCACTTCGGGTGTGAGTTTTATATTTTGCGCGTAATCGCTCTTTTTTAAAATTGTAATCGGCACATTATTGTTTTTACCTTTCGCATTGGCTAAATTCACATCAACGGTGAGGACAAACTGCGCGGAAGAGACATCGTTGTATTTACTCAAAGGCACAGCGCAATCAATCTTGATTTTATTTGGAAAAACTTTGAGTTTCATGGGTGCATTTTCCAAATTGATAGTCGCAAAAATGGTTTTTTCTGTGAATTGTTCGGCTTTTAAAACTGCTTTTGTTTGCGTAATATCGAACCGCAGCAACGGATTTGTATTGAGTTTAATGTCTATTTTTTCTTCACCGCGCAAATTTTTGATAAATATGGTATCCGTTTTAATGTCGGAGAGTTCAGAAATTATTTTTTTGGGTCCGATAACGCGCACACTTGAAGGCGTTAACCTGACGCGTTCGCTCATACTAAAGCCTTTAGCAAAACTGATTTGAGTTACTGGCGTGATTGGCACCACTTTTTCTTCCGCATCGTTCACTACTACACTAATACTTTCTGGTTCACAATTTGTAACATTCACACCTAATTGTGTACTTGCTAAGGTTCGAAGTGGTACATTTTGAACAGAATCGGAATTTAAAACGGCGTTTATGCCCTTTATCGGTCTCGAGAACAAATCCCAACCATTTGCCTGAAAAACAATTTGCGCATTCTGAAGGGGTGCCTCCTCAAATGCCATATCATCGGGAAGAGAATACGAAATAGGAATAGTAATCGTTCGTTCAACTTGCGTTTGCAAACGGTTGAGCACCCAAAACATAAAAGCTAAAGAGAGACAGATTAAAAAGACCGCCCTATCTTTATTGAATTGTGCGACAATTTTCTGTACCAATGCCATAATAATAATTAAGCTTTTTCAGTCGAATCCATCTTTGAGTAACTTTCAGTTAATCCTTTATCAATCGAGCCTTTTGTTACGCGGATAAACGTGTTTTTATCGACTTCTAAAGTCACAACTTGCCCCTCAATTTTATTTATTTTACCAATAATGCCGCCATTGGTTACAACTTCTTTACCGCGTTCCAAACTACCACTAAAGCTTTGTTGTTCTTTAGCGCGCGTCATTTGTGGGCGAATCATAAAAAAATAGAAGACTACAAAAATGAGTGCCAAAGGTAAAAACTGTGCGGCTGAACCCAAACCTGCTTGTAAAAATATCATAATAATCTGTGTAGATGTTTGAATAATGGCGTAAAATTAACGCTCGTTTTTAATTCGAGTAGTTTTATTGAAAAATAAATATTGTGGGAGCGTTTATGCGGCATTTTGATACTCGAATCTCCCTTACCGAACACTTTTTTTATTATTTGCTGAATCTGCGTGAAACTTACAAAATGCGAAAAAGTGTACGGTAAGGAATTGGCTAACTTATCAATTCCTTGCATAAAATTTAAATTTGATTGCTAAAGTAGAAAGTTTCTCGCTGAAATACCGGCATAAATACCCTCAGAAATTTGTCGCAGCTGAGCAATTATCCAAACTTAACATTAACTTAATATTGAAAATTGTTTAAACTGTCTGAATCAGCGTCAAATTTGCATCAAAATTATAAAAACACATTTAATGAAAAATGTTTTTCTTTTTGTTGCACTTACATTCTTTTCTATTGCAACATCTTTTTCGCAAAATACAACAAGCGGTGTAAGCGGTAAACTCAGCGACATCAAAGGTGGTGGATTGCCAAACGCCGTTATTCTATTTGTGCATACGCCAACAGGCACACGGTATGAAGTAGCCAGCAACGATGATGGCATTTACAATATTGCCAACATGAATCCAGGCGGACCATACACAGCAACAGTAACTTTCATAGGTTTTAAAACAGAAACGCACGACAATATTTTCTTGAAATTAGGCGAAACACAAACGATTGATGTGCCGTTAAGCGAAGAAAATACAATTTTAGCAGCAGTTGTAGTTACAGCAGCCAATTATGCCGATCAATCTAAAACAGGCTCAGGCACAAATGTTAGTAAAAAACAGTTGAATCAATTGCCAACACTCAGTCGCGGATTTTCCGATTTTACTAAATTGACACCACAATCTAGTAATAACTCTTTCGCAGGTACAAGTTTCCGTTATAATAATATCACTTTAGATGGTGCGGTTAATAACGATGCGATTGGTTTTAGTCCATCACTTGGTGGTCAAGGCGGAACAGCGAATCAACCAGGTAGCTCAACGCGTACAAACTCTTTCAGTTTAGATGCTATTCAGCAAGTGCAAGTTCAGATTGCACCTTACGATGTGACCCTCGGTAACTTCACCGGCGGCAGTGTAAATGCAGTAACGCGTTCGGGCACAAACGAAATTGAAGGCTCGGTTTATACTTTTGGTAGAAATTCGTCAATCACAGGTGATTATTCTGGCGACGATAAAGTAAATGGCGGAAAAATTGATGACACTTACCACGATTATCAAGCAGGTTTCCGTCTCGGTTTACCGATTGTAAAAGATAAATTATTCTTCTTCACGAACGAAGAAATCACCCGAAACGTAACACCACAATTTTTTCCAGCGGGTGCTACAAACTACTTTATGACTTCGGCTATAGCGAAACAAATTACGGATAGCTTAAACAGTGCATCGTTTATGCCAGCGTCGTCACTTAACCCATCGGGAAAATACGATCCAGGTGCAACAGGTGCATATTCAATTTATTCTAACAGCCAAAAGTTTTTCAATCGTTTGGATTGGAATATTGACTCAAAAAACCAATTGACTATACGCAATAACACAGTGAGTTCGGAAGCAACCAACTTGGAGCGTTCATCGAACGAGTTTCAATTTGGCAATTACGATTTTATCCAAAAAAACTTTAATACCAGCACTGTTGCAGAATTGAAAAGCCGTTTTTCAAATACTTTTAGCAATAGTTTAATTCTCGGTTACACGTACATCACAGATGTTCGCACACCTGTTGGACCAACATTTCCGAATATTCAAATCAATAATATTGGTTCAGGGCACGCATTAGTTGGTAGTAACCGCGAAGCTAGTATTTTTGACATGGGTCAGAAAACGTTTGAAATTACAGATAATGTCAAGTTTTTTATAGGTAAACACGCTATTACACTCGGTACACACAACGAGTTCTACAATATTAAATACGGTTTCATCAACTCTTGGAACGGACGTATAGAATATAATTCTTTGCCTGATTTCTTTGCTAACATACCTGCGCGTGTACGTGCCATTTATAACCCGACAGATAATTCACAAGCTTTTAACTTGGCTAATACACCAGCAACATATGGCATCAATTTCTTGAGTGCTTATGCGCAAGATGATTGGCGCGTGATAGACCGCTTAAAAATTTCGTATGGTGTGCGTTTCGATATGGTAACGCGTCCAGACCAAGCTGTGATAGGTAGTAAAGAACAAGCCTATCCGACACCAGCAGGTTACGGTACAACATACAGCTATACCAACCCAGTAGCATCGCAAAATAATCAATTTTTTAATAACGTTACAATTTCGCCGCGTATTGGTTTTAATTTTGACGTTGATGGCAAAGGCAGCGTTATTTTACGCGGCGGTTCTGGTATATTCACTGGTAGAATTCCATTGGCTTGGTTGGGTTATACTTATGTGAACAATGGTACTAACTTCAACTCAATTGATTATACTAACTCGAGCAGAAACGTGATTAACATTCCGACTGACCCAACACAATTCTCAAACTTCAACGCGAGTGTTTTGAAATCGCCGAACCGTGTTGAATTAGACGTGATTGATAAAGATTTTAAAATGCCGCAAGTATGGCGTTCAAACATCGCCGCCGATTTTAAATTAGGCGATGGTTATAAGTTTACTGCGGAAGCAATTTTTACAAAAACATTGCAAGATGTGAAAATTCAGCAAATCAACTTACGCGACTCAGTTAAGTATAATTCGTATGATATTTCGCAACAACAACCCGTTTATTTAAACAGTGGTGCTGGAAAAAACAAACGCAATAGCGATGATTTCTCTTCTATCTATCTCATTAGCAATACAACAGAAGGTTATCGCTATCAGTTAACGGGTCAGTTGTCAAAATCTTTCCCATTTGGTTTAGATTTGATGGCGGCTTACACGTATGGCGAGTCGAAAGATATTTTGAACGGTATTCGTAACTCACCTGAATCAGGTTGGCAGTTAAATCAGGCTTTAAATCCTAACAGCCCGTCGTTGACGTATTCAAATTTCGATATTCGTAACCGTATCATTGCAACTGCGTTGTACAAATTGAATTGGAACGCGAACAACACGTCTTATTTGTCACTCATTTTTTCTGGTCAATCAGGCACACCATTTACCTGGGTAATTGGTTCAAACTCTGTGACAGGTAATGGTCAGCAGGTTGATTTGGCTTACATACCTTCTACAACTGGACAGTTAACTTTTGTTGATAAAGTGGATGCTACAACAAAAGCAGTTATTGAAACAGCAGCGCAACAATCGCAAAACTTTAATGATTTTGTTAATGGCGATTCGTATTTGAGTTCGCGCAAAGGAAACTTTACTGAGCGCAACGGCGGTAGAACGCCTTGGAATAATCAACTCGATTTGCGCTTAATGCACGATTTCAGCTTTGCAGTAGGAGCTAAAAAGCACACAATTCAAATTACGTGTGATATTATTAACTTAACAGGCAGTAATGTTTACTTCGTTCCGAATACGCAAAACTCATCCGCATTCATTGGTTTAACGGCAAGTTCTGGGAGTTCAGCAACAGCTGATCCGAAGTTTCAGTTCACAAAACCTTCAGCAACGTATTCAGTCGATCAATTCAGCTCGCGTTGGCAAGGACAGTTTGGTATAAGATATTCGTTCTAATTAGGAATGAGGTATCAGGTGTTAGAAATAAATCTGACACCTGATTCCTAAAAAAGGCGCATACGCAAGTTTGCGCCTTTTTTTGTTCTGAACTTTGATTTTTTTGATTAGAGTGATTTTGCTATCTTTGTCTTGAACTTTGATTTTTTTGAATTTTTTGATTGGAGTGATTCCGCATACTTATTTTTTGTCATCCCAATCACTCAATTCAAATAAATCACAGTTCAGACAATATGAAGTGGTTATTAGGTTTTCTACTCGTCGGTTTTTTGAACTTAACGGCTTACTCACAAAAAGTAACGCCGCAAGGCTGCAACTATGCCACATTGTTTAAAGAAGGAGAAGTAGCAGCCCAAAAAAGTTTATTCGATAAGGCATTGCTTTGTTTTAATTCAGCGCGTCGCTGCGACCCCACAAAAGACAAAGAAGTGGATGATGCGATTGAAAAAGTTTTTAAAGGCATTCAGAAACAAAAGAAAACGGCTGAAGAAGATAAATTCAGGGCGCAAGAACAAACGCGCATAGCTATTGCAGAAAAAAATAAAGCCATTGCGCGCACCATAACTTTAGCTGCCAACGCGGTTGCCAATTCCGATATGCGGCTTTCGCTTCGATTGGCTGAATACACCTACAATAAATTACCCACACCCGAAGCTTTACAAGTCGTTTCAGCTGCCATTTACAACCAATTCGATAATAAAAATTCTTATTTTATTGATTTAGCACTGCACAACGATGAGGTCAATTCAGCCGTTTTTTCGCCCGATGGCAAATTGGTTTTAACGTGCTCGAACGATAGCACGGCTAAATTATGGAATACAAAAGGTGAACTACTTGCTGATTTAAACAAACATAAAGCCGCTGTGACATCGGGCATTTTCTCTCCTGATGGTAGTCAGATTTTAACGTGCTCGAAAGATAGTACGGCTAAACTGTGGAATTTGAACGGCGGATTGGTTGCAAATTTTAAACACGCGGCGGAAGTCAATGCCGCTATTTTTTCTTCTGATGGTTCTCAAATATTAACAAGCTCGAACGATAAAACCACTAAACTCTGGACTTCGGACGGCATTTTAATGGTTGATTACAATAAGCACAAGGCAGGCGTTACGAAAAGCATTTTCTCGCCCGATGGTACACAAGTTTTAACGCTCTCTAAAGATAATTTTGTTCGACTTTGGGAATTAAACGGCATGCTTTGCGCATCTCTTAAACACGATGATTTTATTAATTCGGTTAATTTTTCACCCGATGGCACGCAAATATTAACTGCCTCCGATGATAGAACGGCAAAATTATGGAATTTGAACGGCACAAGTTTGATAGCATTAACGCATGCTGCAAAAATTGTTTCTGCTGTTTTTTCGTCCGATGGTTCGCGCATTGTAACAGCGGCGAAAGATAGAACGGCAAAATTATGGGATTTTGAAGGTGCGCTTTGCGATAGCATTAAGCACAGTGGTATCGTTTATTCTGCCGTTTTTTCGCCCGATGGTGGACAAATTCTAACCAGCTCGAATGATAGTACTTCAAGGCTTTTAAACTTCAAGGGAAGTAAAGACGCAATTTATTACGTCTCGAGTCCAATCATTTTGAATCGCCATACCAATCGCGTCATATCATCTAATTTTTCGCCGAATGGTGCGCAAATTTTAACGACTTCATTCGATAATACGGCAAAACTTTGGAACACTAATGGCGACTTACTAGCTGATTTTAACAGACATACCGACAAAATTAATTCTGCCATTTTTTCACCCGATGGTTCAAAAATCCTAACGGCTTCGAAAGATAAAACGGCTAAGATTTATTTTTTAAAAAATGAACTTCTCGCCGATTTAAACAAACACAGAGCTGGCGTATATGCTGCTACTTTTTCGCCCGATTCATCACAGATTTTAACTTTTTCCGCGGATGGTACAGCGAAAGTATGGAACACGAAGGGTGAATTTATTTTCGATTTGAGGGGTCATAGAGACGAAATTAATTCTGCGCAATTTTCACCCGATGGAAAACTCATTGTAACTTGCTCTGACGATAAAACTATAAAATTATGGGATGCAACGGGGAAATATCTCAAAACAATGAAGCACGCCGAAAAAGTGCAAACAGCTATTTTTTCGCCCGATGGCACCAAAATTTTATCGCGCGCGCGCGATAAAACGGTAAAACTTTGGGATTTAGACGGCACTTTGCGCACCACACTAAAGTCGCACACTAAACTTATTACAACGGCTATTTTTTCGAAAGATGGTACTAAAATTTTGACATCATCGAAAGATAGTACCGCTAAATTATGGACAATTACAGGCGATTCGCTCACCCAAATAAAACATTTAGACGCTGTTAGTGGCGCCATTTTTTCACCTGACGGTACAAAGTTCTTAACGCGCTCAGATGATAATACCGCCAAATTGTGCGATTTAAATGGAAAAGTATTGGCGAATTTTCAACATATCGCATCGTTGACATCAGCCATTTTTTCGAAAGATGGCAGCCAAATTTTAACTGCTTCGGAAGATAATACGGCTAAATTATGGAATTTAAACGGCGAACTCATTGCCGATTTTAATAAACATACCGACATCGTTAACTCCGCTATTTTTTCGCCCGATGGTACAAAAATTTTAACCAGTTCGAACGACAGAACAGCGAAACTATGGGATTTGAAAGGGAAACTCCTCGCTAATTTTAAAAAGCATACAGCCGAAGTTTTCTCCGCTATTTTTTCGCCCGATGGCAATTTGGTTTTAACCAGCTCGAACGATAAAACGGCAAAGCTCTGGAATTTAAAAGGTGAACTCCTCGCCGACATAAACAAACACACCAATAAAATTTATTCCGCCATTTTTTCACCCGATGGCAAAAATATTCTTACCAGCTCATTGGATAATACCGTTAAGATTTCGCCTATCCCAGCTACAGTTTTAGAATGGTTAAAATCGGGTCCGTTTTTGCCGTTGACAGCAGATGAGAAGGAGCAGTATGATATAAAGGAGTAAGTTTTTGCGTATATATCTATACCGTTACAAAATAAAATCACCTTTTTTTGAAATCGTTTTTGGAAACTAACAAATAGTTATTACTTTTGCATCGCTTTTGCGAAAAGTAGGTAGAAAAGCAGAAATGCAGTTATACTTTTAAGGTCGAGTAGCTCAGTTGGTAGAGCAAAGGACTGAAAATCCTTGTGTCGGCGGTTCAATTCCGTCCTCGACCACAAAAATTTAGAATAATTTAAAAATTAATCATGTTTCATCGCGCTTCACATTTTACTGTACATTGTATAATAAACAGCTAAGCGTGTTGAGGTGCCTTAAAACTTTCATCAAAAAGGACTTTACGCGAAGCGCGTTGAGTCCTTTTTCTTTTTTTAAAAATACATCATGGAAAATCGCGTGCGGATAGCCATTCAAAAATCGGGTAGATTGAGCGATCGCTCAATCGAAATTTTAGCCGATTGTAGCATCGACATCAAAAATGGAAAAACGGCTGCCCTTGTTGCATCGGCTTCCAATTTCCCAATTGATATATTATTTCTGCGCGATGACGATATTCCAGCGTATGTTTCTGATGGCACGGTAGAATTAGGCATAGTGGGCGAAAATATGATTATTGAAAGTGGCTCGGATGTCAACTATATAAAAAAGCTCGGGTTTGGTCGTTGCAGAATTTGTTTGGCAATTCCTAAAGGCGTTGATTATACGGGTATTCATTTTTTTGAAGGAAAAAAAATTGCGACATCCTATCCGCGTATTCTCGAAAATTATTTAACACAACACGGCGTAAAAGCAGAAGTGCATTTTATCAGTGGCTCGGTTGAAATTGCACCAAATATTGGTTTAGCAGATGCTATTTTCGATATTGTAAGTTCGGGCAGCACGCTTTTGAGCAATGGTTTAAAAGAAGTTGAAACGGTCATGAATTCTGAAGCCGTTCTGATAGCACATAAAAATTTGAGTCCTGCATCGCAAATGCTACTCGATAAAATTGTTTTTCGATTAGAGTCTGCGATGTTGGCAAAAAAAAGTAAGTACATCATCATGAATGTACCGAACGAAGCCATCGAAAAAGTTTCTGCAATTTTACCAGGCATGAAAAGCCCCACAGTTGTACCATTAGCATTGGCAGGTTGGTCTGCCATGCACACTGTTTTGAGCGAAGATAAGTTTTGGGATGTGATTGCTGATGTTAAAGCCGCTGGTGCAGAAGGCATTTTGGTTGTGCCGATTGAAAAATTGATTGTTTAATTTAATCAATTACGAATTACGAATTACGAATTACGGCGAACCAAACGAGAGCCGAAATTCGTAATTCGTAATTCGTAATTGAATAATTGATTTTATGAAATTACTATACTGTCCAGATTTAAACTCTGTAAATGCTATTGCCGCACAATTGCAACGCCCTGCAAGTGATGTGAGCGCATTGCGCAGCACTGTTGAACCTATTTTAGCCGATATTAAAACTAATGGCGATGCCGCATTGAAACGCTATACAGCGCAATTCGATGGCATTGAACTCGATAGTTTAACTTTTGAAATACCAACAATTGTAGAATTAGACGCATCGCTTAAACAAGCCATTGATAGAGCTTACCGCAATATTTTCGAGTTTCACAATGCGCAAATTCATGAAGAAGCGCCCGTTGAAACGATGAAAGGTATCGTCTGTTACAGAAAATCGGTGGCGATTGAACGCGTAGGTTTATACATTCCAGGCGGAACGGCACCGCTGTTTTCTACTGTTTTGATGCTTGGTATCCCCGCAAGTATTGCGGGTTGCTCTGAAATTGTTTTATGCACACCACCCGATAAACTCGGCAATATTCACCCTGCCATACAATATGCTGCGCAAAAATGCGGCATCAAAAAAATTACGACTTTAGGCGGAACCCAAGCGATTGGCGCTATGGCATTCGGAACGGAATCTGTGCCGAGTGTTTATAAAATTTTCGGTCCCGGCAACCCGTATGTAACTGTAGCGAAGCAAATTGTGCAAACACAAGGCGTTGCCATTGATATGCCTGCTGGACCGAGTGAAGTATTAATTATTGCGGACGCGAGTGCACATCCTACATTTATTGCTGCCGATTTACTCGCACAAGCAGAACATGGTGTAGATAGTCAAGTAGTGTTGGTTTGTACAAACGCCGAAACGGTCAATGCAGTTTTTGAAGCATTAAACAAACAGATTATTGCGTTGCCTCGCGGACATATTGCAGCGAAGGCATTAGAAAATTCTGTTACAATTATTGCGAACGATTTAAATACGGCTTGCGCCATTTCGAATGCTTACGCACCTGAACACCTGATTATTCAAACCGATAACGCATCTATCGTTGCTGGAAAAATAATCAATGCTGGTTCTGTTTTTATCGGTCATTTTTCACCTGAATCTGTAGGCGATTACGCATCGGGGACAAATCACACTTTGCCTACGCAAGGTTTTGCCCGCGCATACAGCGGTGTTTCGGTTGAAAGTTTTACCAAAAAAATCACGTTTCAACAACTCACTGAACAAGGTTTGAAAAATATTGCGCAAACTGTAATTACAATGGCAGAAGCGGAAGGTTTGCAGGCGCATGCGGAGGCAGTTCGAGTAAGGTTTGAATAAATTACAAAACCTTCCAAACCTGAATATTCACATGGTCGGGCATTCTAATCGCTTTGCAAATAAAAATAGCATTGTTGAGCCAGTCGTATTTGCCTTTAGGCGCTTCAAATTTGGGTGCTGCCCTGAAATAATATTCCGTTGGGCTGACCACGTCGCCGCGCGCAATGCGGGCAGCAACATCTGGCGTTGCAACGCGCATTCCTGGGTTTCGAATATAAATAAAAGTGCTGTCATCCGTTTTAAGCGTGTATAGTGCTTCAATTTCAGCAACACCATCTGAACGAACAATTTGCCAATCTGCACCGCCATCAACAATAGTGCCTTTCATTTTCGGACCTTCAAATGTCCCTCCCGTAATTGGAATAATGCGTCGAACGCCACGCGCCGTTTCACCCACTACTATCGCTTTGGCAATGGTTACTTTGAGCGAACAGACAAATTCTAATTCGGGTTTATCGATGGTTTGTGCACAAAGTGCTGCACAATTTAAAATAAAAAAAAGAGCAAGAAATTTTGACAATATTTTTTTCATGATGTTTTGATTTTAAAGTTCATCATTGCAAATGTAGCAAACTCGAAATAAATATTGTTACCTAAACAGGTAGCAGCTACAATAATAAGTACGATTTTCGAATAAGTTCAATAACCTGAAGCGTAACCTCTTCTAAACTTGAAAGGCGAATATAGTTTACATATTTACCTGCGTAAGCAATACTTTTCTTTATGGGGAAAATTTCGCTATAAAATTCAGCGTAAAATTTCACTTCAAGTTCTTTTTTCATCGGTCGAACTACCAGAAAAGTTTGGCGGTGCACAAAGACAATGCAATTTGGTGTAGTGCTCACAGCAATATCCTCCCAATCTATAATCTGAGCGAGCAAATAATCAAAAATATAAATAAGCTCGTTCGATTTGCCTTCAAACAAACTTTCCATGCTCACTTTTTTGCAGTAATGTGTTTGATTGGGGCTTATAAGCTCTCGCTCACATTTTGGGCAGGTCCACATTGATTAAGCGTAATTTATACTAAAAATGTAATTATTTAGCCAAAGCTAAAATGTTTATCAGTTTCCGTCCCTACCGCGTAGGGACGGAAACTGATAAACGCCTGAATATTTACCAAACTTTTTCAATCGTTTTCGCAAAAACCCATTTACTCCATTTGCTATTGTAAGTATGAACGCGATTTACATTTTTTCCCGAAGCATCAACAACTTCATTTTCTTCATTCACCCATTCAAAAATACTACCGAATAAGTTTTTTACGTTGGAAAATCCTTTTTGTTGAAGTTTTTTGGCGACTTTCTCGCTTCTATATCCGATGCTGCAATATACCACTATCGGCGCGTTTTTAGGCAAATTGTTGAAAGATGAATAATCGGGATGATCGTAATCTAAAAAGTGCGCGCCTTGAATATGGCTTACTGCAAACTCTTTTTCACTGCGCGCATCAATTAAAAAAGTGTTTGGGGTATTTTTTAATTGAGCAACACTGATTGTTGGGACTGAAAAACTGAGCATAGATGAGACCTTAGCATCGAATTCGGCATTCGCACAATGCGCTCTATCGGTTGGTATTTGCGCTGAACAACTGCCAAAGAGCAGCGATATTATCGGAAATTTGAGAAGTGATTTTATGAGTGACATTAATATTTTTGTAGTTTATATTACGAGAGTTTCTTATGAAGGTAACTAAGATTTTTCACTAAGGTCACGAAGTGTTCATCTAAAAGAGTGACCTTTGTGCTTTCTTTGTGTTCTTCTTGTGAAAATTACCTAAGAAGTTTCATCCAACAAAAGCGCTGGACCAGAACCAACTTTATCGAAAATGACAGTATTATTTTCACAGTACTGCCTCAAAGTTTTATCAATAAACACACGAACACGGGTTTCATTCACCTCAGGATACAATAAATGCACGTTCGGACCCGCATCAATGGTGAAGTATAAGGGCACATTTGTTTCTTCTCGCCAATTTTTAACCGCTTCAGTGATGTGTAAAGTGTTGGGGTGCAAGAGCGTGAAACTTGGTGAACTCGTCATCATTAAAGCGTGTAGCGTCATAGCTTCGTCTTCGCAAATTCTTCCCACCGTATTTACATCTCCCAATTTTAATCCTTCTAACAGAATGTGCATATTTGCACGCGCTTGTTTATAGCGCGCTGGAGCAAAAACATTGCCTTCTAAAAGTGCATGCCCTGCACGACTCGATACTTTTTTTTCGGCAGTGCTAACTATTAAAATCGCATCGCGATACGTTTTAAAAACAGGTGCAATGTGCGCAGCAAAGGGAATAGCATATTTATCGGAACTACCCTTTACATTTTTATCGCGACCCCAAAATCCCATTTCGTTGAACAGTGAACGACACGCACTACCCGAAGCCAATCGCGCAAAATGCGAAGCGCGGCGCATAAATTTTTGGGTTTTGTAATTGGGTGTATTAAGCAAATGATTTTCCATACTGCACAAACACAAAGCCAAAGCGCTCATGCTCGATGCTGACGAAGCAATGCCTGCCGAATGTGGGAACGTATTACTCGATTGAATTGAAAGGTAGTATTGGTTCAAGAAAGGAAAATCGGGTAAAACGCTTTCCAAAAACTTTTGAATTTTCTGTTTAAACTTATCTGATGTTATTGGTGCATCGGTGAAAGTAAAGTCGAGTTCAATCGCTCTCGAAGGTTTTTCTTTGCGTTTGTAATGCCATTTCATAGTTGTCACCGCATTGTTTAAAGTAAAACTAATGCTCGGATTTTGTGGCAATTGCTCGGGCTTTTTTCCCCAGTATTTTACCAACGCTATGTTCGATGGACTGCGCCAAACAATTTTACCTTCTGATTTGAACATTTGTAAGTTAAAATTAAACAATCTTCACCACAAAGAAACAAAGAATCAAAGGTTTCACAAAGAAATACTCTCATCTGTAAATCTTTTAATCAACTAATCATGGTTCAGACTAAAAAAAAACCTTGCTAAGGTTGTTAGCAAGGTTTTCAAAAAAAAAACTATGAAAATATTTTTATAGTTAAAGGTTTTGGCTATCAACCAAAAACTAATAACTATCAACTAAAATTATTCTTTTCCGCCGAGATGCGCATCTTGCCAAACTTTCAACTCAGCCCATTGACCCGCAGCACACATAGCTGATTGGTGCGGCCATGTTGCTGGATTGTGAATAGCATAACGCGGACCTGCTGCATGTAAAATTTCTTTTAAACGTTCAACATCGGTTGCTGCCAACTGTGCAAATGTATAGATACCCGCATTATTAAAATGCTCTTCAATTTTAGGTCCGATGCCTTCA
This sequence comes from Saprospiraceae bacterium, assembly GCA_043781915.1. GTDB lineage: Bacteria > Bacteroidota > Bacteroidia > Chitinophagales > Saprospiraceae > JAAFJT01. The sequence continues at coordinate 13,952 of JAYWBA010000002.1, forward strand.
ATTTTCTTGAGGTCATCTTTAGCAGATGTAGATGCAACTGCAACTGGTGCAGCAACGTGCTCAACAACAGCTTCAACTGGTGCTGCTTCTACAACATGTTCAACAACAGCCTCAACAGGTGCCGCTTCTACAACGTGTTCAACAACAGCCTCAACGGCTGGTTCAATATCGCGGTGTTTAACAACTACTGGAACTTCCATCATCGGAATATCGCGCGTAGTAACTACTGGTGCAACGGGTGCAGTTTCAACTTTAGCAGCTACTGCTTGTTTAACAACAACTGGTTTTGCAGCTTTAACAGTTGCTTTAGCCGTTCTATCTGCTGTTGTAGTAGTAGAAGTTTTTGCGCCTTTAACCAAACGCGCTTGTGGTGGAACGGTTAAAGTACCATCCGCATTGATAGGAGAAACGTAAACTACGCGTTTAGCGTTTCTGCCATAACGAAAACAAACAACACCTTCAATTGCTGCATGAAGTGTGAAATCTTTTCCTAAATAAGTATTGATACCCGGGTGAAATCTTGTTCCGCGTTGCGTTACAATTATATTACCAGCGCGAACACGTTCGCCACCAAATTTCTTTACACCAAGGTACTGCGGCGCGCTATCGCGTCCGTTGTCGGTACTACCCGCACCTTTCTTGTGAGCCATTGTAGACTAAATTTTGAAAATGAGAGAAAATAAATTGAAATCAAAAATTACACACCAATACCATCAATAGTGATATTGGTCAGAAAATCGCGGTGACCATTTTTAACACGGTAACCTTTACGGCGTTTCTTTTTGAAAACAATGACTTTATCGCCTTTCACGTGGCTGTTGATAGTGGCTTTAACACTAACACCTGCTACTGTCGGCGTGCCTACTTGTACGGAACCATTGTTATCGAGAAGCAAAACTTCTTTGAACTCGACACTTTGCCCCGCTTCAGCTTCTAACCGGTGGACGACGAGCTGTTGCCCTTGCGTCACTTTGAATTGTTGACCAGCTATGTTTACGACTGCGTACATAATGAATAAATGAAAAATTAAAAAATTGGCTGCAAAAATACATTTATTTTATTTTGCAGCCAATTTATTTTTGAAATATATCTTGTAATTTAACGATTATTTAGGCGTAGAGCGCTTTTTCCCGCAGACTTCGCGGGCTTTCGCAGAAATGTTAGTTAAAACTTTGCGGCTTTGTGGCTTTGCGAGCAAAATTCTCTCGCAAAGCCGCAAAGTCGCAAAGGGTTTATTAATAATTTCTGCGAAAGTTTGTCCCTACAAGGTAGGGAGGAAATTTTGTGTCGGGTTTAATCATTAAAAACTTCTACATCATGCGTTTTAACCACCAAATCGGTAAATTTACCACGAAAACGTGTTGCTTTTACAATGTGATTATCAATCCAATGGTAATTCCCGCCGCGCGGTTTACCAAATAATATACCATGGTACTTAAATCCGTGACGTTTTAACCAAATTTCGGTGTATTCGCGGTGCTCTTCGGTGCGCGAAGTGAAGAAAGTGATGATATGACCTTGATCGAACCAAGCATTCAAAATATGCAACGCATCGGTATAAGGCAACACGGTCAACATACGCTCAGGTTCTTCGTTCGGAACATCGTCGCAAACAGTACCATCAATATCGATTAAATAATTTTTTACGCCATGCGCTAAAACGGGGCTTAACGCTTCTCCTTTTTCATTAAAAAGTTCTTTGAGCGCGTGACCAGATGCAACTTTATCCATTTAAAAAGCAAAATTTGTTTTAAAATCTGTTCTATTTCTTTAAAGAACGCAAAATTAAGCCAGTTGCTGCATTTTTAGGTTTTTTTTATTTTTTAAGAAGATATTTAACTTTCGAAACTAAATTTTTGAATCATTTGCTGAATTATATTTTTTAAATTTTAAGTTTGGTAATCATGTAATCACTTTTAGGTATAATAATTTTATCTATTGAAATTCCTGTTGTAAAAATTGGTAATTCAAAAGGGAGTATGTTGCGGAAAATGTTGATTGAAAAAAATAATATTCAAGGTTCTTTTGAACTCATTCTTGCAATTCTTTCCATGCCGTTTCCGCCAATTCGAAAGTGGTTGAGCGCGAGAGTTGTACTTTCTTCAATTTTAAATCGGGATTCAGAAAGGCAGCATGTAAATGAAAATAATGTTGTTTATCGGTATAAACAAAGGCGTTGAGTTCGTGCGGATGGGCTAATTTTTTGAGTTGACGTTCTATATTAACACATTCAGCCGTTGCTGCATGGTGATAAGGGCGCAAAAACTTGCGCGTGTCGGTATCGTCGCTGCGCGTAACAGCACACAAAACGCCTGAACCAACAAGTGGTACTAATTCAGTAAAATGGAAATTTTGGGCGCTAACAATCGGAGTTTCAGAAACAAAAAAGTTTGAGTAACAAGCTGGAATCAGCGCTGCGCAACATTTGTATGTGTTAAAAGCTTGAATAAGATTTTCTATTTTTGAATAATCCAGCAAAGTATGCGTTTTTAAAATACCACCGAGTTGAAATTCACTTACTTTCGAAATAGACAAAATTGTAGCCGCTGAATGAAGTTGCAAAAAATTTTCCGGCGCCTGAGCAGCCGAACTATAAAGTAATTGCATCTGTGCGTCTGAGCGCTCAGAAAGTGCAGCAGCAACAGTGCCTTGTGGTAATTCGCTCGGTAAATGGCTCAAAAAATCGACGTAAATACTTCGAGGTTCGGTCAAAAGCATTTCTCCTTTCTCTAAAAAATCATCTGTTAAAATAATTTTAATAGGGTGTGTGCTGCCAATAAACGCTTGAATTTTATTTTCAATAGAATTTTCTGGACTATTTGCAACTTTTAAGTAGTTTGGAACGAACACAGTGTATATCAAAATCGAAATGTTTTAGACGCTAACTAATAAATGTTTTACATTTGTGGCAAAGTAAACACAAAAATACTCAACGCGCAAAAAAATGGTGATAACTGCGGCGGATATAAGTCGATTAATTAACGGAACGGTTGAAGGCGATGCCACGGTTGTCATAAAACGCCCAAACAAAATTGAACATGGCGAGGTAGGTGATATTTGTTTTTTGGGCAACGACGACTACGAATCGTACGCTTATACGTCGCAAGCATCAGCTCTTATTGTCGATAAAAAATTTACGCCCAAAAATAAAATAGCGCCAACTTTGGTGCGCGTTGAAAATGTTTACTCTGCGGTGGCAGTTTTAATGGCGCATTTTCAGGAACAAAACGGTACAGAAACCATCGCTATTGCTAAAACGGCTCTAATTAATCTCGACACAAAAGTTTCTTCGGGTGTGACTATTGGCGATTATGTTTGCATTGAAAGCGGCGCCGATATTGCCAAAGGTGTTGTTTTGCATCCGCACGTTTTAATTGGTAAAAATGTGCGCATCGGTAATAATACTGTTTTGCACAGTGGTGTAAAAATTTATGCAGATACCGTTATTGGTGAAAATTGTATTATTCACTGCAATGCCGTTATTGGCTCCGATGGTTTTGGTTATGCACCCGATGCAACGGGTGCTTACAAAAAAATTCCGCATCTCGGCAATGTTATTTTAGAAAACGATGTGGAAGTTGGTGCTAACACAACTATTGATCGCGCAGTGATGGGTTCAACGCGTATTGGCGAAGGCGTCAAACTCGATAATCTGATTCAAATTGCACACAATGTTGAAATAGGTGCGCACACCGTTATAGCTGCTCAAACGGGTATTGCTGGCAGTACGCGCATCGGTAAATTTTGCCGCATCGGCGGTCAAGTAGGCATTGCGGGTCATTTAAAAATTGGTGATTACGTACAGGTGCAAGCGCAATCGGGTATTGCAGGCGATGTTAAAGATAATGCCCGTATTTATGGATCACCTGCCATCGATTATTCAACGTATGTGCGGTCTTATACTATTTTTAAAAAACTTCCCAGTGTTTGGCGAAAGATTGAGAAATTGATTGAGTAGTAGATTTTTTGACCGAACCATGATTTTCCAGGATTAATAGATTTGCAGATGTAGTTTTAAGCTCTAAAATATACTAAATCCTATAATCCCGAAATCCCGAAAATTATTGTCCAGACAATGATACTACATCTGCAAATCTATTAATCCTGGAAAATCATGATTCAGACAAAAGGTAAGCTCACAGCTAACAGCTCATTGCTCACAGCCAATGACTATTGGATCGGCATAACGATGTTGGTGTTTGGCAATATCGGTTTTTCTTTGAAAGCTATTACCATAAAGTTAATGTACCGCTTTCAAGTCGATTCAGTGTCTGTTTTGGGTTTACGTATGTTGTTTTCATTGCCCATTTTCATTGTGGCTTTGTTGTGGCTTCGGCGCGAAAAAAACTATCAAGCGCTAAGCAATCTCGACATACTTAAAACAATGGGTCTCGGTATTTTGAGTTATTATGTTTCGAGTATTCTCGATTTTTGGGGATTGCAATTCGTTTCTGCGGGTGTTGAGCGACTTATACTTTTCACCTATCCAACTATTGTACTTGTTATTTCAGCCTTATTTCTGCATAAAAAAATTAAGCGCTACCAAGTTTTTGCACTCTTTATTACTTACGCGGGTGTGGTTTTGGCATTTGTTGCCGAACATGGTCTGGGCGTGCAGAAAAATTTTTTACTTGGCTCGCTCTTAGTTTTTATTTGCGCTATGACATACGCTATTTACGTGGTCAGTACAGGTGAAATGGTTCAGCGCGTTGGTTCAGCGCGATTTACATCTGTTGCTATGATTGGTGCTACCATTCCATCATTGGTTCATAATTATTTTTCGAATAGATTTAATTTGTTTCATTTTTCACCCGAAGTTTACAAACTCACGGTGTGGTTAGTTTTGGGTTCAACGGTTATTCCCATTTTCCTCATCGTTGAAGGTATTCGCCGCGTCGGTTCAACCACTTCAGCGCTCATTGGTTTTATCGGACCTGTTTCAACTATTTTTTTTGCTGATATTTTTCTCGGCGAGCAGGCTACAGGTTTACAAATAATTGGCACCATCATCGTCATTTACGGTATTTACACCGTTTCACGTCGCAGCTATTAGAATGTTAATTAAATAACAGAGTATTTATTCCCGTACGTTTCAAAATTACTAACATTCTTTTAAAGTTAAATAAATCCTTACTAACTTTATGAAAATTTAGGGTACTTCATGTTGCGTTCATTCAAACTTCCAGAAAAACCGTATGTGTATATTGCGCTCATTGCAATAACAAGTATCGTAATGCACCATCGCATTTTTACGCTCGATTTGCAAGGTGTTCACTTTTGGCGACAATCGCAAACGCAAATAAATATTCAGAATTTTTACCGATATGATAACAATATTCTCAACCCGAGACACAATAATTTTTCTTGGGGAGATAATATTTTGCGCATGGAATTTCCGATTATGCAATGGTCGATTGCCCAAATAGAGCGCATTTTTGGTGAATCAATTACAGTTACACGTGTTTCTGTTTTTATTATTGGCATTTTGAGTGTGTTCGGATTTTTTCAACTCTTCCAACTATTGTTTAAAAACCCGTTGTTGAGTTTTTTGGCATCTTGGGCTTTTAATTTCTCACCCATATTTTATTATTACACGCTTAATCCCATTCCCGATAACCTCGCTTTATGCGGCGCTATTTGGTCGTGGGTGTATTTCTTTAAGTTCAGAGAAAATAAAAATTGGGTTACTTTATCAGTTTCAGCTCTACTTTTATGTTTAGCAGTTCTGGCTAAACTGCCTTTCATTGTTTTAGGTGGCGTCTATTTTTTGTATCTTGTAAGGGCTGTAAATTTTCTGCCCCTACATCGGCGGACACAAGGACAATTTATTTTAAAATTTTCGAGTATCTTTATACTCGCTTTATTACCAGCCGTAGCTTGGTATTATTGGGTTATACCGACTTGGGGTGGAAATGGTATTATTAAAGGTGTATTCGATAATAAAATGGATTGGGTTGAGACAAAAAAAATTTTAATTTATCACCGCGATGTGATGTTCCCAAATCTGTTATTGAATAGGGGAGCGGTAGTGTATTTTATAATTGGCATTACGACACTTGTTGCAAAGTGGCGTTTATTCAGACAAAATTATTTTGAATTAACGTTTGGGATATTGTTTGTTATCGCCTATTTTTTATTCGAACTCAATATGATTAACGTAGTTCACGACTACTACATGTTGCCCTTTTTACCTTTTTTGTTTGTAGCAGTCGGTTATGGCATTAAACAACTTTTAGAATATAGAATTTTATACCCGTTTGTCATTTTTTATACGCTCACATTATTGCCTTATTTTGCTTATAAAGATGTTCAAATTTTTTGGTGGTTAGGTACAGATGGCTATTGGAAGGATTTATTCCACAACCGTGAAGATTTTCGGCACGCCGCACCCAATGATGCTAAATGTATTATTTTGAGTGATGAATCAACGTATGTTTTTTCGTACCTTATCGATAAGCAAGGATTTATTTTTAATACCAGTAATTTACCCGCAGGTTGGGTAAGCGATATGATTGATAACAAAGAAGCAAAGTATATGTATTGCAATAACCGAAAAGTGGATGAAAATCCTGAAATTGCACAATTTTTTGAAACTCTTGTTTTACAACACGGTATAGTAAAAGTATTTAAACTAAAACCACCACATACAATAAGGAATAAGTAATAGGGAATAGTCCGTAGGACGACCCTATTTGCAGCCACGGATGAAATCCGTGGAATACCATACAATATTAAATTTGCACGCATCGAAAAACGTATTACAGCTTAACAATTTATGACTCAAACCATTTCAGATTTTAAAAATGAATTAGCACAATTCAAAAGCACAGAAAAAAGTCATTCTGTTGAACAAAACATCGCACATATCGCGCGACTTTGGTCGAAGTGTGCGCATTCAAAATCTGTCTCTGAACGCGCTAAATTGGATATTTTGCATGCCTATATGCAAATTTCAATTAAGAACCAATTGTATTCGCATGTTACAACGCATCAGAGAGAGTATTTAGATTTAGCGCGCAAAACAGGAAGTATTGAAATTGAAATGGATGCGCTGCTCGCTTCAGCTATTGTTTTGGGTATTAATTCCGATTATAAAGAATCAATGCCATTGCTTTTAGAAGCACTCGAAAAAAGCAAATTATACGCTGCTAACGAATACACTGCTCGTATTCTGATTAATATTGGAACTGTTTACGCCAATTTATTCAATTATGCAGCGGCATTAGATAGGTATAATTGGGTAGTGCGCGAGTATTCTAAAGATTTAGATGATTTAACGCTTATTGTTTTACACATCAATATTGGCAATTTTAATTCCGCAACCGAAAATTATGAAGATGCGCTCGAACATCTATTAACTGCTCAACAATTAGCTATTTCAGCAAACGCAACGGAATATTTAACCCTCGCCCACATTTTATTAGCGCGCACTGCGCTTCAAAAAAAGAATGGTGATGACGCTCAGAGATATGCTGCCAATGCAACGGACTCACCTTTAATACTTTTGCCAAACACGCAAGGTCGCGCTATTCATTTTTTGAACATGGCTGAATTAGCTTTGCTGAATAACAATATTAGTGATACGATTGCCTTAGCAATAAAAGGTGTTGCAACGGCGCGGCGCGTCAGAGATGATTATTCTGAATTGCGGGGATTTTCAATTTTAGCGCAAGCTTATTCGGAACGCAAAGAATATAAACAAGCATTCAAAGCACAAACATTGTATGCCGAACGGCAAGCGCTTTATTTGAAAAAACAACGCGAAATGCACGCGCTCGATTTTGAAATAAGATATGCATTGAACGATAAGCAGCGCAAAATTGAAGACCTCACACGCGAGAATAATTATCAGAGTATTTTGTTAGAAAAAACGAGCCAGATAACTCAACAGAACGAGCAATTGCGCGAAGTCAACGCTGAACTGCAACAGTTTGCTTATATCACTGCGCACGATTTAAAAGAACCACTCCGCATGATTGGCTCTTTCACGCAAATTTTATTTAAAGAGCAAAGTAAAATTTTTAGCCCAGAAGCGTTTACACATTTCAAGTTTATCAACGAAGGTGTTACGCGAATGAGTGCTTTACTCGATGCGCTTTTGCAATATGCCATCATAGGAAGAACCAATATTGAAACAGAAAGTGTTTCAGTTACCAGCATTGTGAACATGGCAATCAGTAATTTGCGTATCGCCATTGATGAATCGCATGCAAAAATCACTATGTCCGATTTGCCAACTGTGCGCGTGAGTGCATCACTGTATGTGCAGTTGTTTCAAAACTTGTTGAGTAACGCCATCAAATTTAAATCGCCGACAGAAATACCTAAAATTCACATCACATCAGAAACTTTCGAAAACGGTTATTTGTTTAAAGTGAGCGATAACGGTGTGGGCATCAGTATTGATCACCGCGAGCGTATATTTGTCATTTTTCAGCGTTTGCACTCGCGCGATAAATATGCGGGTACAGGTATTGGTCTTTCGATTTCGCAAAAAATTGTGCGCCAATTTGGTGGTAAAATTTGGGTCGAAAGCGAAGAAGGCAAGGGCGCTACGTTTTGTTTTACTCTGCCTCAAATTTAGTTGACAGTAGGAGCGTATGGCAATACGCCCTTACAATTGACAGGGAAAACAAAGAAGAGGGGTGCGAGCGCAGCGAGCATCCTCTCTAAAAGAAAAATTTCATAAAAATCGAAGATTTTTTAAAACTATAAGCACGAAAACTCGCTTGACTTTAATGCTCAAAAACGTCTTCCTCACTTCTCGATTTTACGCACTGTTTGTAACAGCAGCCTTCCTATACGTTATCGCGTTTGGCAATGCAGGTTTTTTTATTTGGGCAGATGTTTTTTTAGCGGCTTGTTTTGTAATTATTTTGCTTGACACAGTATATTTATTTTGGTGTAAAGAACCGATTTACGCACATCGAAAATTTTCTCGTGTTTTATCACTCGGCGATGAAAACAATATTAAGCTCGTTATTGAAAATTTTAGAAAACAACCCTTTCGATTTAATATTATCGACGAACTGCCTGAACAACTGCAAGTGCGCGATTTTCTGCTCACATTAAAACTCAACGCCAACGAAAGCAAAGAAATCACTTATACTGTTCGACCCACTTCGCGCGGTGAATATATTTTTGGTGCATTGAATATTTATTTAGCATCGCCATTCGGATTTTTGCAACGCCGAATGATTTTCGAAGCCAACAGTAAAGCGATGACTTTTCCTTCCATCATTCAAATGCAGCAACACAGATTGCGCGTTTTTAGGCGGCAAAACCGAGATGAAGGCTCGCGCAAAATGTTTCGATTGGGCAGTAGCTACGAGTTTGAACAAATAAAAACCTACGTAGCAGGCGATAATTTTAGAGATATTAACTGGAAAGCATCGAGCCGCACAAACGAATTACAAGTGAATATGTTTGAAGATGAGCGCGCACAATCTGTTTATTGTATCATCGATAAAAGCGGCACTATGAGTGCCACGTTCAATGGCATTTCTCTTTTCGATTATGCACTCAATGCCACACTCGCTGTGAGCAATATCGTTTTATTGAAAGATGACAAAGCCGGATTCATCACTTTTTCAGCAAATTTGGGTACAACCCTCGCTGCGCGCGGACAGACGACGTACTTACGCAATATTTTATTAGCCCTCTATAAAGAAAAACCAGGCGAAGAAGCATCCGATTACAATGTCTTGTTTCGCGGTTTACAGCGCATTATTCGCACGCGCAGCTTGCTTTTATTTTTTACCAATTTTCAAACTGAAAATATGTTAGAGCGCGCTTTGCCCGTGTTGCGCAATATCAATAAACACCACGTATTGTTGGTTATTTGTTTTAAAGATACAGAAATTGAATCGGTTGCAAAGCAAGATGTGAAAGATACGAAAGGCATTTTCCTCAACACGATGGTGAAGAAACACCTCAATAAACAACAACGCATAGAAGAAAAACTCAGACTCTCTGGTATAAAATGTGCTTTCATCGCGCCAGAAGATTTAAGCGCGCATACTATTAATGCTTATTTGAGTTTGAAGGCAAGGCAATTATAATTTTTTCTTTTTCGGTACAGGGTCATAATGCTCGTGCTTCGACCAAGGATGACAACGCGCCAAACGTTTTGCACCCATAAACACACCGCGAAAAACACCCCATTCATAAATAGCGTCGATGGCATATTGCGAACAAGTGGGTTGGTAGCGGCATTTGTTAGCACCGAGCATGGGTGAAATCAGCAACCGATATAATTTTATCAAACCAACCAAAATGAATTTCATACGATAATTGTTAAAATGACTCCGCGCAAAGGCGCAGAACAAAACGCGCAAAGGCGCAAAACTCTAAACTTCTTTGCGTCTTTGCGCGGAATTTATTTATATCGGCGATTGCTATTAAAACTTTATGGTTTCTGAGTCGTGGCTTTTATCCAAAATAATCAAACCACCTTTCTTGTTAGTCGATTTAATTTCGACTATATTTTTTTGGTCGCTGAAAGTTTCGGTGAGTAAACGCGTTTTTAGTTCGAGCGATTTAATATTTTTGACTTTTTCGACCGAATAGTAAACGTACATCGCTTGGTAATCTTTGGCGCGTTCTTTTCCCACCCAATGAATCGGCTGATTTTTTCCATTTACACTCAATACTAAATGCGCCTTCAAATAATTGAACACGGCGGAATCAGCTTGTGGTTTTTTTTCTTTATCAGAACACAAGTTCAAACCCGTTGTGCCGTTTTGCGTTAAAGCGCGCTCAAAATCGTCGATAAAAAAATGCGAAGTGATATTTATAGCATTCTCAGCGTTATTAACTTCAATTTCTGTTTTAGAAATGTGGAAGGCGTGTGCAATCTCAGGATTAGAAAGAATAAAAGTTCTGAAAAGAAGCCAAACGAAAAGCATAGTTGTACTAATTCAAAGAAAAATTCGGAATGTGCGCTGCGACCGTATTGTAGAAGGTGAGCATACTTATTTTATATTGCATAAACCGCGTCAGTGGAAGTGCATTTACCCATTCCATGACTTCGGTTTCGTCGGAGGCAATAAAAACTGCCCAAAGTTTTCCTGCTTCGAGTGAAACGGCGTAGCTGAATAATTTACCTTCAAAAAAATAATCGTTCACCATAGCGCGTTGGTCTGGAATGAGCAGCGTGAACTTTTCACTCACTACCATCGGCATTGAAAAATCGACCATGTATTGAAAGCGGGCACGCGCCATAATTATTTTTTAATACTTTATATAACAACGAAAATAATTAAGAGTTTCGTGTTATCTTGTTTAAGTTTTTTATGTGTTTATCAATTTCCCGCAGAAATTCGCAGAAAGAGGATAATTATTGTAGTCCAGCGGATTTCTGAGGTTGTTTCTGCGAATTTCTGTGGGAAATTTGTCGCGGCTCAACTATAGCCTAAATTTTCTATAAAGCTAAACTATATTTATTAAAAATAAAAAATTATGTTCAAAAAAAAACTATTTGAAGGAAAAACAGCTTTAGTGACGGGTGGCGGAACTGGAATTGGATTAGAAATCAGCAGGCAATTTCTCGATTTGGGTGCAAAAGTATTTATTGCATCGCGCAAAACGGAAAAATTAGAAGCGGCTGTTTTGAAACTGCATGGCAATGGAAACAATTTAATGGCTTACAGATTAGATATTCGCGAACCAGAAAACATTTCACATCTCGCCGATTTTATAGCGCAACACACCGATAAGCTCGACATTTTAGTTAATAACGCCGGTGGTCAATTTCCATCAGCAGCAGAAAATATTACAGAGAAAGGTTGGCGTGCTGTGGTGGATACTAATTTAAATGGCACTTGGTTTTTAACGCAAGCGTTGGCGAAGCGATTCTTCCTAAAACAAAAACAAAGCAATATTGTGAATATTGTTTTAAATAATTTTCGCGGATTTCCAGGCATGGCGCATTCGGCGGCAGCACGAGCGGGTGTAATGAATCTTTCAAAAACTTTAGCAGTCGAATGGGTGAAACACGGTGTTATAATAAATTGTGTTGCGCCTGGTATTATCGAATCGACGGGATTAGAAAACTACCCACCCGATATGCTCAAAGGCATTGCTGATAAAATACCGATGCGCCGTCTCGGAACTGTTCAGGAAGTGGCAGAATTGGTGCTGTTTTTAGCACACAGTCGGTATATATCGGGTGAAACGATTTATATTGACGGTGCGCAACGGTTATGGGGCGATATTTGGGATTTAAATTAATGAAGGAATGAAAGAATTAAAAAATGAAAGAATTAAGGAATGAAAGAATTAAAATTAATTTCTTCATTCCTTAATTCTTTCATTTTTTAATTCGGATTGCGCTTTTTCTGTGTAATTTTGCGTTTTCTTTTCAAATAGGTGCAATGCAGCGCAGCGCTAAGCGCAAAAAATGCGTTCTTGTACTTATCTAAACGGTTTTACTGATAGTGCTCTTTTGTCTAAATTAAAAGAAAGAGCAACAAAATATTTCGGATGCGCTTTGTAAAAATTACGGCATTTTTATCTATTCTCATTTTGAGTGTAAATAACTCTCAAGCACAAATAGTAGATTCTTACTATAAAAATATTCAACCTTACGATAATTCAGTGGTTTCACGTCTCGGTTTTGGTAATTTGCTCTCGCAATATTATGCTAACACCGTGGGTTCGGCGGGTATGACTGCTGCAACGCGCGATATCTATAACTTCAATCCGTACAATCCAGCATCATTGCCTGGTTTGCGAACCACTGCTTTCGAAGTCGGTTTAGGAGCGCGAAATAGTACAACCACCGATGCCACAGGTGCTAAATCATCTGCATTGAGTGGTAATTTAAGTTATATCGGCTTAGGTTTTCCGACGTATAGCGTTATAAACGAAATTTTAGATCGCAAACCCCGCGATTGGCGTTGGGGATTTGGTTTATCGATAACGCCTTATAACCAAGTGGGTTATAATGTGGCTCAAACGGTAAAAGCACCCAATACGGATTCAGTAACGATCGCAAATTTTTATATCGGTAGTGGTGGTACATACAAAGCGTTTATCAGTAACGGGGTTGAATATAAGGGTTTTAGTCTTGGTTTAAATATTGGTGCACTTTTTGGCAAAACAAGTTTTATTCGCCAAACTGTTTTTAGCGATTCTTTGATTTCGCCGTACAACAACTATCTCATTGACGATTATTCGATGACTGGTTTAGTTTATAGTGTAGGCGCTCAATACGATCTTGTTTTGGAAGATAAAAAACTCGGCGGCATTCAGGTGGGAAAAAAACGCCTAGTGATTGGAATTTATGGTAATCCTGCGACTTCCTTTACAACCTCATCATCGCAATTTTATCGCCGTCTCATTAATGGTTTCAGATCGGATACTTTGACCAACAATGCCAATGTTACTGGCACGGGCAAATTACCTTCTGAGGTGACAGCAGGTTTCCAATTCAAGAACGGATACACTTTTCAGATAGGGGGCGAAATAAAATACGCTGCTTGGAGTCAATACGAAAACTCTGCGCGTCCCGATAATACTTTGAAAAACAGTGTTCAGTACAGCCTCGGAACAGAATTTATTTTAGATAAAAATCGCCTCAAAAGCGATGAAGAGAAAGTGCGATTTAGTCTTGGTGCGCGTTTTGGAACCGACCCAAGAACGCTCAATAACGAACAATTTAGCTCATTGGTGCTTTCAGGAGGTCTTTGTTTTCCTGTGCGAATTGGCAGAGGAACGCAATTGTCGTTCGTGAATTTGGGTTTAGAATATGGTAAACTCAGCACTACACAACTTTCTGAAGATTATTACAAATTAACGATGGGTATCACGCTAAACGATAATACGTGGTTCTTGAAGCGGAAATACCAATAGTTTAAGTGATAAGTAATAGGTGATAAGTGATAAATCTCTACTCTTTATCACTTATCACCTATTACTTATCACTTAATTAAAAGTGTTAAAGCAATTCCAAATGCTGCACCTGAGACGAAATACACCCACGCGCTTTGTTTTATTTTAAGAAATTTTGTCAGTAAGAAAGATATCATTAAAATAGAAGACACAATGATGAGCTGACCCGCTTCTATACCCACATTAAAAGCAAAAAGTTGTTCAACTATGTTTTTTCCTTCAGGTTCAAGCTGTCTGAAAAAATTTGAAAAGCCCATGCCGTGAATAAACCCAAAACACAACGCTAAAATATAAGTGGGTAGATTTCTTTTATAGTTTTTTTCATTCGCAATCCGATAGCAATTTAAAATGGCAGTACACATAATTGTCATCGGAATCAACTTTTCAATCAGAGCATACCAAGGCGTTATAATGTGCAGTGCAGCCAAAACCAAAGTAATACAATGTCCAATCGTGAATGCTGTAACAAGCACCGCTATTTTTCGCCACGCTGAAATAGGATAAGTCGCGCAAAGTGCCATCAAAAATACAATATGGTCGTAGGCTTGCACATCAGCAATATGTTGAATGCCTAATTGAAAATAAGTTGGAAAAATAGCGTGCATTGCTTATTGTTATTTTCCGTAAAGAAAGGTCAATACCCTTTATTTCAGCTTTATTTTGAAGATATTTTTCATTTTTTCTTGCAAATTAGAAGTTCAACTTCTAATTTGCAGCATGATTAATAGGATAGTTTTTTAGCTTATGGCGGCGGCGAAACTCAAACAAGGAGCATTCCACATGTTTTAAATTGGAATAATTTGGAGAAAATTCCTATTAGATAAAAAACAATGTTGACTTAGTACCTCAATTGCTCGTATATTTGCAACCGTAATTCGGACATCAACTTTAAATTAAATCCTATTGATTCATCAAAACTATCCCCGAATTTAGTATCCACCCTATGAACTTCTGTTCTACGATTCTGGTTTTGCTCCAAAAAGCAAAAGGCAAAAGGCGAAAGGCAAAATTTGCTTATTGCTTATTGCTTTTTGCCTTTTGCTTTTTGCCGAACACCATTTCTGCACAAATTATTTATGTTAAGCAAAACGGTACGGGCGATGGTACGTCGTGGCAAAAACCTTTGGGCACACTCACAAGCGCTTTAGCAAAAGTTTCATTAGGTGGACAGGTTTGGGTAGCGCAAGGTGTTTACACACCAACCACTTGTTCGCCCTGTAATGTTAACGATAGAAAGATTTCGTTTATTATTCCCGATAGTGTGCGTGTTTATGGTGGATTTATTGGCACTGAAACGGTGTTAACCCAGCGCGATTGGAAAAAAAATACAACTACGCTCAGTGGCGATATTGATAACGATGGCAAGCTCGATAAAAACAGTATGCGTTTGGTTTACACGCTCAATGTAGGTTCATCAACAACGATAGATGGATTTACTATTGCTAACGCAAATGCCAATGATACAACCGTAGTGGCGGGTGAATACTTTTCGTCGGGCGGTGCTTTTTTTAATGATGGGCGATTTAATACAAGTTCACCAACAATCAGCAATTGCACTTTTGTTAATAATTATTCGGTGGGTTTTGGCGGCGCTTTATACAATAACGCTTCATTTAACGGAAAAACCAATGCGCAGATAACGCGGTGCATTTTCCGAAATAACAGAGCACACAGTGTTGGCGGTGCAGTACATAATAATGCTGGTAACGGTGGAAAAAATTTTGCGCATTTCGAGTTTTGTACTTTCGATAGTAATGTGAGTGATGAAGCTGGAGGCGCTGTATTTAACGACGGTGATGGCGGATTGAACCAAACTTTTTTTTCTAATTGCCAATTTATAAACAACTACGGTGCACAATACGGCGGCGCCATTTATAATTTAGGTATACGCGGCGAATCATCGCCAGCTATTTTAAATTGTTTGTTCTGGAAGAATAGTTCTTATGCAGCGGGTGCTATTTATAATTTAGGAAGTGCTAAAGGGAAAGCCAACGCACAAATACTCAATTGTACTTTTTATAAAAATTCGGCGCATACTTCAGGCGCTATTTACGCCAATGCCAATGATACGTTGGGAACATCCATTCCAACCATTGTAAATTCTATATTTTGGGGAAACTCTGCTGAAAATGGCGAAACTTTTCGCTGCATATACGGCAATCCTAAAATTAGTTATTCTATTGTCGATACCGTCGATTGCAATTCCCTCAACAGCGGTGTAGGCGGTAATGTGGTTTGTGGCTCAGGCATGTTGTATAACCAGAATCCCATTTTTGAAAATCCAGATAGTGGTAATTTTCATTTAAAGCCGGGCTCGTTTGCTATCAATGCAGGTAATACGGGTATCGTCAATGCTTTTGTCTTAAAGTACGATTTAGATAGCACACTTCGTATTAATAATGGTTCAGTCGATGCGGGGTGTTACGAATTTGTGCCCAATAAATTTTTCCCTCCCGAAATTGTAAATCCATTACAAGCAAAGAGTGTTTGCGAAAAAGAAAACGTGCAATTAACTATTAAAGTCAGTGGTACACCGCCGCTCAATTATAATTGGTACAAAAACAATGCAGTTTATGCCATCACTACTTCCGATACGCTGAATTTTTTGAATGTGCGTGTTCAAGATACGGGTTACTATTCGGTTGTTGTTACTAATTCCAAAAATCAGACAATTAAAGTGGATTCTGTTTTTTTGCGTGTTTCACCGCTTTTAACAGTTGGTGTTAATTTGCTGACAGTTAAATCGCCCATTTGTGTAAACGATAGTATTACCATAAAAGCTGACATCACAAACGGCGGTTCAAAACCTAAACTGAATTGGCAACTCAATAGCGCTCCACTCGGTGCACCTGATAGCGCTATTCTAATTACAACGCCCGTTGGCAGCACTTTTTTTAAGTACAAATGTTTAGTCACTTCTTCCGAAAAATGCACTATTCAAAAAACAGTGACATCTAACATTTTGAGCGTTACCTACAATGATAGTGTTGCTTTAAAAGCAAACTTTGCAATAACGCCGACACTTTTAGAAAAAAGTAAGCCGATTTCATTTAAAATTGATGGCACCAATTTGGGTTCTGCGCCGACAGTTAAATGGTTTTTAAATGGTAAAAGCATCAACACCAATGCGCCTACTTATACGACCGATTCTCTGAAATCGAAGGATGTTGTTTCTGCTATTGTTACCTCGTCACTATCATGTGCAAAACCAGCACAAATGACGCTGATAGCTTCGCCTATTATTTTTAGTTCAATAAATGATATCCAAAACGGTACAATTGAGGCGCGCATATTTCCAAATCCAGTAGAGAATAATTTAATTTCGGTTATTTTTGCTTCACCACAAATCATTGAAAATACAACAATTAATGATGCAACAGGCAAAACTATCTTCTTTTTAAATGAAGATAATTTATCAGCACGCACCGAATTCAATTTTAATCTGCCAAATTTACCCATTGGTTTTTATTTCTTACAGATTAAAACGATGAAAGGTGTAGTAGTGAGAAAATTTATAAAAGAGTAAATTACTAAACTCTTACGCTAAATGAAAAAAGCGGCTATCTCATTTTCATGAAATAGCCGCCTACAAATTCAAAACAACTGAAAATTAAATCTTTATCTTTTGGTGTCTGGATGAAAGGTGCGCCAACTTTGCCAATATTCTTGATAGGCATCAATATTTTTTAAATTCGGAACAGCTGCATTAGCCGAAACGCCCAAAACATTATAGCTATTTTTCCCATCCATGAGGAGATCATTTTCTAAATAAAATTTCTGATTTTCGTTAACCCGCTCGAAAGCATCAAAGGTTTTATAGTCATTTAATAGCACTACAACAATTGGTTTTGAATCGAGAACATCGTAAATAATGTGGTTTTTGGCAAGCTCATTCCAATCATACGCTTTACTTTCTCTCCCAATTTTCACTCCCACTATCCACGATTTATTCTGCCAAGAAAGACTATCTCTGCGCGTCAGTTTTCCGTTCCGGCGACCTGCTTCGTAATTGCTCAGACTATCGTATTCCGATTTAAACCGCAAATTTTCTTGCATAATCGTAGAATTTGGATACAGAGCTAACCAATTTTTTAAACTCATCTGTTTGCTCGTCATTTCGGGCAGGAATGCGCCATTTAATTTACCCACTACTGCTTCACCTGTTGCTTGTCGCCACCAACTTTTTGTGGTCGCATCTTCAAACATGGCATTGAAATGATCCATCCCAACCAATCTAAATTTTTCTACTTTGCCATTTACGATGGGTTCATACACTCTACCTGTTCTGCAAACAGTGCAATATGTTACAATAATGGGTTTGCCTGCAATACTATCAAACACCTGATGATGATAGCCGAGATACTGAATTGGATAAGCTTTAGCTTCGTTGTTGAATGTAACGCCTATAATGATTCTATTAGTGTCAACTTTATTTTCAGTTATTTTAACCATTTTTAACTTGTCCGTTTGAACAAACATCGCATCGGCTGCCATTACGAAATTTGTTTCGTAAATTATTCCGATCAAAACGGCTAAAGAAAGCGTTGTTAAAGTTTTAGAATTTTTAAATGTTTTTATGAAACTCCAAATTATTGCTAAAGCAAAAACACTTCGAAAAACCCAACAAAAAGTGTGTAGAAAATACGCTAAACCAATAGAGTTCATTTCCTGACTGCCTGAAAATGGCATTATGAAATAAACGTTAGCGATTTCGAATAAAATCAGACCGATTATACCAAAGTAAAATAATTTCTTCATGGTTAAGTAGTTTAATCAGCGCCATCTGTTTTTGCTCGCGCAATGAGCAAATTACCAATTTTATTACCCGATTCCAAACCCACTTCGTAATCAATCCGTAAATGGATAGCGCCAATAATGCGTGAAAGCGAGGCTTGGTCGGCTTGCGCTTTTAAATTAGCTGCTTGATTAGGAAACGTATAACCCAAAACGGTGGCAGCTGCACCCGAAAAAGTGGAGTGACCCGACGTATAACCTGGGAAATTGGGTAAACCTGTTAGTGTTTTCACGCGCGAATCGAGCATTGAAGGTCTTGGATAGTAATAAAAATATTTGTTATCCCAGCAAGTAATGGCTGCATCCATCATTGCCATGTTGAGTAAAGCGTAGGTGCGCGCGGTGCGTGCTTCACTCATTTGTGCCGACTGAATTAAATCTGCTGCAATCGCATTCCAGTGACCGGGTGGTGTAAAAGTTCCTAAACCATCCGCCCAAAAATGTACAATACTCAATTCATCACGCGTGGCATTTTGCGAATAATTTAAACATTCAGCCAATTGCGTTTTAATGACATCAGAACTTGCAACAGGTGGTGCGGCAACGCGCACATCAGATGCTTTTGTAAAACTCCACGCTTTAACATTGCCATAAAATGGTAACATCGGTGGACGTTGCGGATAATCTTGACTATACCACATCGGTTCTTTTAACGTGGTGTCGGCATTATTATAACTGCGTTTAACTTTTCGCGCTGCTAAACTATCCCATTGAGTGGATGTTCCGATGGCATTTTTCATACCGTCGGTTTTTGCACGCGCTAAAACCAAAGCTGCGATAGCTTTACCCAATGTTTCAGCCGCTGCAATATCGCTTTTAGTTGCTAAACCCGAAACATAAGCCACGTCCTTTGCTTCTACGGCTTTAGCGTTTAAAAAATCTACTTCTGTTGGAAATAAAAATTTCAATAACTCTACCGATGCCGTAGCAATAACCGATTCAGAACTCGGATATGATGGCGTATTTGTTGATGGCAATAATTTTTTAATACTTGCATCATTCGCGTAAGGTGCGGCACGCTTGTACTGTTGTTGCAATTTTGAACACAGTACTAAAGCATCGTACACAACAACAGATGTATAAGCATACGAACGCGCTGCATACGGTGGATTACAAAAAGGAAATTGCGGATACGCGAACGGATTAGTTTGGTCGGGAAATGAATACGAATTATCGGCATTCGGCGCAGGTGCTAAATTATATTTTGCCACCAAAGAACGCATAATTTCATTCCAACGTAAAGTATGACCCACACCCCAATAATTTATAGCCGTTTGTTGGTCGGTAGTAATATTTGCCTGCGCTGTTTTAATGGCATCAAGTTCCGCTTTATAATCTGCTGAACTCGTTAATGTTGGTGCTGTCACACCATACGCCTGTGAAGTGTCGGCAATAACAGCTTTCCAATTGCCTGCTAAAGCATCTGATTTTGTGGGATTTAAAATGGTGTATTGTGAACCCGTTGTAGCAATATCTTTATTACAAGAAGAAAAATTTAGAGCGATAAGTAGCATTGCAATAACACTGCTGACTAAAATTTTATTTGAACGCATGGCGTAATTTTTTTTAAAATTTGAAAATTTTGTATAGACGCATTGAATGCGTCTGTTTATTGAGACGCATTCAATGCGTCTATACAAACGTGGGAGACGCATTCAATGCGTCTCTACAGATTTTTGATAGGCACAGTTGGCACATTTGGGAACTCTTCCGTCTTCATCTTATGCTCAGAAGCTCTGCACGCTTGCACTGCTTCTTTGGTAAATCCAAAATTTTTGAACAAACCAAAACTGTAAGTGATTGATTGACCCGTATTTCTACCCGCCACTGCATACATCACCGAACCCATCACTTGCACATCGGCAAGTGGTTTAATTCTATAAGCAGAAAAAAGTCCCACGCGCGTGCTTTCTTGTTTGTTCGATGGAAACGGCATATCCTGACGGCGCATATCGAATCCGCCGAGTGTTTGATAGAGTGTGCCAACCGCTTCTAAAATAAAACGATACGTGCAATAGCCGCCACGCACTTGGTGTTGCATGACATCGGGAATAGCAACTTGGTTCGAATTGACAAATTGATCGGTGTAATAATCGACGGCATCAATTTTAATATTGCTGCGCAACGTATAGCCAGATTGAACCGAAAAATCCCAACCCTTTTCGACATTATGATATTGAAGCATTAATTTTCCGAATGCTGTTTTGCATTGGTTGCCAATAGCAAACGGATACGCAGCCACGTAGTTTGTCAGCGGGAAAGAGCCGCCCGCGACAAAAATGGCGTTGAAGTTTTTTACAATGGGCAATTGGTATTTTAGACCTAAAGTAATATCTTGTAATCCCGACATACCCGAAATCGGTGTATTATCCGCCGAATTTGCCATGTAGGCTACATTGGCTAAAACGTTGAGGTTTTTTACAATGCCGTAATTGCCAAAAAAATTGGTTGAACTAATGGTTTGATTTCCCACTGGGCTTTCGCGCAATAAAGTGCCTTCCCAATATTTGCCAAACTTTTCTTGACCGAAACTGACGCCAGCACACAAACTATTTTTAGGCATCATTAAGCCGTCGGTAAAACTTTGTGCTTGTGCAGCCTGTAAGCTAAACAGAATAATAAAAAGCGTAGTTAATTTTTTAAACATGATTCGTATATTGAGTATTAGATAATTCAAAAAAAAGGTACTATCCTAGTTTAGTTGACAGTTGATAGTTGTCAGTTGACAGTTGTTTATCGCTACCATCACTTATCACTTAAACCAAGATAGCCTCTCACAAATTTATAACAACTGAAAATTAAATCTTTTTTTGGGGTTAGCGAATGCGTTTTTGGAGAAAAAGTTGTTTGTGCGGCTTAGCCGCACAAATCAACCATTCAACAAACTCAAATAGCTATGAGCTTTGAGCCATGAGCTCTGAGTTGCCAAACAAGAAAAGCTCAAAGCTCATGGCTCAAAGCTATTTAATGTGCTTTCTTCATGGTATTAATACGGTAATTATAACCCAAACTGATAGAATAGTCAGCAAACGCCGCATCACCTTGTACGTGTACGAGTTTAGCAGCATCTGTAATTGTTGAATTTTGTAAATTCTCCGAAGCAATATCGGCAGCACTTTGAATGCGGTTTTTGATAAAATTATAAGGCACAAATAAACTGAAAGTGCTATTACCAGCTTTTACCGATACACCTGCTTCAACGGCAACAACATAACCTGGGCGACGATACGCCACTTGTCCGCCAAAAGCATCATACGCTGGAATACCTTCTAAGCGACCTGCAAGCGAAAGATTGATATTTTTTTCTTTTCCAACAGCCGTCATAAATCCACCGCGTAAAAAATATTGGTCAGGTGAAGCAAATATTTCGTAGCCTTCTAAACCCGCTTTTGGTGAAGATTTAGCAGCACCATTCGATTGTTTTGGGTTGAATAAATAATATCCATTCGCGAAACCGTAAATGCTCTTAGTTATTTCTCTAAAACCGTTAAACTCTACTGAAACGCCAATGCCACCATCGCCCGGTTGAATAGCTTGATCGACAACTGCTTTTTTGATTGTACCGTCGCTTTGTGGTGTATCGTAAGTCGCATCATAAGTTCCATTATTTAATTTCACGCCAAGACCGAGCATTAAATTACCTTTTTGTGCTTTGAGTGGGTCGAAAATCCAATAATTCACACTTAAACGGATGTCAGCTAAACCGTTCGCGAAAATGCTGTAACGGAAAGTATCCTTCTTAGGTGTAGTCGTTTTTAAAACTTGCGAACGCTCGTTATTGACATAAGGCAAGGTTGCATTTATTTGAAGTCTGCGCGTTAAGCCATACGAAAAATTCAAATCGGCTGCGTGCGAATAAATATTGACTGCATCACCGCGCTCAACGCCATCTGCACCAAATCCACCACCCGATGTCTGGCGTTGTGGTTGTTCAACCGTACCAACAAAATGTCTCCAAGAATGAAAATAACGGTAATTCACACCGACATTGAAATCGCCTTGATCAATATTGTATGAATTTGATGAACACATTGTAACGCCGCCCATTTGGCGCACTGCCACACAACCTTGTGCATTGGCAACTTGTGTTGATAAAATAAAAGCTAAAAAACTAACTGCTATAAATGTAAATGTATTTTTAAACATGATAATTTTAATTGAAAAAATGAATGAAAAATGTGTGGTAATAACTATTTTACAAACACTCTGATACCACTGCGCTAAATTCTTAACGCAGGGTACACAGAGGTTCTTGCAGAAAAGACATTGCATTTAGTTTGAACCTTGATTTTTTTGATTGTACTGATGACGTGACGTAGTGAGTCATTAAACGAGAATAATCATAAAAATCAAAGTACAGAGATGTGTGATTTTAAGAATTGCATGCTATGGATTGTAGCATGACCTTGCCTGAATATTGATATAATGATGGCTGAAGCATGACATGGTGAATCATTAAATCAGAATAATCATAAAAATCAAAATACAGATAGTAATTAGTAATTAAACAGCCGCGTTGGGAGGCGGTGTTGGCAGCGCAATGGCGCATTGCGTACGCAAAGTGCGCGTAGCATTAGAAGCAACAATTGCTTTTTCAGTAAAACTTGACGTTTTTACAATATTTTTATCCGAAGTCGGAACTGTAAATTCTTTTAAGAAACTTTTTAACAACCATTTGAGTGGCGCAGCAGGAATCGAATTATGATTCACTTGACCCGCATCAGCTAACTGGTCATTGAGTTTTTCTTTTTTATAATCGTGAAGACAATAAATTTGGAGCGTATCATTAACAATGCGTTGCTTAACAACCCAATAAACAGCACCCTCAAAAGTCATTTCTTTTTCTGAATACGTAAATTCTGTATTCTCGATGTGTGCGTAAAGTGAAATGGGAATTTTCACTACTTTTAAATCCGCATCGGTTACTTTTGCTTTGCGTTCAGCTGTATGCACAACAGATTGATTCACTACTAAAGCGTAGTAACCAACCGCATTATACAGTAATAATGCCAACACCGAATATGCAAAAAGTTTTTTCACAAAGCAAATGTAAAATAGTGTTTCTTAAAAACAAAATTTTGGGAGAAAAACTTTCGTTTCTTCTCAGGTAGTTTTAAGTTGTAGAGCATTTCTGCAGGAAACTGATTATCACCTAAGTTACATGGATAAAACAAAAAGGCATCCCAATCACGAGATGCCTTTTGTTTTATTCTTAAAACGCTCAGCCAATTACTTCGGAGTAGGGACTTTAGCAGCAGGTAAACCCAACTTAGTGCGCACTAACGATTGAATATCGAATTTCTCGTCGGCGAATAAAAGAGAGCCCTTAGTAGCATCAACTATGTATGTGAAACCGTTTTCTTTAGCCACATCAGCAATCGCTTTGTTCACTTTATCGAAAACAGGTTGATACAATTCTTGTTGTTTTTTACCAATTTGTTGTTGCATTTCTTGTTGGAAAGCGACAATTTTTTGTTTCTCCTCTTCTAATTTTTTTTCTTCATCTTGTTGCTTAACAGGAGGCACTTCGCCTTTTTGCACAGATTCTTGAAAAGCTTTTGCTTTCGCTACAAACGCTATTTGCGCTAACGAGTCTTTAGCTTGTAATTGTTTTGCCAAAGCCTCAAGTTGAGAATCAGCCGCTTTCATTTCTGACATATCGGCTAAAATAGCTTGTGCATTGAGGTAGCCTACTTTTTGTGTTGAACTTACACCTGGCGCTTGAGCCGTTACAGCTTGTGAAAAAAGTGCTGCTACTATAAAACTGAAAATAAATTTCATGTATTGAAAAAAGTTTGTGTGAAAATTAAAACGATTTAAAATTATTTAGTGAATATCGAAAAAACGGTGCAAAAATAGCGCAATAAGTCCAAAGTTTTAAACCTACTACAGTTTTTTTACCATTTCGAGAATGAGTTGCGTTTTATCGTAAGTAGCGTTGGCAAAAATGATACCTGCCGAACTGCTTTTATCGAGAATTAAATCGTAACCACGGTCGGCAGCAAATCGTTCTATAGCCGAATAGACTTTATCTTGAATGGGCTTTACCATTTCTTGGCGCTTTTTGAAAAGCTCTCCTTCAGGTCCGAATTTAGCGCGTTGATTTTCGCGTACATCGCGCTCTTTAACTACAATTTCTTCTTCGCGTTGTTTGCGCGCATCATCGTTGAGCAAAACTTGCTCAGCTTGGTATTTGCTGTACATGCCTTTAATAGCATCTTGCTGTTGTGCAATTTCGGAGCGCCATTTTTGCGCAATTTTATCTAAATTATCTTGTGCCTGCTTGTATTCAGGCAAAGTGTTTAGCACCTGATTAATATCTACAATGGCAATTTTTTGCGCTTGCACATGTGTAGAAAAAGTTAATCCGAGAATGAAAAGACTGAAAAACAAAATCTGCTTCATCTTTGTGAGAAATTTAACTGGTTTTAAAATAATTTTGCTGCTAAATTGGATGATAATGAAGCGGCGGTAAAAAGTTTAAACAAGTTCTACTTTAACCTACGCTCATGGCTTAGCATAAAGACGCGTAAAATTATAAAAGTTGCACTTAATTCTATTACGCTTGTTAAAACATTTACTATAATACATTGTAAACGAACGAAAATTAGTTAACGCGGCTTCGTTTCGCACGTATTATTAACGCACATTTAACTTTTTTTGTATGATGTTTGATTGGTTAAAACGCATTTTTAAAAAAGAAAAGTTTTCAGGAATGAAATATTTAATTGTAGGGCTTGGAAATATTGGAGAAGAATATGCCAACACGCGGCATAATATCGGCTTCGATGTGGTTGATGATTTTGTTAACACGCACCATGAAAATTTCAAAACGGCACATTGGGCATATATCGCACAAGTCACGCTACCAGAAAAAAAAATCTATATCATAAAACCCACCACTTACATGAATTTAAGCGGCAAAGCGGTGAAGCATTGGATGCAATACTACGACGTGCCTAAAGAAAATGTTTTAGTTGTTGTTGACGATTTAGCCATTGATTTTGGAACACAACGTTTGCGCATCTCTGGTTCGGCGGGTGGTCATAACGGTTTGAAAAGTATTGACGAAAGCCTAGGCGATAATATTTATGCGCGTTTGCGCGTCGGTATCGGCGATAATTTCAAAAAAGGAAAACAAGTTAATTATGTTTTGGGTAAATGGACAAAAAAAGAAAACGAAACGCTTCCAGATATTATCGATACGGCGCGCAAAACGGTTGAAGCTTTCATAAATGAAGGAATAAATATTGCGATGAATAAATACAATACAAAAAAAGCGTAGCGGTGTTGAAAGGAGTAGATAATTTAACTACTCAATTATCGTATGAAATTTGCAGAAATAAAACAATTACTTTGGTTCGACGATTTTCTGCGTTAAATTTCCGCGATTTCTGCGGGAAATTAATTAACACCTAATGGATATTTCGCATTTTTTTTATCTTTGTAACCCAAAACCCTTTATTCAATTTTAAACAAAACATAAAATGCGCTTATCGACTAGAATTGTTGCCGCTGCAGTTTTTTCTTTATTTCTTGCTTTTAATACGCCACTTTCCGCCCAAAAAATTGACGATGTATATAACCAGAAAATAAAAGAATTTACGACCGATGCGCGTTTTCTACCATCTTCGGTTTTGAATTTAACGGATGATGCGACAATTCCATCACCGCTGAAATTCTTCGGTTCTATCATTGGCGCTGAAGGCGTAATGCACCACACGGCAGAAATTTACGGCTACTATAAAAAATTGGCTGAAACAAGTTCAAATATTACCATTCAACAAATTGGAACAACCGAAGAAGGTCGCGCATTGAATGTGGTGGTTATTGGCAATGATGATGCTATGAAGAATTTGGTGCAATACAAAAACAAAATGGCAACTTTAGCCGACCCACGAAAAGCAACGAGCATGAATGTGAACGATCTCATTAAAACAACGAAACCCATTTTCTATCTCAATGCAGGTTTGCACTCGCCAGAAATGGGTTCTCCAGAAATGTTGATGGAGTTATCGTACCGATTATTGACGAGCAACGACGACAATATCAAAAAAATTCGCGAGAATGTTATCGTTGTCATCAATCCTGTCGCTGAACCCGATGGTCGCGATAAGCAAGTTGATTGGTACTATCGCTACACAAAAGTGCGCAAGGAATTTGACGATGGCTATCCGCGTGCTTCGCCGTATTGGGGGAAATATATTTACCACGATAACAACCGCGATGGTATTCAAGTATCGCAAGCATTAACGAAAGCCATTTTTAGCGCTTATTACGATTGGCATCCGTTGGTGATGCTCGACTTACACGAATCGGTGCCATTGATTTATATGTCAACAGGAACGGGACCTTACAACGAAACGATTGACCCCATTACAATTGGTGAATGGCAAGTGATGGCAAATCACGATATAACTTCGCTCGCAGCACAAGGTTTGCCAGGCGCATTCGATTGGGCATTTTACGATGGTTGGTATCCGGGTTATGGCATCTGGATTGCGAACAATCACAATTCTGTGGGTAGATTTTACGAAACTTTTGGCAATGCTGGTGCTAATACTTATATGCGCGACCTATCGAACGATAAATATGCTGGCGATGCTGTTACAAGTCGCGAATGGTACCGTCCCGACCCTGCAACGCCGATGGTGAATTGGTCATCGAGAAATAATATTAACTATATGGAAGCAGGTGTGATTGCTGCGCTGTCGTATTCTGCGGATAATGCTTCAATGCTGCTTCACAATTTTTACCAGAAAGGATTGAACAATATTAAACGCGGAAATGCTGAAAAACCGCGTGCGTTTGTCATTCCTGACAATCAACGCGATCCAAACATGGCAGCGCATTTGGTTAATCAGTTGCGCAAACAGCAAATTGAAGTCCATAAAGTAGATGGCAAAAACGAATACGTTGTTCTGCTCGATCAACCGTATAGAAATTTAGCCGTCACACTTCTGAGCAAGCAAAACTTTTCGAAAGATGCTAAATTTCCACCGTACGATGATATAGCTTGGACGATGGGTTTGCTTTATGGCGTTGATGTAAAAGCTGAAGACAGCGTAAAATACGATAAGTCAAAACTCAAAATGCTGACTGACGATGTGAAGTATGCGGGAAAAACTTCGGGCAGTGGTGGCAATTATATGATTAACTATAAAGGGCAAAACAATGTTTTGCCAGCATTGTATTGGTTAAAGTCAGAAAATAAAAATGCAACAGTTAATATCATTGATTCAAAAATAAATGTAGATAAAGACACTTTTGCAACAGGATCGATTGTATTAAACGGTTTAACGGGAGACCAAGCTAAAAATTTAGCTTCTAAATTTGGTTTGGATTTAGTACAGACGTTGCAAGCAACGTCTCCAGCAAAACAACACGCGATTAATTTGCCGCGTGTTGCCATTTACCACACATGGTATAGCACACAAGATGAAGGTTGGTCGCGATTTACTTTCGAGCAAATGGGCATTCCATATACATCTATCCAAAAAGATGATCTAAAAAAGGGTGGTTTGCGCGCGCGCTTCGATGTCATTCTTGTTCCGAGAGCAGGTGGTTCAGCGAACGATTTCATCAATGAAATTGACAAAAAATACGGACCGATGCCGTTTACAAAAACCGCTGAGTTTCCTTCGCATGGTTCACCCGATGCCACAGATGATATGACAGGCGGACCAGGTTTTGAAGGAATGCAACAACTTTCACAATTTGCAAAC
Organism: Saprospiraceae bacterium; assembly: GCA_043781915.1. Taxonomy (GTDB): domain Bacteria; phylum Bacteroidota; class Bacteroidia; order Chitinophagales; family Saprospiraceae; genus JAAFJT01. Next base: position 42,364 of record JAYWBA010000002.1, read on the forward strand.
GAGGGTGGTGTGATTATTAGTTTGGATAATTCGTCGAATATTTTAGCCACAGCGGGTATCACTAAAGATTTACAAACAGTTGATGCAGCAGGACTTTTTCATCCAGGCTCCATCGTAAACGTTAAGGTGCGTCAACCTGAAAATCCGATTTTGTACGGTTTCCCAGAAGTTTTTCCTATTTTCAGAGGCAATGGTCCGCTTTTGCAAGTCAGAAAATACAATCGAGATATGCTTTTGTTGCAATACGGCACAAAACCATTGAAGGATGAGGAAAAATATATGGGTCCGATAATGGGAATGCCTGATAAAAAAGAGACACCTGAAACAAAAACTGCTGAGAAAAAAGAAACACCTTATTTGATTTCAGGGATGGTGCGCAACGAGCAAAATATTATTGGTCACGGTGCCATTTTCAGCGTGCCAGTCGGTTCAGGTAAACTCATTGCTTTTACATTCGATCCGTTACACCGTTATTTAAATTTGCACGATGCACCTTTGGTTTGGAATACGTTGATGAATTGGGAATATTTGAAGAGTCATTGATAATATACCATAGCAAAGCTTTCCTATAAAAAACAAATTGCCTTAAAACCTTTGTGAAACTTTATTCCTTTGTTTCTTTGTGCTTAAAATGTGCTGTAAAATTCTTCAGCATAAAGCTCATAAAGGAACAAAGTTCCACAAAGTAAAGCGATATCGTTTTGGGTTTTAAATCGCTATATCGCCGCAAGGATAATCCTGAATTTGCTATGGGGTAGCGTTGCGCAACTCTCAACCCATTTTCGCGTAAGTTAAACTATGGCAAAATCAGAAATCCCCACCATTTATACGCGTGCATTTATATTCCTGTGCATTAGCAATTTTCTGTTTTCTGCCAGTTTTCAAATGCTTCTTCCAGAATTGCCGAATTTTTTGACGCGTTTGGGTGGTGCGCCATACAAAGGATTTACCATCGCTGCATTTACACTCACGGCAGGTTTGTCTCGACCATTCAGTGGTAAATTGACTGACACGATTGGTCGCGTGCCGATTATGGTGTTTGGTTCGTTAGTCTGTGTGGTGTGCGGCATTTTTTATCCTTTAGTGACAACCGTTTCGGGATTTTTTATTCTTCGCACATTTCATGGATTCTCCACTGGATTTAAACCGACTGCAACAGCCGCTTACGTTGCGGATGTAACGCATATTACACGGCGTGGCGAAGCCATGAGTGCGCTCGGTATGAGCAGCAGTCTCGGATTTAGTTTTGCGCCTGTCATTGGAAGTTATATTTCAAATATCTGGGGACTGAATGGCTTGTTTATTTTGAGTGCATTTTCGGCGCTCATGTCTGTCGTTATTCTTTCGTCGCAAATACATGAAACATTAAAAAATAAACAAAAATTCTCGCCGCGTTTATTACAAGTGAATCGAAAAGATATTTTTGAGCCTTTAGTCATTCAACCATTTGTGATTCAGTTTTTGATGGCATTTGTTTTAGGTACTTTATTAACCATTGTTCCCGATAGAAGTGAGCTGATTAATATTTCCAATAAAGGTTTATTTTTTACCATTTATACGCTTTCAGCTTTAGGCATTCGTTTTTTCGCTGGAAAAACATCTGATATATACGGACGCATACCTGTTATTAAATTTGTAGTGCTGTGTTCATCAGTATCCATGTTTTTTATGGCACAAGCACAAACGCCATTTTGGTTTCTATTCGGCGGCGTTTTGTACGGATTTTCCTATGGCTTGTGCACACCTACACTTCAAGCGTGGACGGTTGATTTAATTCCAGAACAGAATCGCGGTCGCGGATTAGCTACCATGTTTATTGCTTTAGAAGCAGGTATCGGTGTGGGCGCTATTGTTTCGCAAGCACTTTATAATAACGTGGCAGCGCAAATTTCTTATCCATTTTATCTGGGTGGGGTTTTAGCTTTTGTAGCTTTTATGTATTTATGGTTTGTGAGAGAAAGAAAAATTCTAACAAGCCAGATTGTATGAAAATACTTATATTTGCATACAATTCAGAAAATATGGACATTCCACACACCATTCAAAATTTTCTTCAGCAGCCATACACACTCACTGAAGACCAAATCGCATTTTACCAAAAAAATAGATTTATTAAACTCAAGCAGGTGTTAAACTCAGAAACGCTCGCGTTTTTTAATGAGGCTATTACGCATCGGGTTAATGCAATGAACAAGGTCACAACTTCTTTAGAAGAGCGCGGCACGTATGGCAAAGCTTTTTTGCAATTGTTTAATTTATGGCGCGAAGATGAAATTGTAAAAGAACTCATTTTCAGTAAACGGTTGGCTCAAATTGCGACGAAATTAATGCAAACTTCAGGCGCTCGACTGTATCACGACCAAGCATTGTTCAAAGAAGGTGGCGGTGGCATAACGCCTTGGCATGCCGATCAATATTATTGGCCCCTCGATTCTGATAAAACCGTTACAGCTTGGATACCATTGCAAGCAGTGCCACTTAATATGGGACCTTTAGAATTTAGCGCTGCGAGTCACCAAATTGTGGAAGGCAGGGAATTGGAAATTGGCGACGAGAGCGAAACACTGATTCAGAAAAGATTGCGCGTAACTGATTTCAAACACGTCATTGAGCCTTTCGACGCAGGTGAAATCAGTTTTCATTCGGGTTGGGTTTTTCATCGTGCAGGCGCGAACGCGACGAGCGAAATGCGCAAAGTGATGACTATTATTTATATGGATAAAGACATGAAGTTGAAAAATCCCGACAATAAAAATCAAATTCTCGATTGGGAAACGTGGTGCCCGGGCGCAAAAGTTGGTGAAATAATTAATTCGCCGTTGAATCCAATGCTATTTCAAATTAAATAAAATGGAAAAAGTTTTTTATCATTTTGAATCGGGTTCTCTGACAATTTTAATGGAGTAATAAATTTTTGCTATTTTTGCCTTATGAATATCCAAGACACTTATCGCTTATTGCTGAATTTACCAGACGTAAAAATAGACAGTTTTACGATAGATACCAAGCTTATCACTATTGAATGTACTCTTTTACGACGTGATAGCATTTGTCCTCATTGTGGTCAACCCTGTACCATTGTAAACGACACCAAACATCGCACTTTACGGGATTTGAATATCTCAGAGCGAGAGGTATTTTTAGTTGTCAAAGTTAGACAATTTTACTGTTCTAGCTGTGATAAATA
>JAYWBA010000003.1:0-2731 GCA_043781915.1 Saprospiraceae bacterium
AAAATTGAAAAGAGTTCATCCAATCCTCCAATTTCTTATTGTTCGCCTTGTTTTTTGCCAACGGCGGTTGACCTAACAGCAAATAAGAACGATTACCCCTCAGTATATTCCGCATAAGCATCGTAACGCCTTCAATTGTCACTTTCACATTGTATTCGGGACAACCATAATGCCGCGTCGTCGAATCTATCTCGATATTAGCTTTCAGTTTTTTAAATCGCTCAACACTTGCGTCGCGTGTTTGAGCCATGTAAAAACTGTCGTTGTCGATGTAGCGACCCGCAGGCATATCGTTGTAACGCACCATATATGTAAAACCTTCCTGCGCCTCCTTGCTTATAAAAAGATTCGCGTTATAATTCAAATTTTCACCATTTTCAGTCGGAATAACGCTTTTCACTTCTTGAAAATCTGGTTTCACAGGCATTTTAATACTGAAAGCACCTTTTTCCTCTTCAAAAACTTGCCAATCTGTCAATGGCAGTGGATTTATTTTAAGACTTTTCAAATACGCGTCGGCACGTTCCGTATTCTTATCATTGTATTTATCAAACAAAACCATCGTTTTATAAATATTGTTGTTCGCCAAAAAATACTGCCCTTTTACGAGTCCTCTTCCTTTCATGCGTCCTGAAAATCGGTACCCCTCAGTATCACCGACAGTTATCTTCTCTTTCTGCACATCTTTAAACCCACGCGCTTTAATCCAGCTCGCAAACAGGTCGTTCAATTGTTTTTCCGTTGACAATTTCTTTTGACCAATATGCGGATAATAATCTGCCTCCGTCAACCACAACGCATTGGTCGTTATATCAAAATAAATATACTCAACGCCCAAACGCCGCGTGTTGGCGTTCAATTTATTCATCAAATAAGGTTGCTCTGGAAAATCAAGCTCAAAATGGTTAAAATCATCCTTCAAATGATACCATTCTCTCTCAACCTTCTTGGGTTTGAACTGTTCTGCCATGCCTGTAAACTGCGCCTCCACTTTCCGCACCGTATAGCCTTTTTGTCGCAAAAGCGCAATCAAACCCATCGTATCGGGCAAATGTGCTGCGCCAACGGCGCAAAAAACGGACTTTTGTCGCATCAAATCTTCCAATTTTTGCAGCATCCGCACATTTCTATTGTCCAACATCTCGCGCTTGTGTTGTGTGCCATTAAACGATTTCTCACTTTTGATAATCTCCAAGAGATTGTCCAAATCCCCCGAATTATAGACGTTAATCATCTCTTCCATCAGCGCAAAATGCGCAAACACAGACGTAAAAGCCGTATCCTTCTGAAAAAAAGTAGAATCTTCAAACTGCTTGAAAAAACTGTCATTCATGTCTTCATATTCTTCCATTCGTTCCAGACCATGCAGCGATTTGCCTTGCGTATAAGCCAAACGCGTCAAATATAGGTCTAAAAACAAGTCTTTACTGTCTTCTTTATCGTCTTCTTCGCGTTCAGTCAACCAACCCTGCACCAAAGCCGTATTTTTGGACGCCAAAGAATCCATCTTAATCCCTTTCGATTTCAGAGCTTGCAACAACCGTTCATAGCCTTTTTTGCTCAGTTTGCTACTCAATCTGTTCGTTGTATCGCCCGCCACCGCCAATTCAAAGCTTTGATACACCGCCGAGTCCATCCGCACTTCCGAAGCAAACGCATCGCAAGCCGCCAACTTCAACAACATCGAATCGCTGAATTCAAACACCCGTTTATCCCGCAAGTGCATCGTGCCAAACAGGTACGACGGCTTCGTCAAATCTTTGCCCGTTATTTCCCAAAGCAAAGCATAATTTTTTTTAGCAACCACGTTTTGTGCCGCGATATTCAGCGAAAAACTTAATAAAAGAAGAAAGAAACCCGATTTGATGTTCGGAAAGTGCGTCATACAATACAATTTTAACGTTAGGTAAATAAAAACAAGCCCAAAAAGCAGTTATACGGTTTGTCCCGTGGCAGAGAGGCAAAACTAATAAACATTTTATAAACGACTCTGTGAATGACAAAACAAAAAGCCTCGCAAAGTTGTTTTGCAAGGCTTTTTAGAAATTTATTTTGACGTTAGTAAACAAATTTATACGGTTGTTCCTGCAAGTCGTTGCAAAATTAAGAAAATTGGGTTGTTCAAAGGAAAACTTTAAATATTCCTGAATTTTATCATCAATTTCGTTTATTGTAATAGGTTAAAGCTATATTTGTTCTTCATATACAACAAAAAGAGAGTACTCCTCTCAGTATTTCTGGCGATACATTCATTTTTTTAAAAAAAAATATCAAAACATGGCTTATCAAAGACAACCTTATAAAGGATTCACCAATGTGGATGCTTATTTCGATGATTTATTGGCTCGTTATGCCGCTTTCAATGAGGAACATGGTGTTTATTTGGCGCATCTCAATAGTAAAATTGAATCAGGTGAAATTGAAATCACTTACGTTGATCCACAAGAGACTATGGACTTTGACAGAGTTATCAAAGCGATTGACAGCCCAAAAACGGTAGAAATTATGCGAAGTATCGGGCAAGGCGATAACTATGCAGGTTTGAAGTATGGTCTTGAAGTGCTCAATCTATCTTTGGCTTTAAAAAAAGAAATGGTCGAAGTTCAAGTCCAGTTGTTGAAAGAACAAATAGAAATCAGTGACCAATTCATCCCCCAATTAAAAGCCCGTATTAATGCTGCTAAAAAACATCTTGCTGATAACGGTTCTGATCCAAAAATAAAAGAAACCA
>JAYWBA010000004.1:0-2720 GCA_043781915.1 Saprospiraceae bacterium
TTGAAATGAAGCATATCGCAAGCAATGGGAATTAAATTTTTTTGTGGAAATTTCTTATGTACGCTCCATAAACCATTCAAGGGTCCTTCAAAAATAGAAATATCTACCACAAAAATTTCATTTTCTCCAATTGCTATTTTGTATTTATCCTCTTGCTCAGGACTAATTGAGAAGACATATTCTACATTCAACCGCTTGAATTTTTCTGCTATTATTTGTGCCCAATAATTGTCATCGCGTTTGAGCAAACCTTTATCGTGTCCCATTCGCGTACTTAATCCGCCACACATTACTATACCTAAAACACCGCTACTTTTATCCAAAACTTTACTTTGGCTCAAACTCATAAATGTGTTTATTTATATCGTTTGTTTTTTCAAAACAATTGCAATTTCCACCCCAAGTGTGGGTTCCATCGGTATAATATTCGCATTTCCAAATCGGCGCTTCGTGTTTAATTCTATCAATAATGTATTGATTCGCTGAGTAAGCTTCTTTTCTGTGCTTCGAAGCTGTAATCACAACAACGGCACATTCACCTGCCGATACTTTACCAATTCTGTGAACGCCATGCGCAAAAGCAAGTTGCCATATATTTTTAGCTTCAGATATAATATCAGAAATATATTTTTCAGCGAGTTCGACGTGCGATTCATAAAATAAATAGTCAACAGTTTTGTTGTTGCTATCTATGCGCGTTTCGCCAGAAAATAATACAATAGCACCAGCGGTGTTATCGCGCCAATTTTTTAAAAAATCGGCTGGATTTAAATCTGTTTCTGAAATGTAAACCATATTTCAATTTTTATTTCAAACCTAATAGCAGTTTCGCAGCTAATAGGTTAATTCGCTTATCACTATTATCCTCCGCTGCTCGGTGGAATAATAAAAATCGTATCTGAATTTGAAATGGAATTTTCATCGTTTAAGATATTAGAACCTAAGGCAAAACGCGAAATTGTTAATAAGTTTTTAGCATCAGGATATTGTTCAATTAAGAATTCGCGCAAATTTTGAACTTTACCTTCAAAATGCGGAATTTCAAACGAATCTGAGAAAATATCTTTTAATGCTGCAAAAGTATGCAAAACCATATTCTTCAATTATTTTATAAAAAAGGAGAGTTTAATACTCGCTAAGAATAAAGTGAAAGCCAAAATTCTTTGTACCAACTTGGGTTCTAAAATTTTACTCCCCAAACGTGCTCCTAATATCCCGCAAATTAAGGTTGTAAGAATACAAATTCCAATATCTGTTACAGAAAATGTTATTTGATTCATTTTTAAAGTTGCTAATCCTGCAATCGAATTGCAAACTATAAAAAATGATGAGGTCGCAGCTGTTGTTTTAACGCTAGCCCAACGCCTTAAAAGAATGATTGGGCTTAAAAATATACCGCCACCGATATTGAGCATTCCTGAAATTAAACCAATAACACCACCAACAGAAAGTAGTTCATACAAATGCGGTTGGTTTAAATCTTTATTTTCTTCAAACTTTACTTTTTTAACAAACGCTTTAATAAAAAGCTGAATGGAAGCAAATAATAATGCCACTCCGAGCACAATATTGAAAATTTTAAGTGGAATATGAATTTGTGCACCTATAAAAGCTGCAGGAATAGAAGCGGCAATAAAACTCAAAGCTAATTTTCTATTGAAGTACCCTGATTGATAAAATTGATAAAAAGCTATACTAGCTGTTAAAACATTTAAAATCAATACCACTGGTTTGTAGTTGGCGGGTAAAAAATTAAACAAACTAAAAATGGCGATATAACCACTTGCGCCCCCATGTCCCACTGAGCTATAAAGTAAAGCGATTATTCCAATAGAAAAAAATAAAAAAATCGTCATTTTTGTATAAATTTAAGATTAAAATTTTGTTAAATTATTAAATTGTTAGAATAAATTATGAAGATATTCAAAAATGCACTACTTTTGCATCACAAACACTTTAATTAGTTTATAGAACTAAGATGTTTATTTATTAAGCATTATTAAATTTTCTTTTTATTTTGGAAAATTATTACAGGCACTCAAAATCTATTTCCTCCCACAAATTTAATACTGGTATAGCACATTATGCTTTTTCCGTAAAAGCAGGTGCTTTTTATTCTTTAATCAATCATAATTTACAAAGTTTATGGCTGTAGTTGCTGCACGTTACTCCGATGAAGAATTAGAAGAATTTAAGGAACTCATCGAAGAGAAAATTATTAAAACAAAACAAGAAGTTGATTTTTTAAAATCACAAATTACTGAAAGCCACGAAAATAGTTCAAGCCAACATTCAGGAGATTGGACAGATGAAAGTTCCTTGCACACTGAAATGGAATTTATTTCAAATAGCTTACTAAGACAACAACAATTTTTAAGGAATCTTGAATTAGCTCACATGCGCGTACAAAATAAAACGTATGGCATTTGTTCAATTACAGGTCAACTTATTGATAAAGGGCGGTTGCGTTTAGTGCCTCATGCAACTAAAAGTGTTGAAGCTAAAAATGCACGACCTGTTGTATCAATTTCTCCTAACCATGCGATTTCTGAAAATGGAAGCCGAATGATGGATGAAGAAATCCCGTTTAAACCTGAAGAACGCGTACAAATGCAGAAAGAATACTTTGAAAATATTTAATCTAGCGTTTTTATTAAAAAAAAAGCAGCCTCTACTTGGAGGGACTGCTTTTTAATTTTAATTTTGGCTGATTATATGGA
>JAYWBA010000005.1:0-7539 GCA_043781915.1 Saprospiraceae bacterium
AGACTATGAACAGTCGCCTGTTATTCTAAGAAATTTATTCTAGCTAATTGTTTAAATTAAAACCTAAGTTCAAACCTAAACCAAAAACCAATCCTCGAATATTATTCTACAACAATAAAATAAATCATTGTGCAGAAAATAGACGCTGTAAAATGTAGTGTGCTACACGCTTACTTTTTAAAAGTAACACGAATGTCACCTACCCTACAATATTATATTAAAAAACAATCACTCCAATAATTTAAAGCAATCGTCGATCAATTCAATCTATAATCTAAAAAAATTACCTGTTTGCATAAACTATACATTCAGTAGTAATATTGAATTACTACCAAACTTTGTTATTTCTATTCCATCAATGTCAATGAACTTTCCTAAATATTAACAGATTTTGACGTCCGTTCCAAATTGGATTGCAAAGATACGTGGGCATTTTATATTTCAAAGAACATGTCCAAAAAAAAGCAAGAAAAAAATAAAAATAATTTTCTCGTTTGAAGATAAACATTGTTTTGAGCAATAAAACCCCGTATAAGCCGCGAAAAGACATGGAAAATTACTTTATGAACCAAAATTTTGTTGGAATATTTAAATTTTATATCTTTAATTAAAAATGTGATTTAAAAATTTTCTCTCTTTCAAACCATTCATTAAATTTTGGGAAGATATTAAAGGCTAATATCAAACAGAAAATTCCAAATCCATAAAACAAGTCAATAACAATTTTTTGGTCTGAAAATTTATATTCTGGAAAAAAGACTGTGCTATGTCCTTTTAAATATTTTACTTTAATTTTATCCCAAGTGTGATGGTTATCGTAGAAATCTTCAGATACATCCAAAAAATAATATTGACTTTCATACTGTAGCTTTAAAGTATTCTTATTCCTGAAGCTCGATTTATTATTCAGAACCATTTCAACAATTTGCCCTTCTTTATATAAATGATATCTGAACAAATCTTGGTCATTACAAATTTTCCCTAAGAAAAAGCAAAACAACCCACCAAAAAAATAAAAACCTCTCACCTATTTTTCAACCGTTACAAACCCATTTAAAATATTATCAAATTCTTTTCTCTTTTCAGAAACACTGTTCTGAGCTAAAACCAATAAAGTTAAAGTAGATTTTTATTTTTTAAAAACAAATTGCATTTCAATTTGCAATCGCACTTGATTCTATGACAATTTTAATGGAGGACAAAGCGCCTTAGGCGCGACCGATATGATAACGCAGGACGCAGTCCTGCGAAAAGACAAAAACCATAATGGCGTGCCGTAGGTACGCATATTTTTTGTGTACCTACGGCACGCAGTTGTGTGTTTCGCAAGTCGCAGGACTGCGTCCTGCGTTATCATATCGGTCGATGCTACGCATCTTTCTTGATAAAAATTTGCTCCATTAAAATTGTCAGAGAACCTCGCACTTCTTAAACAGAACAAATATAGTGACATTTTTAAAGCGCAGTTTTTAATTCGAAAGAAAAGACAAAAATATTTTGACGAATAAATTTTCTTTAAACCACAACCAAATCGTGAAATTTTTTCTCAAACGAATGTGCATCAGCTTCTTCTAAATATAATTTCCAAGAGTCGGGTGCAGTTTCTTGATTGAGTAAACAACCTGAGTTAAGATACGGATAAATTTCGTCGTAACGATATGCTTCGCGAACAGAAACGCGGCGATTAATCATTGATCGGCGAATTTGGGATGCGTGCTCTAAACCAGATGCAGCTAATAATTCCACGAAATTATGTACAGTACTGCGGTGAAAATTAGCGACCCGCACTTTTTTATCACTCACTACCAAACCTGCTGCTAGTTCAGGAACTTGCGTCGCAACACCTGTCGGACAAGTATTTTTATTGCACTCTAATGCTTGGATGCAACCGAGCGCCATCATCATGGCACGCGCTGAATAACATGCATCCGCGCCAAGAGCAACAGCGCGAAAAATATTAAAACTGTTTAGAATTTTGCCAGAGGCTAAAATTTTGATTTGCGAGCGCAAACCAAAACCCATGAGTGAATCGTTCACAAAAGCGAGTGCTTCTTTAAAAGGCATACCTACGTAATTAGAAAACTCCAAAGGTGCTGCACCTGTTCCACCTTCGCCACCATCAACGGTTATAAAATCGGGATAAATATTAGATTCAACCATCGCTTTGCAAATGCCAAGAAATTCGGAGCGATGTCCGACGCACAATTTAAATCCAATCGGTTTGCCGTTTGAAAGGGTCCTTAGCTTTTTTATAAAATAACACAATTCAATGGGTGTGCTGAAAGCAGAATGATATGGCGGAGACAGTACGTCGGTATAAGGTTCAACACCTCGAATTTTCGCAATCTCTGGTGTATTTTTTTTTGCTGGCAAAATACCACCATGTCCAGGTTTTGCGCCTTGCGATAGTTTTAGTTCAATCATTTTAACGGCATCATGGTTGACTGTTTCTACAAAATGTTGGTCAGAAAAATTTCCAGCTTTATCTCTACAACCGAAATAACCTGTTCCAATTTGGTATATTATATCACCACCTTCTTTTAAATGGTATACGCTCAACCCACCTTCACCAGTGTTGTGGGCAAAATTGCCGATTTTCGCTCCGCCATTCAATGCTAAAACAGCATTGGTACTGAGCGAACCAAAACTCATAGCAGATACATTATAAATGCTCGCGCTGTAAGGTTGTTTACATTCAACGCCACCAATCAAAACGCGTGGATCATCGTTCAAATCTTTAAAAGCTTTTGCTCCAATACTGTGATTCATCCATTCGTAACCTTCAGCATAAACATCGAGTTGTGTACCAAACGGCGTTGTATCGACTTGCTTTTTTGCGCGTTGATATATAATACTGCGTTCGGTTCTATTAAATGGCCTGCCATCAATATCCGATTCTACAAAATATTGGTAAATTTTAGGTCGCAACCATTCCATCATATACCTACCTCGACCAAATAATGGAAATGTGCGGCGAATAGATTGCTTCGTTTGTAGCATATCTTGTATGCCAAGTACAATTAAAGGTACTACAAGTAATAGCAACCATAGAACTTTCTTAAAAAAGAAACTTCCGACGACAATTAGAACAACTGTTAGAACCGATGCAATTACGAAACTTTTGCGCATGCTTTTGGATTTGACATGAATTTGACTCGAATTTGAAGAATTATTTGAATTTAAGGAATTTTATCTAACTAAAATTCAAAATAAATACGCGTATTTCAATAAATTCTTTGAATTCGAGCCAAAATCGTGTCGTTTTTGCGCTCTCAGCTCAATTTTTATTTTTCTTTTCTAAAAATATGGGAAGACTTAAAAGTCAATTTCATAGGTTTGGTTTGCGAAGTACGTTTTGAAAAGCGGTTAAGGTTTCGTATGTTTGAATAAGGCTTTTCTCAAATGGGAATTCTAAAGAGATTTAGTTTAAAGTATGTTATCATTACATAATATTGCATTTCGTCCTTCTAAAGTTCATTAATTTTAAGTTTTATTTGTTTAATTGCCACCAAACTATTAATTTTGCGGGCATTTTTGCAATAACATTAATAAACTATCAGTTTCGACATTATGCGAAATTACGAAGTTACATTCATCGTCGATCCCACGCTGCCAGGCGATGAAGTTGCAGCAACTGCTCAAAAATATGTTAACATGATTTTTGAAGCAAAATACGCTATTAGTTCCATTGATGAATTGGGCTTAAAACAATTAGCGTATCAAATTAATAAAAAGCATGCAGGTTACTACTACACTGTAGAATTTGCGGGTGAAGACGGAAAAGTTGTTGATTCTTTAGAATTGGCTTTGCGTCGAGACGAAAAGATTTTACGTTTCTTGACTATCGCTTTAGATCGTCATGCTGTAAAATACAATTCGGATAAACGCGAAGGTAAAGTTGGCAAACGCAAACGCGAAGCCGATGCAAAAGCGAAAGCTGCTAAAGAAGAATTAGAGGTTGAAGCTGATGTTGATTAATTTCTTCATTTTCCATTCTTTCATTTTTCATTTTTCTTTCATTCCTTAATTTAAAAAAATGGCTTCTAGAGAAGATATAAAATTTCTAAGCAATCCAAACATTGGTCAGCAACGCAAAAAGTTTTGCCGATTCAAAAAGTTTGGTTTACGTCACGTCGATTATAAAGATGCTGACTTTTTACTCCAGTTCATTAACGAGCAAGGTAAAATTTTGCCGCGTCGTATAACTGGCAACTCATTAAAATTCCAACGTCGTGTAGCAACCGCTATTAAAAGAGCGCGCCATTTAGCTATGTTGCCATACGTTGCAGATCTTATGAAATAATGAAGGAATGAAAAATGAAAAAACTTGAAATGAAATTCAATTTCATTTCAAGTTTTCATTCTTTAATTCCTTAATTCCTTAATTCCTTAATTTTTTAATTAAATAAAATATAATGCACATCATACTTTTAAAAGATGTAGCTAAGGTCGGCGATCAATACGAAACAGTGAAAGTTCGCGATGGCTTTGGCAATAATTTTTTGATTCCGCAAGGATTGGCAGTAGTTGCTAATGATAGCAACACGCGTAAATATGCTTCTATTATTAGAGCGTTAGATAAAAAAGAATTAGAGCGCCTCAGTGAATACAAAACTGTTGCTGCTGAAATTGATGGTAAATCAATTACGATTGTTTCAAAAGCAGGCGACAAAGGTAAATTATTTGGTTCTGTTGATGCAGCACAAATTGCGGCGGCTATTCAACAACAATTAAAGGTTACTGTTGATAGAAAGAAAATTAAAACTGAAGCGATTAAGACTTTAGGTGAGCATGAAATTCTTGTTGAATTACACAAGGAGGTTGTTGCGAAAGTTAAATTAGAAATTGCTAAAGGTGTAGGTGCGACTGCGTAAATTTAGTTTTTCAGGAGCATAAAACATAAGCCATCCAGAATTTACATGTTGTAAAATTCTGGATGGCTTTTTATTTTAATAAATCAGTTAGAACTTAATATAATCACTAAAAAACCATCTTCTGGCTGTATAAAAACTATTTTTCAGTGTCTGAATAATATCACTATTCAATAACAATCGACGCTCTGTATATAGTTTTTTGCCTTCTGGCAAATGCGAAAGAAGCGATTTTATAAATGGCAAATAGATTTTTTGTTTCATTAGTTTTGGCAAACGGAATAAATATTTGTTGGCACTAGTTGTGAAAGTGTGCGCATCAAGTTGTTTTAACCCTGCGAAGTGATAGAAAATGAGAGGCTGCTCATCTACATAAATCTTGTCTTCTCTTTCCGTAATTTTATAATTCGCGAAATTCCACGGCGCGAGATTCGCTCCTTTGTGTTGCAAATCGCAAACACCTTTATATTTTATCGTCCAAGAATCGAGATATTTTTGATCGCCGTATTTATCACCCTCTACATAATCGTGACACCAATCAAGACAATCTTTTGCCCAATCATTTAAACAACGCATGCCTTCAGCATTGCGAACGAACGTTATCCAAGCAACGTTGTACTTGCCATATCTCTCAAATTCCTTTAAGCGGCTATTAAATTTATGCGATACAATTGTCACATTGCTATTTGCAGCTTCTTCAAAAATGGCTTCGGGTGAATCAAAAAAGTATAAATCAGCATCTAGATAAGTGAGGGAATCAACCTCTATATTAATTTCTAGAATATGCTGTAAAACAGTCGGTCCGAGTGTAAAATAGTATTCAATACGTGAGCGCTTAGGTTTTACCTCAAGTAATTGCGAGTTTGTTTTTTCGTACTCAATAAACGAAATGGGAACAACGTTTTCTAATTTTAAAGCAGAAACATTCTCAAAACTTGTATCATCGAGGCAAACTGCATACAAAGTGTAAGGCTTACAATGTTTTTGCATCGACTCCACCATATTTAAAAAAAAGGGCAGATAGAAATTATCGAAGTAGGTAGCGTAGTAGCGCAAAATTATTAGTAGAACAAACCTCGTAGGTTTTAAAAATCTACGAGGTTTAATTGGTTAATTAAAAAATGAATTGACAACATCGCACACATATTTCACATCGTTTTTAGAATGTACCGTCGAAATCGGTAAACTCAAAGTGGTTTCGTGAATAAGTTGTGCAATAGGTGTTACTTCGTTTGCCAAATAAGGTTGCATAGCGACTTGTTTATTCGGAGCAACAGGATAATGAATTTCCGTTTTGATGCCTTGTACTAATAAATATGCTTTTAACTCGTCGCGTAGATTTGTTCGAATATTAAAAATGTGAAACACATCAAAGTAATCAGGGTTTGTAACAGGCTTAACAACTTTGTCCGTCAAATGTTTGAAATAAATTTTAGAAAGCGCGCGCTTGTGTGCATTAATAGCATCCAGATTTTGGAGTTTAATTCGCAAGAATCCAGCTTGCACTTCATCTAAACGTGAATTAAATCCAACCAACTCATTATAATATTTTACAGAGCTGCCGTAATTGCGCAATTTTCTACATTCAATCGCAAATTTCTCATCGTCGGTGTTAATCGAACCTGCATCGCCGAGAGCACCCAGATTTTTAGTCGGATAAAAACTAAAAGCACCCGATTTGCCAAATGTTCCCGATTGTTTGCCTTTAAAAGTCGCTCCATGCGATTGTGCACAATCTTCGATAACTTCTAAATTGTGGTTATTTGCCAAATTCATTATGCTCTCCATGTCACAGCATTTGCCATATAAATGAACAACAACAATTGCAACTGTATTTGAATTTATTTTTGACACCGCATTTTCGGCAGAAAAATTATAGGTGGTTAAGTCGGGTTCAACTAATACAGGTTTTAATCCTGATTGCAAGACTGAAAGAATAGTTGCAATATACGTATTAGAAGGCAATAAAACTTCTTTGCCGCGTTCGAAACCTAAAGCAATGAGCGACAGTGTGATAGCATCTAAACCCGACGCAACGCCCACACAATGGGCACTTTGAGTATAAGTGGCAAATTCTTTCTCAAAGTTTTTGACTTCATTACCCAGAATAAACCAACCTGAATCTAATGTTTCAGCAAACTTTTTTTTGTAGGCAGCATTGAATGGCTTGTTGAGTTTACCAAGGTTTTCGTAATCAATATTTTTAGTGGGTGTAGGGCTCATAAATATAGTCTTTAGCGTCAAAAAATTCGGATGCAAAAACCATTAAAATAGCATCGGGCGAAAAATCATACATTACATGCCAATCTTCTGGATTTAAAATCAAACACTTATTGGGCGCATTGAGTTCAAAAACAGTTTGCACTGCGTTATCATCGTTCGAAATTTTACAGTGTCCTTGAATACAAACCGCCGCTTGAATGGTTTTATGATGTCTGTGTCCTCCGCGTTTAGAATCGTCAACGCCGTAAATGTAAAAAACACGTTTAATTTCGAAAGGCAAAACCTTTTCTACCACTGTTAGGTTGCCGCGTTGGTCGGTAAAAGTTTTTAAATCTATTAAATGAGCCACAATTTAATGGTTAATGGTTAATGGTTAATGGTTAATGGTTAATGGTTAATGGTTAATGGTTAATGGTTAATGGTTAATGGTTAATGGTTAATGGTT
>JAYWBA010000006.1:0-2707 GCA_043781915.1 Saprospiraceae bacterium
GTGCGAAATATAACCTTTTGATTTATTGATGACGTGTTGCGCCGCGTCTAAATTGCGCTCGAAATCGGCGTTGGTGCCGAGCTTAATGTCAATTGTTGCAAGTTCTAAAATCATTTTACTAATTTAATTTGTTATTATTTTCACCACAAAGGCACAAAGAAACAAAGGTTTCATAAAGCCTTCTTGATTCAAATCTTGAAAATCTTTTAATCTTGAGAATCTTGGTCAAATTATGCTAATGCGCCACCGTCAACAGGCATAGCGAGGCCCGTGATAAACGAAGATTGATCGGAACACAACCACAAAGCGACATCGGCAACTTCTTCGGGTTGTCCCATGCGTTTCATACGTTGAAAATTGATAGCTTGTTGTTTCGCGTCTTCGTTATGCGCTAATTTGCGCCGACCCTCCATAATCATAGGTGTTTCGATGGCGGTTGGGCAAATACAATTCACGCGAATATTTTTAGTGGCGTATTCAATCGCGGCAGTTTTTGTAATGCCTACAACGCCATGTTTCGAAGCCGCATAAGGCGAATTTTCGGGCTGACCAATCAAACCTGCTGCTGATGATAAATTGACAATATTGCCTCCGCCTTGTTTCAACATCTGTGCAATTTGAAACTTCAAACAAAACCATGTACCCGTTAGATTTATATTTATTTGTTGATGCCATAAATCTTCGGGATATTCATGCGTTGGCAAAGAAACTGGACCAGCGATACCTGCACAATTAACCGCGCAATCTAATCTGCCAAAAGTTTCGACGATAATACGCACCATGTTTTCAACATCATCACGTTTCGAAATATCAATTTTTAGAGCAAATGCTTCCACTTCAGTGTCCTTTTTTTTGTCGCCCAAACTGTTCAAAATTGCCAATGTATTCCCAACATTTTCCATATTGATATCTGCGACAACCACTCTTGCACCTTCTTTTGCAAATGCAATCGCTGTCGCTCTTCCTATACCTGAACCCGCGCCTGTTACTAAGCAAACTTTGTTTTTAAATCTTTTCATCATCGAATTGTATATGATCGCGTAAATAATTTCTCGCAGAGTTCGCAGACTTTCGCAGATGTTTAGTGCTAACTGCTCACACTCTCTAAGGTTTTGCTTTCGTTATTTTGCTGCAAAACTAACAAAAAATTGCAGCTTTAATAAAGAACTTGTGTAGTTATTTAGTTTTAATAAAGCGTTACTCCAAACATAGCTTTTATTTTCAAATACCCTTTCGCTTGCCCAATAGGTCTAATTATAAGCTTTCCTTCTGGTGAAAACCATTCTTTTGCATATTCTTTTTCTATTTTTCCAGAGTGAAACTCGCCAATTAATCCTTGGCTTCCTTCAATTTTAATTTTGCCATCTATTTCACCTGAAATTTCATAAGTCAATTGAACAATATGGGATTCATTGTTTCCAGCATGAAAATCGAAACCATGTTCTTTTGAAAAATCGTTTATTTCATAGGTAAATACATTTTTATCTGTCTCACATTTAAAGTAATACCCAACCAAAATTAAAATACCTCCAATAATGACGAAGGATTCTATAACAGCGAAGACGCAAGACTTTAGTCCATTCATAACTCAATTTTAAAAAGAGGGCGAGAAAATATCTTCCAATCCTCAAAATTTTCTCAGAATTCAAAATCTAAGCTTAATTTGAAGATTTCCATTTGTTTCTTCTAAAGGATTTACAATCAAGAATGCTGAATTTGTAAAATAATCAACATAAAAGGTCGAATCAATTTTGCCAGAAACAACGTGATGGTCATTATTCAAACCATAAATTTCAACTTTACCATTAATTTCTCCTTTAAGACTATATACTATAACTGAAACTTGATTATTAGGCTTAGTAGAAAAGTTAAAAGTTTGCTTTTTACTAAAATCTTTAACTTCAACAATAGTTTCATTCATACATCCCCAAAAAAGGGTTGAGGTTAAGAAAAAAATCAAAACTAATGGTAACTTTGCATTTATTGTGTGCGATGTTATGTGAACGGATAATATTTTTATTGTTTAAGGTTTTAGTGTTTGATTGAAAGCGATTAGGCAATAATTTATCTAATTGGTGCTTTAAATTTAAGACAAAGGCATTGATATTTCAAAATTTTTATTAAATTTTTCAGTCAATCCAGCTCTGTTTTTTTTAATATCTTCAAAATTCACTCGTTTCCCATAAATCGCAAATACAATACCCGTTCAATCGCATTAAATTTTTCAAAATTTTCAGAATGTTCATCGACTTAATATCCGACACAGTAACAAAACCAACACCCGCCATGTTGCACGCTATGATGCACGCCGAAGTAGGCGATGATGTTTTTGGTGCCGACCCAACTGTAAACAAATTGGAAGCACTTGGTGCTGAAATGTTCGGACTTGAAGCGGCGTTATTTTGCCCATCCGGCACAATGACAAATCAGATTGCCATTAAAACGCACACAAAACCGCTCGATGAAGTGATAACGAGTGTGAAAAATCATATTTACCAATCGGAAGTGGGGGTTTACAGTATGATAAGTGGTGTATCTGTCACGCTGTTGCAAAATCCGAATGGTAAACTCGATGCAGAAACAGTAGAAAAAAGCGTTAAACCACATTTCGATTGGTTACCGCGCACACGTTTGGTGGTGGCTGAAAACACCATTAACCATGCAGGTGGCGCAGTGTGTACGCTTGCCGAAATGAAAAAAATTAAAG
>JAYWBA010000007.1:0-19998 GCA_043781915.1 Saprospiraceae bacterium
CCATCAGTTTTAGCATCAGCAATTTTTTGTTGCTGGTAATCATATAGTTCAACAGCCGCACCACTCATGGTTTCAGCCGTTGTAATGTTAGTTACTGCACAAAAAAGCGAATTATCTTTTCCTTGTTTTACCAATAAACCCACATTAGAACTTAAAATATTGCGCTTAATAAAGTTTTCGCTGTTGTAAAATGAAGGTGAACAAGGAGATGAACTATTATTATTTGAATCGTCTCCCTCATCTCTGTTTTGCCATTTACCTTTTGTATTTTGACCTTCTCCACCATTCCAACCATAGCGCATAATAGATTTTTCTGAGCCGTCGAAAGAATTACCGTCATCTTCACTGTCGCCAGAATTAAAAGCATCTTGCAACAAATTCATACCTTTTAAATCGTCATTGCCTTTAGTTTTGCAATCGTAATTGGTGTAAGCGCGTCTGAAACCGATGCGCACTTGGTAGATTGCTTGTGGATCATCTTTAACTAAAGGCGTCAAATCAATACCAAACCGCGACCAATCAGTCGTATTTGCTTGTGGATTAAGTTGTTTTAGCTCAACACGCTTTTGCATAATAATTCTACCGACACGCTCTAAATCGTACTCGCCAGAAACATTATTATTGGTTTGGAGAAACTGTAGAATATTATTATTAAATATTTTCAAAACTTCAACATCGACATAATTTAAATTCGTTGCTTCAAACGGAAAAATAAGTCCATCATTCGAAGGTAAAATATTACCTGAACCAACCAGACGTACTTGTGGTTTTACATCCGAAAAATTAAGTGTAAAACTTGTAAGTGTTCCAATTTTTTTATCCTCAAAGTTTTTAAGTCCTTCTGAAACTGTAATTACGCGTGAACCTAACAAACGGTTATTTGTATAGACTGAAACAGAATTCCCATCAATGGTGTAACGGTAATTACCATAATAGTTTGCAATGCGAATCAATCCGTTTAAATCTTGTGAAGTGCTTAAAGGGTCACTGAAATTAATTTTAAAGTAGGGCTCACTTTCATCGAAAGTGGTTGCTTTTACAAATGAAAACACGCCGAGTGGTGGCAAGTCAATTTTTTCTGTCTTTTTTTCTTGAATACCGAGTGCATCACCTGATGTTGTTAGTACAACACTTGATTCTTGATTTCCACGTTGAATATCTTTTATAAAAAAATGGTGCACTAAACCACTTTGTTCATGTGTCCAATCTATCGCTAAATTTTTACCTTCTTGATTCGCCACTAAAATGGATTCCAGTTTTTTGTCTTCAGCTTTTTCGTTGATGGTTATATCGCCTCTTAAGGTTTGATGCGCTAAATCGGATGTACTATTCGATTGAACACCTTCTACTTTGAGCGCATAAAATAGTGCTCGCGTATGAAATTCGAATGTAAAATCAAAAACAGTTTTAGGCAGATTTTTGAAAATACTCCTTAAAGCAACGGTTGCGGCAAAACCTGTGTTGTTTGGCAATCTTTGTTCGGGTTTAAAAATCAAAGTTTGTTCATCTTCCCAAATTGCTGTACCTTTAATTGTTGGATTTATTGTAAATATTTTAGCATCAACTGCTTTGTTTATTGATTCTTTACCAACTGTAGGCACTGCAAATCGCACACGAACTGGTTCATCGGCTTCAATTGTTCCCGATGTATAGGCGTAGATGTAAGAGACTAAATCGGAATTAATTTTGGTAGTTGCAGCTTTGTGTGAGCAAGAATAGAAGAAAAAGCTTTTAAAACAAGCGAGGAATAACACGAACGAAAAACGTTTCATTTAGACAAGTTTACAAGTTTTTTGAATCAAGTAAATTAACGTCTAAAATTAAACAATTAATCGGATATTCAAATACATAAAATAAAAAAACTGCACTTTTTGAGCACAGTTTATTTTTATAAACCACTAAACTTTAACACAAATTAGAAATTGTATGTTGCACCAATTTTAAAATCGAACGGTCCAGTGTAATATGTTGCATTGTTTACTACATTATAGAGTAACAAAAGTTCAAATCCCCAAGGTTGACCAGAGCCCGTTCTGTAGGCTAAGCCTACATTTACTTCTGGCTTTGTTTGGCTTTCGCTCAATAAATGTGTCGGATCTGAAGGATCAAGATAATAACCATTAGTATCTTGCTGTGCACGTTTATACGTCGCAGATTTTGCTTCGACATGAATATAAAGTGGGAATGATTGAATTGGCAGTACGCGGCCATATACTCCGATACTTGTGCTTAATAAATTGGAAGAAGCATTCGTAACCCCATCCGTTGCACGAATGTAAGTATAATTTAATCCTCCAGTAATACCAGCCGATGCCCATTTGTTAATTTTATAACCAATAGAAGGATCTAATCGGAAATTAAAATAATTACCACTAAAATTTAGTCCTGGTGAAAAGTGCAGGGCATACTGTAAATGTTGCGAAAAATCGCCGCTTTCATCGAAGTACTTGTCATTGCTTTTAGATTTTGATTTAGCGGTCGTTTTCTTTTTTTCGACAGGCGTGTACTGTGCTTGCGCAGTATTATAGTTTGTCAAAAAAATGACTGAGATCAATAATGCTATTTTAAATGAGATTTTCATAAGCTAAGAAATTGTGTGTTTCAAAAATTTGATATTATAACGCTATAAACACCTTAAGATACGAAAAAGTGTTTCAAAAACATCATAAAGTTTTGTTAAACTTTTTAAGATTTTATTATAACATAAAAAATCTCGCTATGGCTCAAAGTCGCAGTATTCTATTAATAGCGTCTTTGCGACTTAGCGAGATTTATAAATTTTTTCAAAACGAATTTTACTCGTATTTAAATGGTAAAACTTTTGAATCTTTAACCGTTGAAAGCGTCATCAAAGTTTTTAAACGCTCGATTTCTTCAATTTGAGACAGTGTTTTAAATAACAACAACTCATAAGTTGGAATATCTTTGCAAACAATTTTAATTAAAAAATCTGCATCACCAGTTATAATATAACATTCAACAATCTCGCCTATTTCTTTAATTTTATTCAAAAAATTGTTTAACGCATTGTCTTTCTGCCAAGCTAAGGATACAAGAACAAATGTCTTGACATTTAACCCGATTTCTTGCGGATTTACTGCTGCATGGTAACTCTGAATAATATCAGTAGTTTCTAATTTTTTTACGCGCTCTAAAGTTGGTGCGGGTGATAAGCCAATTTTTTTAGAAAGATCTAAGTTTGTAATTTTAGAATTCTCTTGAAGAATTTTGAGGATTTTGAGATCGATGTTGTCGAATTTTTCCGTCATGACTAATTATATATTGCTATTTGTGTAAACCGCGTGAAGCGATTAAATAATATTTCATACAAAATTATCTATTAATTTTCAGTTTTCAAAATAAAATTTGGCATTTTTTAAATAAATTAATCAAAAAATACTATTTCATCGTCCTTTGAAGCAATTTAGTAGCTTAATTATTTGATTTTTAATTGTTGAAGCTCTGATAAAATCGTTTTTATGTTTTTTAAGTTTTCTAAAACTTCTTCTTTTAAGACTTTCATTTCTTCATGGATGCCTAAATTTGGAATTTTTCGATAAGAATTTTTTCGACTTATCAAATAATAAACACGCCAAACAGCAGTGAAGTCATCAAAATCCCATTCAACAGCAGTTTGTGCTAAACTATCTGTTGTAAGAACAAGTTTGCGCGCTGGTATAATGACATAATGAAACCGCCGAATAATAATTCTATCTTTTAAAGCAAAAACATACAATCTACCTCCAGATAAATTATCGAACGTTTCACTGTTTTCTAAAACTTTGCATATCACTTTATCATCTCGAAATATAGTTGGCTCCATAGCATCGTCTGAAACATCGAAACACAAATACTCGCCCTCTTTAAGCCAATTGGGCGGCAAAATAAATTGGTTTGTTGGTTTTATATTTTGGGTTGAAAATTTATCTTCAAAAAAAATTTTTTCATGTTCTTTGGAAATATAACAAATGGGTATTGGGACAGCGGAACCAATCTCTTTCGAATCATTATTAAAAACAATTAAATCATCTATGCTTGTAAACATGGGTTCTTGCCCTAAAAAAATATAATTGGGATTAATTGAATAAATTTCAATGGCTTTGCGCAAAAGCTCTATTGTTACATCGCGCCGACCTTTTAATATTTCACTCAAGCTTTGAGGTAGATATTCAAGTTCGATGGCAAACTGCCGACTGCTACGAACAACATTTAAGTCTCGTAGTGTATTGTGACATTTTACAAACCTTTGAGTAACAATTTTAGATGTATTCATTGTAAAAAAGTTTTCTTCCGAAAACTTGTGCTAATGTAGCGTTTTATTTTTTATTTTTTAACTTTTAAGAAATCTTTTTTTATTTGCAATGAATATCAAATGCGGGAGTTGCGACAATATTACACTAAGTGCCGGGTGACATGGGTCAGAAATCAGAAGTCAATATAGAAAAAATCTGACTCCAACTCCTTATTCCTGATAAAACTAATCAAGAAAAACACTACAAGCTCCTGATTCAGAAAATTTAACGAGGATATTTTCCTGCAATGTAGTTGCCAGCGAAAGTCCTACATAGTCGGGCTGGATAGGGTAAGATTTGTGTTTGCGATCGACTAACACAGCAACTTCAAATTTTGCGAACGGTGCTTTTATAAAAGGCGTAATAGCATAGAAAAGTGTTCTGCCTGTATTGGTAACGTCATCGATTAAAATAACATGACACCCTTCGCTTTTTTTAAAATTAAAAGTCGTATGAATTGGATTTTCTAATGGCGCCTGAGGGCTTATTTGTAGGTGTTCGAGATGTGCTTCGATTTCTAAACGCGATTGCCATTCATCATAAAATTGGCGCGCAATTTTAAAACCCGTTTTATTAATTCCAACAAAAATCATTTTATTTGCCGAAAGATTGCGCTCGCAAATTTGAATAGCGAGTCGTTTTAATTTCGTCCGAACTTGTTTTTCGTTAAGTAGTAACATAAATGAGTGGTGAATAGTGAGAGTGGAATAGGTGAGTGATGGGCGTTTTTTCTTACCACTCACCACTCACCTCTGTTTTAGGCTTTTTCTTGTTTTTATGTAAACGCATATTTAAAAGCTCTACGCCGAGCGAAAAAGCAATCGAAAAATACAAATAACCTTTTGATACGTGTTGGTGAAAACCTTCAGCTATCAGCATAACGCCAATAAGAATAAGAAACGACAATGCCAACATCTGCATTGTCGGATGTGTATTGATAAATTTACTGATAGCAGCAGAAAACACCATCATCACTCCTATTGAAAGCACTACGGCAACCATCATTACCCAAATAATTTTCGTCATCCCGATGGCTGTAAGAATTGAATCGAAAGAAAAAACGATATTTACGACGCAAATTTGTAAAATCACTTGCGCAAGCGACATTTTTTTCTTCGATTTAATCTCTTCTTCTTCGCCTTCAAGTTTGCTGTGAATTTCTAAAGTGCTTTTATAAAGTAAAAAAACACCTCCACCAATGAGTATAATATCTTTGAAACTGATTTGAATAGGCAAATCGAAAATGCCAAAATCGGGTAACTGAAAAAGCGGCTCTTCCAGCGAAAGAATGAAACCCACACCTAACAACAACAACAAACGGAAGCCCATAGCAAGCAATAAACCATAATTGCGCGCTTTAGCTTGTTGCGAATGCTCGACTTGTTGGGCAACTATCGAAACAAAAATAATATTATCGACGCCTAAAACAATCTCTAAGAAAGTAAGTGTAATTAAACTTATAAAAATTTCAGTTGTCATCAGAGTTTATTATAAGATATTTCTCGATAAAGCAGAAATAATTCATTAATGTAGATTTTTTCAACACAAAGAAACAAAGGCTCAAAGTTTTCACAAAGATTTTTTGAAAATTGTTGTCTTTGTAGCTTATATTTCTATTTTAACTGTTTACTCAGCGCTTTAGTTTGCTTAATTATCTTGATTTTATCGTTATTCAGCGCTATAATGTAAGCTGTTTCGTTTTTAATTTTTATTGGTTTTATGTCTCGTGCAGCAGAGCGTAAATTTAAACCGCTTTGAGCGTAAGGCTCAAAAGTAAAATCGCCTTTACCATTGCCGAGTAAAACAGTTCCATAATTAGCATCGTAACGACCCATTTCAGGTTTGGCTTCGAAGAAATTACCCACTAATATTAAATCTGTATTTCCATCGCCATTAAAATCAGCAGCAGTAATGCCATACACCGGTGCAAACTGCGCTTGAATGGGCAAATTTTTAAGCGTGAAATGACCTTTGCCATCGTTAATTGCAACTGCCGATTGCAAAGTGTAACACGTGTTTTTAATACTTTTTTCTAATTCAGCTTTGCCAATAACATTTTCAGGCGATTTGCCTGCGTAGTCACTCCAATGCAGAAATTTCTTTTTTATAACGGGCATTTGTGTCGCAATGTCTTGTCGCAAAGCACAAGGCAATTCATTATCTCCTTCGTACTGACAAATTAGTTGTTCTGTTGAACCATTGTGGTCGAAATCGCCAAAATATAAATGAATCGGATGTGTCGAATCGGCATGAAACCGCGAATTTAATCCCCAATTACCGAGAATTAAATCGGGCGCTCCATCGTTATTGACATCTGCAACTTCCATTGTTTGCCACCAACCATTCGTCATGGGTGTTTCGCGTTTTTCGAATTTGCCGTTATTGTTTATGAAAACAGTAATGGGCATGTATTCTCCTACTATTACCAAATCCAAATCTTTATCGCCATCCACATCAACCCACTGTGCACTCGTTATCATTCCAATATCTTTGAGTTGTGGTGCTAAATCGTTAGATTTATTATCAAATCCGCCTTTTTTATCGTTTTGAAGCAAATAACCACTAACAGGTTTTCCGTAAGAGGTTGGATCGAAACGCATACCACAGAACAAATCTTTATAACCATCATTATTAAAATCAGCCACAGTTACGGCACCAGTTGCTAAATTATGTTTTTCAGCCAAAGCGCTGAAAGCGCGCACGAAATTACCTTTTCCGTCATTTATATAAATTCTATCGTTAAAAGTTCTTCCATCCGAACCACCCGACCCGACAAACAAATCTAAGTCGCCATCGTGGTCAACATCAAAAAAAGTACAAACCACATCTTCTGATAAAGCATCTAGTTCAAGAGAAGGCTGTTTTGTTTTTATAAATTTACCTGCTTGTTGAATAAAAATAGCCCCTACCTGATTTTGTGCACCACAGACAAAAATATCGTCCGTTCCATCGCCATTAATATCGCCAACACAAACTTTAGGTCCTAAAGTTGAATTCATGTGAAACAAAAGTCGGTCGTAATCAAAATCTGAAAAAACATTTTCTTCGTGCTTAAAATCTAAACCTGTTGAAGCTGTAATATCATCGAAATGAGCCAAACCTCGTAGGTTTTCAAAACCTACGAGGTTTTTTGAGAAAATAGGCGTTACTGTTTTTGCGTCTTGTTGTCTTAAATTTAAGCACGTATCTGTTTTTACATTTCGAAGTGTTAAGCGTTTACCGCTTGTAAAATCAGCAGTAATAGAATCGAGAGTTGTAACTCCACCCAATCCAAAAGTGAGTTTTAAATCCATTGACGATTCAAAACCGCGCATTGGCATCTGTTCTTGGTAAAATTGTTGATTACCTGAATAGCAAGTTACTTGAGTGCCAAGTGCAAAAGTATTTTTAGTGTCACTACTCAATTTTATTTGAATGAAATGATTTTGTGGCATTTGTTGTCGCGCTTCATTTCTATAAACAAAGCACTCCATGTTAACATTATTGACTATTAAATCTAAATCACCATCGCCATCTAAATCAGCATAAGCAGCACCGTTCGAAAAACTGGGATCGCCTAACCCCCACTCTGCTGCAACATCTTTAAATTGTAAATTTCCTTCGTTGTGAAAACAGAAATTGGGTAATTTTTCACTTGGAATAGTGTCGATGAGTTTTTTAAAATCTACACCTTTTTCAGTAATAATCGAGCGTTTTGTATCATCATCCGCGATAAACTGAATATAATCTTGGTCGGTTAAATCTTTAGCTATTCCATTAGCGACAAAAATATCTTTCTTACCGTCATTGTCGAAATCTGTGATTAAAGCGCCCCAACTCCAATCCGTTGCCCCAACTCCTGAAAGAAAAGCAATTTCAGAAAAACTGCCGTTACCATTATTTAGCTGCAAACAATTGTGAGTGAATTGCGGGAAATAACCGTATGAAGTATTTAAAATATAGCGATTCCAACTGTCGAATGTCGTTTTAGTTTTTAAGCGCCTATCATTAGCAGGTAACATTTCAGTATTAAAAATATCGGGATAGCCGTCGTTATTAATATCGGCTAAATCGCTACCCATCGAAGCGGCACTCATGTGATTGAGTTCTTGTGTTGCTACTTCTTTAAACTTTCCATTTTTCTGATTGATATATAAATAATCTTGCTCGAAAAAATCGTTACAAACATATAAATCGTCCCAACCGTCGCGGTTTATATCACCCACAGTTACACCCAAACCAAATGCTTGTTCGCTGCCATATATTCCTGCCTCGGCACTCACATCTTTAAATTTACCATTGTCATTCCTATACAATTTATGCCCACCTTTTGCATCGCGCGTGTTGCGAATATTATTTTGAAGATTAAAACTTCCAATAGGTTTATAAGAATTGTTAAGCAAATAGCAATCCAAATCGCCGTCGTGATCATAATCAAAAAAAACGGCGTGGGTCGAATAGCCACCATCAATTAATCCATATTCAGCCGCACTTTCTTTAAATGTGCCATCGTGATTGTTGATAAAAAGTTCATTGCCGCGATTATCACCCGCAATTTCTCCTGAATTACAAACGTAAATATCGAGCCAACCATCACCGTTTATATCTGCAATAGTGCAACCTGTTGACCATGCTTTTGTACCTGCTACCCCAGCTTTTGCTGTGACATCTTCAAACTTCATATTGCCTTTGTTCAAAAACAATTTATTATGATTGAAGTTGGAAGTCATATATACATCTGGTAATCCATCGTTGTTTAAATCGCCAATTGCAACACCGCCGCCATTGTAAAAATTGCGGTATTTATAGATATTAAATTTAGGGTCGAATTGTAAATCATTTCTAAAATTTATGCCACTTTCTGCTGAAGAAAGCTTGGTGAACATGGGATGTTTGGGTGTTTTAGAAATACTATTAGTGTTTTTGGTTTGGCAACGCGAAAAAACAACCACTAATACGAATACCACAGACGTTGCAATACAGAGTGGCTTTATAAATCTCATTCTATACATTATCAGCATTAGTTAGTAAAATTATTTAGCTCCTTTCGCGGTTAAATCAGTGAATTTTGCCAGTACAAATTGGTCATCTTTTTTGCTAATCACTATGCGCCTATTAGCATCAACGCGCACATAAATTGTGTCTTTGCCAGGTTTAAAGACAGGTATAAACTTGCCATAATCATGCTCTAAAAGTTTAATAACTTGAGGCAATAAAACTTTAGATTGAAAACGTGCGATATACGGAAAATAAGATGCATAAGTATAGTAAACGGGCAATTCAGTAATTGTAAAATTAGTATTAAAATTGGGATAAAAATACATATTTATAGGCGCATCAGTTTTAGTCGAGTCAATTTTATGAAGAACTTGTACATTTAACCCTGCACCACTTCCATCCTCTGTAATGCCTTCTTGATTTAATTTTCTACATTTATCGAAAAATTCTTTTTTCGAATCGCCAAATTTAAGCCCAAAAACTAACGAGTCTATGCGAATGCTACGTGCTTGTTCTCGTTTTAACATTTGTTCGTACTCTGAGTTTTGACAACCTAAAAGGCAAAAAACAAAAGGCAAAAAGCAGAATAGCAAGATACGAATAGTTAATTTAATAGTGTTCAACACAAAAATAAAAATTTTACGTTATTGATTAAATATTCTTAAAAAACCGCAAGGTAATAAGAATTAAGGAATAAGGAATAAGTAAAAGGTTATAAGGAACAAAGAATTTTACTTATCTCTTTCCGATTTAACTTTAAATATGCTCTAGTAATTTTGTGTGAAACCAATAAAATATAATTTCATTGAAAAAAATACAGACTTTAAAAATAAATATCAGTTCTTTTGTAATTGCGTTTTGTATAGGAATGTTTTTAATTTCATGCCTCAGTTGTCAGAAAAAAGTTGCCAGTTTCGATATGTATTATCGTCGTACATATAATATTCCAGTGGGAATAAATCCATTTGTTACTACTGTTTGGAACTCCGATTATATCACCCCTGACACAACTACTTTTTTTACAGCTAATGCATCGAGCAGTGCTAAAATCTCAAGGGTTATTCCTAAAAGTATGCAAATTAGCTCAATATATCCTGGCGCGAATTCAACTCTTGATATTCTAACCAGAGTTGATGTTACAATCCATGATCCAGCACGACCTAATGTGCCTGAACAAACTATTTTTTATCGCGATAATGTGCCAGCCAATACAGCTTATACACTCGATTTACTTCCGAATGCAGTGGATGTGAGAGATTTGGTTCTTAATAGCAAAAAATTTATTATTTCCATTTCTATTCAAGTAGCTCAACCGCCGCCGCGCACCATTGAGACGCAATTTAACGTTTATTTCGCTGCGCAAACGGAATAGGAATTTAAGTGATAGGTGAAGTGATAAGAGCAAAAATATCACTTATTACCTATCACTTATCATTTATCTAATGAGCGTTGCATACGATCTAATTTCTTTATACTCGCCGCGGGGTGTTAAATAATTAACGACGCACAAATAAACCCCTTGAGGCGAATCTTCACCCGTATTATTTTTTTTACCATTCCACCCCAAATTCGGATTATCGGTAACATAAATGCGTTCACCCCAACGATTCCAGATAGTCATTTTAAAACTTTGAATACCTTCTAAAATACCTGTTCCTTTAAAATTATCATTTTTGTTATCATTATTTGGCGTAAAAGCATTCGGCAAATAATATGAAACAAATGGCACTACATCGATATATTTTATTATCGTGTCTGTGCATTTTGAAGGATTGGCTGTAATAAGTTTAACAGTTTGGAGACCAGAATCGCGAAAAGTATAGATTGGGTTTTGCAATGGACTAAAAGATTTTTGATTAAAATACCAAGACCATTGTGTTGCGTCTTTAGATTTATCGATAAAATTGACAGTATTATTGTAGGTTGAGACGTGCGTAGGCGTATAATCGAAATCAGCTAAAGTTCCTTGTCGGATGGTGGCAATATTGGGAAAATTTTTGCTCGTATAACACCCAATCGGTGAAGTAATTTGTAAAAATGCGCTGTATGTGCCTGGTGTTGTATAAATTTTTGTTGGGCTAATATCAGAATATTTCGTGCTATCGCTAAATGTCCATTTGATATTGTAAGTCGAATCAATCGGTTTTGATAAATTATTATAATAAACACTTAATGGTGTACATCCACCTGCAAATGAAGGTTGAACCACAATAAGAGCAGGAATAGGCTGCCAATTAAAATTGACAGCTGTATCTCTTGAGCATTTTTTTATGTCTGTAATAGTCAAAGTTGGCGCTTTGGCGCCTGGTTTATCATATAAATGTTTCGGATTCACCTCATACGAGTAAGTACTATCACCAAAATCCCATTTCCATCTGGTGATAGCGCCATTCAATGAAACGGAATGGTCAGTAAAACTAATTGGTCCGGAAATACAAGTATCGTATTTAACAGAAAAATTAGGATGTGCAGCTTTAAAAACATTAAAAGTTAAACCAATTGAATCGTTACAAGTTGAGTTCGGATTTATGACAAAAGATCCATGATAAACTCCAGTATCAGGAAAAACTATCGTCGGTTGCCAATCAGTGTATTGAACATTATCGGAGCCTATTTTTATATTGAAAAAAGAAGAAGTGACATTATTTCTATCAAAACTCAGATTTGTAATCTTAATCGAGTCTGTTCCACACACGCTAATAATATAATTTTTCATGATTACCGTATCCGCTACAACTTTAGCTTCAATTAAACCTTTACACTGTGCCACATTGAATTGGAAATCGCGTTGTAAAACTGATAGCAATTTGCCATTGCGGTATTCTTCGGCACAAACGCCTACAACAAATTGACCTTGAACATTAGGCGTACCTGTAATTAAGCCTGTTGTCGCATCTATTTTAATTATTGGGCTACCGCCTAAAGGATTATCGAAAGAATAAGTTGGTACTTTAAATCGAACTTGCGGGCCACCTGGAGGATAACATGGAGGATTGGGAACTGCTGTCGAGCAACCATTTTGAAGGCCACCCATCGTTTTTCCACCACCACCCGATGGTTGACAAAATCTGTAAACAATCTGGTCTCCTTCCTCATCAGTGGCAGAGTGGTCAAAACTTATATCTTTATTAAGGCATATTATTGTAGGCGGAAAACTTTTAAAAACGGGCGAACTATTGCCTAATTTTAGAGATAACGAAGTGAATTGAATGGAATAAGTGGCACCTACATCACCTGGTGTGTAGATATTTGAGATGGTTTCATTTCTGCAACACCTTTGATATTCGACGGTATATCCAGCTTCATTAATCGGAAAATCAGATTCCCACTCATACAAACCTACTTCATATTGAACATCGGGTGGAATTAAACAAGGATAAGTTGTATTAGCCACATCATTCCTTGATTTTAAAGCAATAAGAAGCGTATTACCGTATTGTGAGCCATTCGTTTCAAAATTACCAATGATTGCACGGGTATCTAATTGAGGTCCATTTCCCAATTTATCTCTATAAATACGCATCGTAAATGCCAACTTTACAACACTATTTGTTGTACTTACATATTTATACGTGATTTCACCACCTACTATGTGTTTTGCGTTTAATGCAAAAGGCAAAAAGCAAAGGGCAAAAAAAGCAAAAGACAAAAAGCGAGTATATCTAAGCTCCAAAGATTTTAACCTACAAAAATTATTTAGAATCATATTAATGATATTCATAGTTTAGTTGATAGTTGATGTTTGGGCGTATTGAATACGCCTAAACATCAACGAATTAAAGTTACATACGTTTTCAACTCCTTATATTCACCTCTCGGCGTTAAATAATTAACGACACATAAATATACACCTTGTGGCACATCTTCTCCAAAATTATTTTTTTTTCCGTTCCAACCAGCCAATAGATTCTGTGTCTCGTAAATTCGTTCGCCCCATTTATTCCAAATTGATAATTTAAATGACTTAATATTCTCAGTAATTCCTGAACCTTTATATAAATCGTTTTTATTATCGTTATTTGGTGTGAAAACATTTGGCAAATAATAAGTCGCAGCTAATTCTACATCAATAAATTTTGTCAAAGTATCTCTACATTTAAAAGCATTTGAAGTAGCAAGTTTAACGGTGTAAATGCCCGTATCTTTAAAAGTATAAACGGGATTTTGTAGTTGTGAGTATCCAATTTGATTCAAATTGTTAGCGTTCAGATCTGAGCCTTTAATAAAATTCCAATCCCAAGTTGATGCTTGCAATGATTTATCGCTAAAATTAACGGTATTATTATAGGAAGTAACTAAAGTAGGCGAATACTCAAAATCAGCTTTTGTACCCTGAAGTGCTTTTGTGATGTTCGGAAAATCTTTACTTGCACTGCAACCTATAGAAGAGGTAATTTGAATTGTTGTCCCATAATTACCAGGGATTTCAAACAATTTAGTTGGACTTATTTTGTCTGAAATTGAATTATCTGAAAAAATCCATCTAATTTTATACGTCGAATCGATAGGTGAAGATAAATTTTTATAAAAAACGAGGAAAGGGGTACAACCAACCGCAATTGTTGGTTCAATGATGATGATAGCTGGCGCTGGTTGCCAAGAAAAATTCAAAATTGTGTCTTTTTTACATCTTTTAATATCAATAACGCTGAGCTTTACAGCTTTTGAACCAGGCGTTTTAAATAAATGCTCTGTATTAATAAGGCTTGAAACTGTACTATCACCAAAGTTCCAATTCCATTGCGTTATTTTCCCATTTGGCGAAAAGGATTTATCTGTAAAACTCACTGCTCCAGCAACACAAGTATCGTATTTGTATGTGAAATTCGCTTTGGCAGATTTAGAAACATTGAAAGTTAAGCCAATAGTATCGTTACAATTTAAAGAAGGATTCATAAAGAATTTCCCTTTAAATATACCTGTGTCGGGAAATGAAATGAGTGGATCCCAATCGGTGTAACGTTGTGTAGAGACGCAAGATTTTGTGTCTCTACAAATGTCAAAATAAAATTCAGTCACATTTTTTTTATCAAAACTCAAATTTATTAATTTAAACGAATCGACGCCACAAACATTAATAAAATAATTATTAGAAATCACTGTATCTGCTTGAAACTTGCCTTCAATTACGCCTTTGCACTGCGCCACATTGAATTGAAAATCGCGCTGCATAACAGAAAGTAATTTACCATTCCTATATTCTTCTGCGCAAACGCCTACAACATATTGCCCTTGCTCAATGGGTTTTCCGGTTATTAAACCTGTATTACGATCAATTTTTACGGTGGGTGAGCCTCCAATTGGCGAATCGAAAGTATAAGTAGGTGTTTTAAACTGCACTTGAATTCCACCAGGTGGATAACAAGGTGGATTAGGAGCGCCAGTAGTGCAATCAGCGCTATTAGTATTTGCTGTTTTACCACCCCCTCCTAAGGGTTGGCAAAATTTATACACAATTTGATCTCCTTCTACATCCGTCGCTGAATGATCGAATTCTAAGCTTTTATCAACACAAATAATGGTTGGTGGAAAAGTTTTAAAAACAGGTGAGCTATTGCTTAACAAAAGGGATTCTTTTGTAATTTCAATCGAGTAGGTTGCTCCAACATCGCCTGGTGTAATGATATTAGTTATTGTTTCGTTTCTACAACAGCGTTGATATTCTACAACATATCCATCATTCCGACTCGAAAATTCTGCTTCCCATTCATATAAAGCTTCTTCAACACAAATATTTGGCGGTACTAAACACTTGTAACTCGGCGGTTCAATTTTTGTAGTTTTCTTAATAGGGACTGATAATACAAATCCATCGCGACCACCATTTTTTATAAAACTGGCTATATATGCAATCGAATCAAAGCCGATACCTCCGCCTACACAATCCCTATAAATTTTCATAGTAAAAGCCAGCTTTACGTATATACCTTCACTGCTAATAAATTTATACGTAATTTCTCCTCCTACTATGTGCTTTGCATTTAATGCAAAAGGCAAAAAGCAAAAGGCAAAAAGCAAAAAGCCAAACCTTCCGTAGGCAAAAAGCAATCCGTAAGTAGGAATAATTTTATTCATAGTTATTAGCTGTGAGCTATGAGCTATGAGCTTTCTGTTAACTTGAAAAGCTCATAGCTCATAGCTGATTACCTAATTAGCGTTACATACGTTCGTATTTCTTTAAACTCACCGCGTGGCGTTAAATAATTAACGACACCCAAATATACACCAGCAGGCGAGTCTTCACCAATATTGTTTTTCTTTCCATTCCAACCCTCTAATAAATTATCAGTTTGGAAAATTTTTTCACCCCATCGGTTCCAAATAGATAATTTAAAACCTTGGATACCTTCAGTAATACCTACACCCCTATATACATCGTTTTTGTTATCGTTGTTGGGTGTAAAGGCATTAGACAGATAATAAGTTATCAAGGGCTCAACATCAAGAAATTTGATAATTGTATCTGTACAATTGTAAATATTCGCAGCTATCAGCTTTACTTTCTGCAAACCAGAATCCCTGAAAGTGTAGATTGGATTTTGGTTTTGTGAATATCCTTTCGCATTAAAATACCAATACCAAAGTGAGGCATTTGTTGATTTATCTGTAAAATTGACTGTATTATTGAATGTTGTAACTTTCGTAGGACTAAAATCGAAATCAGCTTTGGCGCCCTGTCTTACTTTGGCAATATTGGGAAAATTTTTACTCACACTACAACCTATGGGAGAAGTGATTTTAATGTTTACGCTGTAATCACCCGGCGCATTAAATGTTTTTGATGGGCTGATTTTATTCGAAGTAGTTGTATCGCTGAATGACCATAAAATATTATAGGTTGAATCGATGGGCGATGAAATATTCTTGTAATTAACCGAAAGCGGCGTGCAACCACTGTATGCAGTTGGTTCAATCACAATAATGGCTGGTGCAGGCTGCCAATTAAATGTGAGAGCCGTGTCCTTTGTGCAAAATTTATTATCGACCACTGTCAGCAAAACTGATTTAAAGCCAGGCGTTTTATATAAATGCGTCGGATTTGTTAAAATAGACGATGAACCGTCGCCAAAATCCCATTTCCATTTCTGAATTTTACCATTAGAAGAAAAAGATTTATCTAAAAAAGCGATAGCACCAGCAACACATGTATCGTATTTAAAACCAAAATTTGACTTAGCCGCCGAAAAAACATTAAAGGTTATATTAATGGTATCGGCACAATCAGTGCCTGGGTTGATATAAAATTTGCCTTTAAAAACGCCCGTGTCTGGAAAATCAATAGAAGGTTCCCAATCTGTAAATTTTTTTAAAGTCGCGCCTAATTGAATTTCAAAATAGGAATCACTAACGTATTTTCTATCGAAACTTAGATTAGAAATAGTTAATGCTTTTACACCACAAGCACTAATAATATAATTTTTATTGATAACTGTATCCGCTTTAATTTTTGCAAGGATGGTTGGTTTACAATCGGCTACGTTAAATTGAAAATCGCGCCGTAAAGAAGAAAGCAATTTTCCATCTCGGTACTCATCAGCACAAACGCCTACAACAAACTGACCCTGAACCATCGGTTTGCCAGTTATTAAACCTGTATTAGGGTCTATTTTAACCACAGGGTCACCACCTAATGGTGCATCGAAAGAATAGTTCGGCGTTTTGAAACTAATTGGAATACCGCCAGGTGGGTTACAAGGTGGATTGGGCGTAGTACCTGCGCAATCAGATTGCGTCATTGAACCTCCACCGCCAAGCGGAAAGCAAAATCTATAAACAATTTGATCGTTTTCTGCATCAGAAGCAGAGTGGTCAAATTTTAAATTTTGATCGCCACAAACAATTGTTGGAGGAAATGACTTAAAAACAGGTGAACTATTTTTTAATTGAAGTGCTAAAGGTGTAATATCCACTGAATAGGTTGCACCTACTTCGCCAGGCGTATTAATATTGGTAATAGTGTTATTCCTGCAACACCTTTGATACTCGACTGTGTAACCCAATGTATTAATGGGTAAATCTGATTGCCATTCATAAAAACCTTCTTCAACACAAACTGAAGGTGGGATTAAACACGGGTAGGTAGGGGCTGATACTTTTCCTGAGGTTTTTAAATCGACTGATATTTTTTGATATATTCTTGATTGATCTTTAACAAAAATACCAATAATGGCAATGGGATCTAATGGTGCACCTCCTACAGCATTACAATCGCGGTAAATGTGCATCGTAAAAGCCAATCTAACTATAGTGCCCGTAGTACTCACATATTTGTAAGTTATTTCGCCACCCACTATATGTTTAGCTTGTAAAGGAACAAGGAACAAGGAATAAGTAACAAGTATTAAAAACTGTCGTAAAATTTTAAACATGGATAGATAGATATACTTTTAGTTGACAGTTGTACGTTAATTGAAGTTATCTGAGTGTCGACAGAAACGATTTAAAACTGTCAATTGTCAACTAATTCGTAAAGTTAATAAATAACTGTCAACTAACAACCATCAACTAACAACTAAATTTTATGTTCGAAAACGAAAAAATTGAAGAAATATTAACTGTTTTAAACAATAATGGTGTTATATTATTACCAACTGATACAATTTGGGGTTTAAGTGCTGATATTACAAACGATTCTGCTATTGAAAAAATTATCGCTATAAAAAAAAGAAAACCTGAGAAAGGTTTTATTTGTTTAGTTGATTCGTTAGAAATGCTGAAGCTATATGTTGGAAAGTTACATCCGAGAGTAGAGACTTTACTCC
Organism: Saprospiraceae bacterium; assembly: GCA_043781915.1. Classification (GTDB taxonomy): domain Bacteria; phylum Bacteroidota; class Bacteroidia; order Chitinophagales; family Saprospiraceae; genus JAAFJT01. Next base: position 18,032 of record JAYWBA010000007.1, read on the forward strand.
ATTATCACAATCGCCCATTGACAGTTATTTATGACGCACCCATTCTGCCTGTTTCATCCCAAGTTTGCGCACCAGATGGTAGTATTGCTTTCCGAATCGTACAAGACCATTTTTGTGCCAACTTAATAAAACTTTTCGGAAAACCCATTGTGTCAACATCCGCTAATATATCAACTGCGCCTTTCCCTACAGGCTTCGGGTCAATTAGCTCAGAAATTTTAGAACAAGTGGATATGGTTGTTCGATACAAACAACATACTAAAGATGTTGTTATGCCTTCGACTATAGTTAGATTGAGGAATGACGAGGAGTTGGATTTTATTAGAGAATAGTTGTTCGTTATCTGAATCGCGGATTACACAGATTGGAGGAATTTTTATAGATGCGACATCAACTTCGAGAAGCCTTATCTGTCATTTTCTGGGTCATCTGTTTAATCCGCGATTCAGACAATATTCTTTTCGCGCCACTCTTGCGCCGTTTCGCCAAATTCTTGTTTAAAAATTCTTCCAAAATAAGAAGAATCGTTAAATCCACAATCGTAAGCGATGGCGTTGATGGTGTAAGTAGAATTTAAAAGCAATTCTTTGGCTTTGATTAAACGGACATATCGAATAAAAGCATTAGCCGCAAGACCAGTTAATGCTGATAATTTTCGATTCAATTGCGAATGGCTTAATGTCATTTCTCGGCAGAGTTTTACAGCGTCGAAATCTTCATCGGTTAAATGTTTTTCAATAGTGCTTTTTAACTTTTGAACGAAAGCGTTTTGTGGAGACACGTCGCTACCTGTCTGCTTTGAATCGCCGTTCGAGTGAAGGGTGCGATTTAAGGACAGGTCGCGACCTGTCCCTACATTAATCGCAGACAAATAATATTTCTGCAACTGATGTCGCAATTCTAATAATTTTTTGATGCGAAGCAACAATTCTTCTTTATTAAACGGTTTCATTAAATATACATCAGCGCCTTGCTCTAATCCTTCTAATTTGCTGTCTATATCCGCTTTTGCAGTGAGCATAATAATCGGAATATGACTGGTGCGATCATCTGTTTTTAAATTTTTACAGACTTCAAAACCATCTTTAAATGGCATCATTACATCCAAAATAATTAAATCGGGTGTGTGTTCAAAAGCTAATTCTTCACATTCTTGTCCGTCTTTTGCGAAAATAAGATTGTAATCAGAAGATAGAATGGAAGAAATGTAGATGCGCACATCGGCATTGTCGTCGGCGATGAGAATAGTTGGTATTTCATCGTTATTCAACCTGTTAGGTGCGGAGCGGAGCGGAGTTCCTAACAGGTTTGACGAATCGGAAGTTTGTGATATTGCATCATTCAGAGAACTGGGGATCACAACGTTTTTCTCGTTTGAGACGCGATGAATCGTCAAACCATGCTGGTTTTCACTACGAATCGGTAATGAGACTTCAAATTCTGTTCCTTCACCCAAAACACTTTTGACTGCAATCGTTCCTTCCATCAATTTCACCAATTCCTGCGTTAAAGCCAAGCCAATTCCTGTTCCTTCGCCGTGTCGCGTGGCGGATGTATCAGCTTGATAGAAGCGATCAAAAATGTGCGGTAATTCTGAGTCGCCGATGCCAATGCCATTGTCTTTGATTTTTAGTGTACAATAACCTCGTAGGTTTTCAAAACCTACGAGGTTAATGCTCACCTCAATTTTTCCATTTTCTGGCGTAAATTTAATCGCATTCGTCAAAAGATTTGAAACAACTTGTTGCAACCGCGTTTCATCAAAATCCATCAAAAACGATTCCACATCTGACTGAAAATTAATAACCAAGCTTTTATTTTCTTCCAAAGAATGAAAACTTTCGGTAAGGTACTTGACAAAAGTTACAACATCGCCTTGTTCATAATGTAAAGCCAAAGCACCACTTTCGAGTTTGCTTAAATCAAGCATTTGATTGACGAGGGTCAACAAATTTTGACCATTTCGG
>JAYWBA010000008.1:0-2683 GCA_043781915.1 Saprospiraceae bacterium
GATGCGCAACGCGCAAATCAATCACGGTATCGATGAATTTAAACTCGCTAATGAAGATTTAGAAATTCAAGAATCGTACTTTCAATCGCAAATGAGTACCGTGATGATGATTGATATTTCGCACTCGATGATTCTTTATGGCGAAGATAGAATCACCCCTGCAAAACGCGTGGCTCTGGCTTTAGCAGAACTCATTATTACGCGTTATCCAAAAGATACTTTAGATATTGTCACTTTTGGCGATGATGCAGAGCAAATAGAAATAAAAGATATTCCTTACCTTCAAGTCGGACCATTTCACACGAACACAGTCGCGGGTTTGCAACTGTCTATGGATATTTTAAAACGCCGCCGCAACCCGAACAAACAAATTTTTATGATTACGGATGGTAAACCCACTTGCATAAAAAAAGGAAAAACATACTATAAAAATTCGTGGGGATTAGATCGTCAAATTTTAAGTCGCACTCTTTCGTTAGCATCGCAATGTCGCAAACTGCAAATTCCGATTACAACTTTTATGATTGCACAAGATCCGTACTTACAAGCATTCGTCGATCAGTTCACGAAAGCTAATAATGGTAAAGCTTTTTACAGTAGCTTGCAAGGTCTCGGCGAATTTATTTTTCAAGATTATAAAAACGGAAAAAGAAAAACTGCGCGGTGAAAATTTAAATGTAACAAACGGTGTTACATTTAAAGTGGTGAATTTGATTTTTTGAAAATTAATTTTGAGTGCGATGCAAATTTTTAATTTCCTAAATTTTAAAGACGATTATTCAAAAAATTTGAAAGATTCCGAATAAACCCCACTCGTTCAAGTGACTTTTATAGCTGAAATCTATAAACGTCACTTGAACGAATGGCAAGCGGATTAAAATATTCACTTTCAATTAAGAAGTCAAAAATTTCCATAAGTTATAGATTATACACTGAAAATTTGAACTTGTTGCTTACATTTGTAGGAAGAATTATTATAAGTTAAACTACAGAAACAATGCAGGTAACATACGATGTTATTATTATCGGCACGGGCGCAGGTGGTGGCACAATACTTCACACTTTAGCTGATAGTGGAAAAAATATTTTAGTTTTAGAGCGTGGCACTTTTTTACCGCGCGAAAAAGAAAACTGGGACACAGATGCAGTTTTCAATCAAGAGAGATACCATACTAAAGAAGTTTGGAAAACGGAAGGCGATAAGGATTTGCACCCTGGTACAGGTTATTGGGTGGGTGGAAATACTAAAGTATATGGTGCTGCATTGTTCCGTTTGCGCGAACGCGATTTTGAAGTCATTAAACACGCTGGTGGAATTAGTCCAGAATGGCCCCTTAAATATTCTGATTTAGAACCGTATTATAGTAAGGCAGAAAAACTTTTCGATGTTCATGGCGAAACAGGCATTGACCCAACTGAGCCAAAACGTTCTGATGCTTATCCTTATGTTGCTATTAGCAATGAACCACGGATTGAGGAAGTCAGTGAACAATTAAAAGCGTTGGGTTTACGCCCTTTTGGTATTCCAATGGGAATTAAATTGAACGAACGCGACCCATTAAATAGCCCGTGTATTCGCTGCAATACCTGCGATGGTTTCCCTTGTTTGGTTCACGCTAAAGCGGACAGTGATGTCAATACGGTTCGACCTGTCATGAATCAATCGAATATTACTTTACTCACTGAAGCTAAGGTGGAAAGACTCATTACTAATGCAGAGGGTACAAAAATTGTTGGTGTTGAAACAAGCGTAAAAAATGAATCGATTGTTTTTTCTGCTTCAATAATTGTTTTAGCTGCTGGTGCTGTTAATTCTGCTGCCATTTTATTGAAATCCGCTAATGATAAACACCCTAATGGATTAGCTAATTTGAGCGATCAAGTTGGTAGAAATTTCATGAAGCACCAAAATGCCGCGATGTTGGGCATTAGCACTAAAAAAAACCCAAGCGTTTTTCAAAAAACATTGGCTATTACCGATTATTATTTTGGCGACAACGATTATCATTTCCCGATGGGTTGCGTTCAACTCATGGGGAAAAGCAATAAAATTATGTTGGCTGGAAGTGCACCACCATTTACGCCCGATTTAGTTCTTGAAGAAATGGCAGAACATGCGGTAGATTGGTGGTTTACGGGCGAAGATTTACCCGACCCTAATAATCGCGTTCAAGTGATTGATGGAACGATTCATTTAGATTATACAGATAATAATACCGAAGGTTTTGACTTATTGATTGAAAGATGGAAAAATGTGCTTCACAAAATTGACGACGGCACAAGTTTTTTTCATCATGGTATTTACCTGCGTAAAAAAATACCCCTCAGCGGCATTGCGCACCAATGCGGAACTTTGCGTTTTGGCACTGATCCAGAAACTTCTGTTTTGGATGTTAATTGCAAAGCGCACGAGATTGACAATTTATACGTTGTTGATAGTTCATTTTTTCCGAGCAGTGGCGCTGTTAATCCTTCGCTAACAATTATTGCCAATTCTATTCGCGTGGGCGAACATTTAAAAACACTACTTGCGTAATTAGATGATTTCAGCACTCAAGCGACAGTATAAGTTGTATCTGATGGAAGCTTTCGGGCTTTTCATATTCATGGTATCAGCTTGCTTTTTTGGTGGCATGTTAGAACACCCAGATAGTGAATGGCATACTGGGATTCCAAATTCTTT
>JAYWBA010000009.1:0-2683 GCA_043781915.1 Saprospiraceae bacterium
CGGATTTCTGCTGAAATTTCTGCGAAATCTGCGGGAAATGTAGCAAAAATTTAGCTTTAGCTAAAATTTATAACTCTTCGAATAAATGATTGCGATAAGCATCGACAAATAATCTGTGATCTTGTAATGTCTGTAAAGCGTACTGCTCTCCAAACTTAACCAAATAATCTACAAATTCAGATTCATGACCGTCTAAAACGGCATGAATTTCTTCTTCAGTCGAATAATTTATAAGTGTTTGGTCGCTATCATCATCAGAGCAAGTGTGGATTTTTGCAATACACTGACCTAAATATTCAACGACTTCTAAAATATCGTCCATATCGTTTATTTCACTCCAATTTAAATCGGCGACATAAGGCGACACTTCAGTGGCAAAAACTCCGCGACCATCTAAAGTAGTATAACCTAAAAAAGGGTCCGAATACGATTGTAGAGCACGTTGAGAAATGGTTGTTCTATGCCCTTCATGAATAAAATAAACTTCGGCATTTTTATCTTTTACAAATTTTTCAGTAGCAGAGGGTTGTGCTACTTTCAAAGATATGATAATGTCGTTTTCTAAAGCTTCTGTTTCACCTTCCAGCAAAACACTGTACATTTCTAATCCAGCACTACCAATACCCAAACCACGACGACGGACAATATCTTTAATATTGTATGTTATTTTCGAGCGCTGCTTGAGTTTCGGAATAGTCGTATAATATTCAACCATGGCAGCTTCAACTTTTGCCCTTTGAGCATCGTCAAGTTTAATACAGTTTTTATTAATTTTGAATTTACGCTCGCCATCAAAGACTTCAGTATCGTTATTTAACAATCCAATGCGCGTTAACTCGCGCGCATTACGCAATACTTCCAGAATAGCTCCTTTGGTGTTATCTAACGTAAGAGCAAAGTTTTTATCGAACTCAGCATGAAAACGCAAAATTTGTTGCGCATAACTTCGTGCAGCTGACGAGATAACATCTCGAATTTCTAAATCCGAAAGTGCTTTTTGATAACCAATAAGCGCTAAACTGGCGCAGAATCGTTTTAAATCCCATGTAAATGGTGCTAAATAAGCTTCGTCAAAATCGTTTACATCAAAAACGAATTTGCCAGCGCTATTCATGTAAGTACCGAAGTTTTCAGCGTGTAAATCGCCTTGAATCCAAACGCGACTTGTTTTGGCATTGAGAAATGGGTCTTTATCGCAACTTACATCTGCATAAAACAAGCCCGCCGCACCGCGATAAAAGTTGAAAGGCGTTTCAGCCATTTTGCGAAATTTTCCGCGCCAAGCATTCGAGTCGCCCTTAATAAGATCGCCATAGTTGCTTGTAAAAGATTCGATAATAAATTTTTGTCGAGAAGCATGGGACTCCTTCTTAATTTTTTCTGTAATGGATGCCATTAGTGTAATGTCTTGTAAAGTTAAAAATTAGTTGTAAAAAAACAGCCTGAAGTAACGTAATAATATGATAAAAGAATAAATTTCACGTATGTTTTTTTTCAAAATTTTCCTAAAAAACAAAAGAAGCAATTCTAACAAGTTATTTTAGAGAAATGATAACCTTTAGATAAATTCATAATTATTATTTATGAATAAAAATGTTAATTATTTACAAGTTTTAATTCAAAATCTTTATTATTGTGGTAATTAAATTTTTATGCTAGAATTAGAAGAAGAAATACTGGAATTAATGATAACCAATGAAGGCTCCAACGTTTTTGAAATTTCTAAAAACAAAAACGTTATGTTGGTCTTCCTACGTCATTTTGGTTGTCAGTTTTGTAGAGAAACAATTCATGAGATTTCAAGGTTAAGACCTGAAATTGAAATTAAGAAAACAGAAATTATTTTCGTCCACATGGGAGATAATGCTACAGCTTTATTGTATTTCGAGCGATTTAAAATTAATGATGTCAAGCATATTAGCGACCCAACATGTAATTTTTATGCCAAGTTTGGTTTAGTTAAAGGCAGTTTTACGCAGCTTTTCGGATTGCAATCTTGGTATCGAGGTTTTACGCTTCAGGCAAAATATGGTGCTGATGTGGGAAAAAACTTAGGTGATAGTTTTCAAATGCCAGGCATTTTTATAGTACAAAATGGTAAAATAGTTGAAAGTTTTATTCATAAAATAGTTAGCGATAAACCCGATTATTTGAAGTTAGCGTCTTTTTGTGAAATAGGCCTTTAAACAGCATTTTAAATGTTAATATAAAACTTATTTTGCTAACCTTACGTAACAATAACTCAATTAAGTTTATTACCTATGACCATTTCAATGTCTCCCGAATATACGCGGGCACTTTTTTATAAAAAACTTCTGAATTATTGCGGTGATAGTGCAGCTGTTCAGCAAATTTTAGCCCATTTGGAAAAACAATACAACAATGAAAACCGTTTCTTCTATAATTTGACACATGTTACGCATCAGCTTAAGTTATTGGAACAATATCATTATTTGATTAAAGATGAGGAAGTTGTTTTTTTTGCGATTTGGTTCAGGCATATATCGAATGATACTTGGCGGACTAATAATGAAGAAAGATCGGCTTATGTAGCCCGCTTAAAACTCACTGAAGCCCATGTTCCGAACGCCATCATTCAGAAAGTAGTGCAGTATATTTCAGGTTGTAAAAATTATACAGCGCCTTTAGAGGACGATGAAGCTGTTTTTCAAGATTTAGATTT
>JAYWBA010000010.1:0-7428 GCA_043781915.1 Saprospiraceae bacterium
CTCAAATTTATTTTACTTCCTTCCGACATAACGCCATCCCATTCTGCTCCTGCAGCATTAGCACCAAAAGAAAATCCGTTGAGCATATCGTCGAAGGTATCTAAAAACAGTAAATCGTTGTCGTTTTTTCCAAAAATAAAATCCCTTCTCAACGATTCAACAATGTTTGGACCTTTAATTTTATTGTAATTAATAAAAGCAATATAAAGATTTTCATCGTCGTAAGTTAGTCGTACATCCGTTTTAACAGCTGCTCTTGATGTGTCCATTGGAAGAACCATCGAAAAATCTGTTGCTAATTCAGATTTTTGCCAACCGTCTTCATCAATTAAACCATCAATTTTAATCGGAGACTGTGTTTTATGAATGTGGTATTGGTAAGAACCGTTTTGTTTTTGAGCATTTAAGGCAAAAGTTATAAGCACAAAAATGACATTGAGTGAATAAAGCCTCATTTTTTAGAAAGAAATTAGTATAGAAAATTAGTATGTTTTTCAGAAAGCGCAAAGTAAATACATTTTAAACAGTTTTGAGCAGTAAGATTTCAATGCAGAGTTGTGAACCCTCATTCTATTACCAATCCCTACTCCTATTCTTCGAGGGTTTTAAAAAAGCGAATAGCATGTTCAATCAATAATCTCTCTTGTTTTTTTTCGCCTTCAATGTCGATATGTCGTTTTTGATTGTATTGGGGCCAATTGTCGGAATCACGTCCGATAAATTCAAAATAACCTTCATGACTCAGTAGTTCGCATACACCAATGTGCATGAGGTCTTGTTTTTCTTCTTTCGAAAATTTTCCTTGCCAATAACCCAGCGTTTGAATACCGACCATGAGCAGTACGAGATTCAAATCAGGGAGTTTTTGAATTTTGAGCGCATCTTTTACAAAATGTCGAACGCGCAACCATTCAAATTCTACTTGCCAATCTTCCATATTTTATTTTTTTTTCAAAAAATTAAATGAAGAAATGAAACAATGAAAATTTTCACTTTTCACTTTTTTATAATTCAAACCTAATAGGATGCTGCGCAACCTAATAGGTTTTTTCACTTTTCACTTAACTCCAGCCAACGCATTTCAACCTCTTCGAGTTGAGATTCAACAATATGCAATTCTTTAGAAAGTTTTGTTATTTCATCTGCAGAAAGATTACCCGCGTTATCAAACTTTGCTGTTATTTCCTTTTTTCGTGTTTCAAATTTATCTACTTCACGTTCTAATTTTTTCAATTCTTTCCGCTCTGTATCTGTTAAACCCGTTTTATTATTTATTTGTTCAGGTTTAAAGGTAGGTGAATCTACGCGCTTTGTATCACGCTGTGTTTGTTTTAAGGCTTCGCGATATTCGGTATAATTCCCGTTCGAGTCGCGCACAATGCCTTCACCTTCAAAAATAAATAAATGTTCTACAATCCTATCCATGAAATAGCGGTCATGCGTAACAATAAGACAGCAACCTTTATACGTGTTTTCGAGAAAATCTTCGAGCACGTTGAGCGTTAAAATGTCTAAATCGTTGGTAGGCTCGTCGAGAATGAGGAAATTTGGATTTCCCATCAACACTGTTAGCAAATATAATCGGCGTTTTTCGCCACCACTCAGTTGCGAAGCATATACTTGTTGTTGCTCGCGCGAAAACAAAAAGCGTTCGAGCAAGGCTGCTGCTGTCATTTTCTGACCCTTTTCTAAAGGAATAAATTCCGCAATGTCTTGAATAACTTCTATCACCCGGCGATCTTCTTTCAAAATCATCCCATCCTGTGTATAATAACCGTAGTTGATGGTTTCACCAACTATTATTTTTCCGCCCGTCGGCTCCATTTCGCCCACCAACATCTTCAAAAATGTCGATTTACCTACACCGTTTTTTCCAACTATGCCAATGCGTTCGCCGCGTTTGAATTTGTAAGAAAAATCGGTGAGAAGTTTTTTGCCACCAATTTCCAAACTTACATTGTGAAACTCGACAATTTTTGAACCGAGCCACGTGGTTTTAATATCCATCGAAAGCGTTTCGTTATCGCGTTTAGCGGTAACTGCTTCTTTCAAGTCGTGAAAATCTTCAATGCGCACTTTCGATTTGCTGGTTCGTGCAGGTGCAGTAGTTGCCATCCAAGCGCGCTCTTTATCGAGTAGTTTTTTTTGTTTATCCAGTGTAGCGCCTTCAATTTCTGCGCGCAGCATTTTTTGTTCTAAATAATACGCGTAATTCCCTTTGAAACGATAAACATTTCCTTTTTCCATTTCAATAATAGTATTGCAAACGCCATCGAGAAAGTAACGGTCATGCGTCACCATAAACAAAGTGTAGGATGGTCGCGCGGCAAAATAGGCTTCCAGCCATTCAATCATATCGAGGTCGAGATGGTTAGTAGGTTCATCGAGAATGAGGAAATCGGGTTGTTCAATGAGAATGCATGCCAAAGCCAAGCGTTTGCGCTGACCACCTGAAAGTGTTGAAATGCGCTGTTCAATAAACTCATCAATGCCCAAACGCGACATAATTTCTTTCACCAATGCTTCTGTTTCCCAAGCGCGCAATTCTTCGAGGTGCACCATGGCATTTTGCAAACGCGTATCATCGTGCGAAAGTAAAGCCGCTTCATATTCAGCAACAGCTTGCAATGCAGGGTTTGGCGAGGCAAACAGTGCTTGTTGTGGTGTCGAGAAATTTTCGAAAGTGGGGTCTTGAGTCAGAAAAGCAATCCGTATATCGCGTGCAAAAAGTATTTTAGCTTGCTCTCCCTCGGAACCTTCTTGACCCGAAAGAACGCGCAGCAAAGTGGTTTTACCAGTGCCATTTTTGGCAACAAGTGCAATTTTATCGCCGCGATTGATGGTTACGCTAATATTTTTGAACAGAATTTTAGGTCCGTAGCTTTTTGTAACGTTCTCGAGCGTAAGGTAATTCATTGAATAAATTAAGGAATGGTAGGATTTTTTGAAATTAAAGTTTGAAAAAAATCTTTCATCTCTTCATTTTTTAATTCTTTATTTTTAAGGCGCAAAGATAATTCAATTACGAGCTTTGGAATTAAGAAATAAAATTAATAGTAAAGATAAATGCCCATGAAACGAGATTTCGAGCAAACAATCCAGACTTTCTCTAAAAAAAGTTGTCACTGAATCTTTGATTCTAAGAAAAAACAGGACAAATTTATATTTTTCAAACCTTCAAAAGGTTGAATTCAAGCAAATGCTGATTTGTTTACGAAATTGCAATTATTTTTATTAGCTTTTGCAAAATAAATTTTAACACTATATCTTTCACAAAATCAGCATTTTATAAAAAAAATTATAAAACTCGCTTTTATAAAATTAAATTATATTTTTCATGTTTTATTAAAATCAAAAAACACGGTATAATTATGTAGAATTAATAACCCATTTTTGCATTTGTATTTCGCTTTTAAATTTTAAAATTATAAGACATGAACTTTTACACTCTCTGCTCAAATAATTTTTGGGTAAACGCGTCTGAGTGCAAAAAATACAGCGCAGTCATTTTTTTTACGCTTTGTTTATCAATGGGGCAACTTTTAGGGCAACGCGTGATTATCAATTTCAATACTAATTTAAAGAATGCACCGAGTTTAACAGCTGCAGCACTTAAATACGACAAAGATTTCGCCTATAGTTTCACTTTTGATGATGCTACGGAAGACCCTTTTACGTGCGCTTTACCTATTTTTAAAGGCGGAACAGTGAAAGCTAATAACACAACTTATCCAGGAATGTTTTACACCGACGGTTGCGGCAATCAGTTGCCTTTTAAAGGCGGTTTGGCTTGGAACTCTGCTAACAGATCTAATTTGGATATTCATACGGGCAATGTTAAAGGGCAAATGACATGGGCGCAACTCAATGAAATGATTGATAACAATTGGGGTGTGTATAATCACAGTTATTCGCATTTAGCAGTATCGGAACAATATCTTTCTCCAGCTGATTATAACACACAAATTACCCTAAATGAGGACGCTACTGAGCGCAATACTAAAACTGCTTTCCGTCCCTCTTTATTTATTGTACCTTCTGGCGATGTTAATTATTATCAGTATGCTTTTGCCCAAGGATACAAAGCAGTTTTTAATCAAAGTGGTTACGATCAAGGTATTCTTGGAGTGAACGTAGATGCCGATGTTGATTTTTCAAAACCTATTTTTAGAGGCAATTTAGATGAAACACTTTTTAATGGAATGTTAGACAATATTTTTGTAAAAGCAAACCCACAGAACCATTTGTGGTACAACGAATTTTGCCACCACATCGATAATTTTTCAGGAAGTGGATTAAATTTTTATTCCTTCTTAAATTATATGCAAACCATCGAGCAAAAATATGGCGCAAAAGGTTCTGATAGAATTTGGATGGCACCATTGCAAGAAGTTGCTGAATATTTAACGCTCAAAAAAACAATTAAATTTACAATGCAAGTCAGTGGAAATAAATTGATTTTAGATTTTGATTTGTCGCAAGTCCCGTCATGGTTGAAACGACGTGCTATTACTTTTAAGTTCGATGGTGCTTACAATATACAATCCATTGATTTACCTAATGGCGGAAAAGCAACATTTAATAATGGTGGTAAACGAATTATTAATATTGATTTAACGGCGTTACTCTATCCAACTATTATTGCCCAAGATTCAAAAAATACATAGGTGATACTTGCGATAATGGCATCGCCAATACTTCAAACGATAAAATCCAATCGGATTGTACCTGCAAGTAACTACTGTGAATAATACAGGCATCTCTGTTCAATGCCCTACATATAACTTTAAATTTAACAAACACCACGAGCACCTTAGTTAAATGGCAAGAAACCTCAGTTACTACAACTTGTGTCGATAATTCTGGTTCTTCATCTGCTCGAACACTTTCGAATTTGATGTGTCTGATTGGTACAACGGTGTGTATTTTATTTTGGGCTGAAGGCAATATTCAGGTACTTTTTTGAAAAATTGTTAGTTAATTTAGATTTTTAAGTTAAAACAAGTTCTTATTCATATAGAGTTTTCTTATAAAAAATTTGAGCAACTTTATTTAGTTAAACCTTTGCGACTTTGCGCGATATTTCCTACTTTGCACGAAAAATTACCTTCTTTATACAATGCCTTTATCCCCTTTTTTCAATTTCAGACGCGCCGAATGGCTTATTGTTCTGGCAGTTGCACTTGGATATTTTGTCGATGCGTATGATATCATCGTTTTCAGTGCGGTGCGCATAGCAAGTTTGCGCGAATTGGGCGTGCCTGAAAATCAGTTACTCAATGTAGGATTGAGTTTATTGAATTGGCAACTCATTGGCTTAGTTATCGGAGGTTTGTTTTGGGGAGTTCTTGCCGATAAATTTGGTAGAACAACAATTTTATTCGGCTCCATCATAACGTATTCGCTCGCTAATTTAGCCAATGGTTGGGTCAGTTCCGTCGATATGTATTTATGGTTGCGCATTATTGCAGGCATTGGTTTGGCGGGTGAACTGGGCGTAGGTATAAGTCTGATAAGTGAAAGTCTCCCTAAAGAAAAACGCACGTATGCTACAACCATAGTTTCTGTTTTCGGTCTTTTCGGCGCATTTGCTGGTGGATTAGTCTCACTTTTCTTTGCATGGAAAACATGTTATTTCATTGGTGGTGTGGCTGGATTATTTTTATTGGTTCTGCGATTTAACGTGTATGAAAGCAATATTTTCTTGAAAGAAAAAGAAAAAAACGCAACACGTGGCAATATTTTAATTATTCTCAGAAATCCAAAACTTTTAGCAACTTACTTTTTTTGCACATTGGCAGGTGGTGCAACTTTTATCCTCATTGGTTTATTTATTCAGAACGTGCCCGAATTTGCCGCTGCTTATGGTTTAACGGGAGCTAAAGCAGCTTATGCTATAATATTTTTCTATCTCGGCGGTGCACCCGCTGAAATTTGTGCAGGATTGTTAAGCAAAAAAATTAAAAGCAGAAAAAAACCGATGTACCTTTTTTTCTTGGTCGCTTTGATTGGCATGTTTATTTTCTGCTACATAAAACCAAATTCTGTAGCTCAATTGTATGGGCATTGCGCCATTTTGGGTCTCGGTATCGCTTATTGGACACTTCTGATTACTACTTCTGCCGAGCAATTCCCCACCAATATTCGCGCAACAGCAGCAACCAGTATACCCAATTTTGCACGCGCTTGGTCAATTCCGTTCAATTTTCTTTTTAAAGATTATTTAAAACCTGTATTGGGTTTGCTCAATGGTGCATTTGCTGTGGGTGCGTTAACAATAGTGTTCGCTATTATTTCGGTAGCTATGTTGAAAGAAACGTTTGAGAACGATGCAGCTTTATAGTTTTAGTTCTATTTGTTCGCTCTGATAAATTACTGCATTAACTGCAATTTAGTTTTCATACTTTTCTGACTTATAAAACTTTCAGAATCTCCTATCAGGTAGTTCTTTAGTTCTGAAAATTATGAAAGCTCTACGAATTTGTAATTATTGATTATATTTACCGACTTTTTATTTTCATTCATAAACAAACCTTTCTTGTAACGAAAAAATTATCCTATTATGCTCAAGCACTTATTCTCATACAGCAGTGTGCTGTGTTTTTTATTAGTTATGGCTTGCTCGCCAAAAGTTTCTTCCCCCACAGGTAGTACATCAACAAATATGGGGAAAGATGTTACCACTCCCGCAGGTCAGCGCAAATTTATTGACCCAGCTAATATGAATTTGGCTGTTCGGCCTCAAGACGATTTTTATGAATACGCCAATGGTGCATGGTTAAAAAATACGCCCATTCCAGCAACGGAAAGTCGTTGGGGAAGTTTTAACGAATTAGCTGAATTTAACCGAACGGCATTGAAAGGTATTTTGGAAGAAGTTTCTGCGCAAACTTTTCCAGCAGGTACAATCAAACAAAAAGTTTCTGACTTTTATGCCTTAGCAATGGACAGTGCTAAAGCAGAAAAACAGGGTTTTGCACCTGTACAGCCGCGTTTACAGCGCATCGAAAAAATTAAAAACTATAAAGAGCTTTTGGCAGAAATTGGCAATCAGTATGCTGAAGGAAATAATTTGGTTTTTGCATTGTTCGTTGGACAAGATCAGAAAAACAGCACGGTAATGGTGCCAACTATGTCGCAAAGTGGTTTGCATTTACCAGACCGCGATTATTATTTGAAAGATGACGACCGCTACAAAAAAATCCGCGCGGCTTACGAAGCACATATTGTCAACAGTTTCACGCTCATCGGCGAGAACGAAGCCAAAGCAAAAGCGGCGGCTAATTTAATTATGTCTTTCGAACGTCAAATCGCTAAAGCTTCAACGCCGCGTGCTGAATTGCGCGACCCAGAAAAGCGCTACAACAAAATGACGATAGAAGATTTGGAGAAAATTTGCCCACAAATGAATTGGGCAGAATTTTTGAA
>JAYWBA010000011.1:0-44307 GCA_043781915.1 Saprospiraceae bacterium
GCTCTTTCGGAAAACCTGTATGATAGACCTACTATCATCTTATTTATAGTTCTTCAAAGCACGTGAGCTTCGAATTGCAGGACACACCTGAAACAAGCGTGTGCGTTTTGGAAGATGGTGCGAGAGCGGCTTCATCTTGCAGCATGAGAAGGGTGCATGGGTATTTGCAACGTAAATAATTCTAAATCAAATCCTTCTAACAAATATGCTGCTAAAGTAATAAATACGATTATTAATCAAGCTAAAAAGAGCGATTCAAATCCTTGCAAGATTGAAGTAATCCTTCAAAAACGTGTAATTCAAAATAAAAAGAAAAAAATATTTATGGAAAAAATATTTTTAATGTTAATAGTTTTTTTGTCAAGTTGCAATAATTCGAATCGTCATTTAATGGTTTCGCCCTTCGAATGCCAATTTCTCTTTAAAATCCCTATTAAAAACTATTCACCCTATAATGTGGAATTCATTCATTATAATTCAGGTGAAAGATTTGAAATTAGGAAGATTGAAAAATATAATAGAGAGTATTTTTTAGATTCGGTTTTTATCATTAAATCTGAAGATGTATTGAGTTATTCTACAATGGACTTGAATAAAGATGCACAGTTTAAACGAAGCGAAAATATTATTGATAGAAGAATACCATATATTTACAAAAACAAAATTATTGAAAATGGGGATACCTTAAATATTGTATCTCAAAATGAAAGTTCATACTTGGTTAAAGATACTTGTAGTAAATGTTATCGGCTTTATAAGAAACTTTGAACTCGCTTGCAATGAGTGTTGTCAAAAAACGCTCGCAACGTTGATTAACCGCTCTCGCAGCATCTTCCAAAACGCAGACGCTGGGTTCTGTCAGAGACAGAACCCAGTATCCGGTCGTCTTCAGACGACCGCTACTCAACAACTACTACAAACCGCGAAACTTAGTTATAAATCAAAAGCCCAAAGGCAAGAACGAAATTTCTTGTCTTTGGGCTTTTGAACGGGGCACCTGACTCATATTATCAATGCGTCGTTAATTACAATTTTTGATTTTTCACTTTTGAAAAAATATTTTTTCGATACACAAAATGAATAACTGATCTTGTTGTATCCTCTTATTGCTTTACAAACCTCACTTGTTCTGTACCGACTTTAATCACATAAGCGCCTTGGGGCAATACAGATACATCTATCTGTTGCATAGTTTTACCATAAAGTACTTGTTGACCTAGGAGGTTGAAAATTTGATAATCATCCGTTCTTATTGTTTCAATAGTCAAGACATTTGAAACAGGATTGGAATAGACTTTTAAACTGCCTTTGCTGTCCATCGAAACGGAGACAACTTTTGACAGCGTTTCTTTGCCATCGTTGTCTATTTGCCGAAGGCGATAGTAGTTGATACTGAGGGGTGTATTGTCAGTAAAGTCATAAGATGCGTTTTTGCCTTTGGCGTTAACAAAGCTTAGAATATCCCATTTATCACCCAATGTATTTCGCCTTTCTACATGAAAGCCGATATTATTTACTTCATCTGCAGTTTGCCATTTCAATTTGACATCATTGTTTTCCTTTTGTGCTGAGAATGAAATTAAATTGACCGGTAAAACAAACGTTGCGGTTTGAACAAAGAACCCGCTAAATCCGGAAACATCAAAGGTGACTTCCCAATGGCTAAGAGTAGCATTGAAAATTATATTTGCATCAGCAGGGTCAATAAGACTGCCACCGGAAGAATAGGACCCAGGTAGTCCACCACCGGAACTGCTGCCGTTAAATTTAGATATACGCAAATTTGCTTTGCCTGCGGCATCACCTGAGCCGGTTGGTAAATCTACTGAACTGACTGCATTAAAATTGTCGAACTCCGTTTGGGAAAAATAAAGTGTGACCGTAGCAGTAGAACCGGCAGCAGGTGTAATCTGGTAATGTCTTTGCACAAAAGGCGTTCCGCCATATGTAGGCACGGCACCTTCTACCCACACATTACTTGTCACAATACCACTAACAGGAGTGCCAGCTAAAGGAACTACTTTGGAAACAATGCCGCAGGACGCATCGTAAGAAAGATTATTATTGGTGCCAATAGTATTGGTGGCTGATGTTGTACCCGGCAGTGTCGGCGCTGTTGCAGTTAATAAGGCGCCTGTACTGTTTGCATTAGGACAGCCATTCGAGTTAATGCCCACCAGCCTGTAATATCTTCCGCTTACCCCTGAATTGTCAGAGATATTTAAAGTAGCGGTGCTTGTATTACTATAAATACCCGTATTGGTAAGTGCTGTCGGTGTCGTAAACCCAATATCTGTACTTTCCTGCCAGGCAAGAGAAGTTTGATTGGAGGCTGCTCCTGTAAATGAAACAGCAAGTCCTGAACAAGCTGTACTTGTAGATGGGTTTGATGTTATAGAAGAACCCGCAGTTACGGTTATAGTACCCGTGGCATTCACGCTGCCGCATCCGCCTGTTAAGGGAATGCTGTAGTTGAACGGACTGCCTACGGCCGTTGTTGGCGTACCGCTGATGGTGATGGTATTGGCACCAAATGATGCAGTCACCCCTGCAGGTAATCCTGTGGGTGAACCGATACCGGTAGCTCCGGTGGTGGCGATTGTAATATTGGGTGAAATGGCCGTATTTACACAAACCGTTGGATTAGTTGAAGGCGCTCCTGCGGTATTG
The DNA here is from genome assembly GCA_043781915.1 of Saprospiraceae bacterium. Lineage (GTDB taxonomy): Bacteria > Bacteroidota > Bacteroidia > Chitinophagales > Saprospiraceae > JAAFJT01. The sequence continues at coordinate 2,671 of JAYWBA010000011.1, forward strand.
TTAGGTCTAACTGTAATTGTTCCCGTTGCATTTACAGTGCCGCAGCCGCCGGTTAAGGGTATGCTGTAATTGAACGGGCTGCCTACCGTAGTTGTAGGTGTACCGCTGATGGTGATGGTATTGGCAGCAAAGGATGCCGTTACTCCCGCAGGTAATCCTGTAGGTGCACCAATACCCGTAGCTCCTGTTGTTGCTATGGTGATATTGGGCGATATGGCCGTATTTATACAAACTGTTGGGTTTGATGATGGCGCTCCGGCAGTATTGACCGCATTTACCGTGATGGTACCCGTTGCATTTACAGTGCCGCAGCCGCCGGTTAAGGGAATGCTGTAGCTGAACGGACTACCTGCCGTTGTTGTAGGTGTACCGCTGATAGTGATAGTATTGGCAGCAAAGGATGCCGATACCCCGGCAGGTAATCCTGTGGGTGCACCGATACCGGTAGCTCCTGTTGTTGCGATCGTTATATTGGGCGATATGGCTGTATTTATACAAACTGTTGGGTTAGATGAGGGCGCTGCCGTTGTATTGTTTGATGATACAGTTATATTTGCCCTGGCCGGTGATGTTTCACTTGAAGGAACATTGTCTACCTGAGCATTCACCGTTGCAGGACCGGCTGTTGCATTTGCAGTAAATATTGCCGTTGCAGTTCCGGCTGCCTGGATAGTTGTTTGCTGAGATGAAAGGCCTCCCAAAGTTGATGTCCAGGTTACGGGTAAACTAATCAACCTGGAAACATTAGCAGGCGTAACAATTTCATTAGCCGAATTGGTGAGGAAACTTGCCGTAATGTTAGAAGTAGCTGATAGGCAAATCGGGCTTGCCGAAGCAGTTGTTTTTAACTGAAGCCACTTGGTCAATGTTAATGTTCCTCCACCTGCAACATCTCCGCCTGCCCGGTCACAAGGGCCCGCTGTAGGGCCTGTATTACAACCCCACCAGTTATTATTGGCATTCACGTTACCCGATGATTCCACAAAATGAAGTGCTCCGGATGCAGCACCTGCAGCCGCGGTATTACCCACAAAGCGGTTAAAATTTACCTGAAGTATGGATAGATTGGGGCCATTGTTGGTAACAAGTGCACCCCCCAAACCATCTGTAGAATTGTTTATAAAAGTATTATTAGTTATAGTAGCATTAAAAGCAGAAACCCCGCCCTGTCCTGAAACTTCTAATGCTCCCCCATTCGCAGTGCCAGCACCGGGAAAGTTCACAGAATTACCTGTAAAAGTTGAATTGGTTATGTTCGCGGTGCCATAGCTTGTGCCTAATGAGGAATTGTATATAATATCTAAAACAGCTCCCCCGTCTGCATCATTACTGATGTTATTGGTAAATGTACAATTGTCAATAGTGAGGTTGCCCCTGATATCCATTTTAACAGCCGCACCTCCGCCATTGCCGGCAGGAGTTGTATTATTTAAAAATGCACAATTAGTTAGTGTAAGAGATTCTGCTGAACCGCCTCCTGCATAAATGGCTCCTCCTCCAAAAGCATCTGAAGTAAGATAGGCGTTTTGAAATGTAATACCCGACATACTGATAACCGGGCTGTTTGTAGTTCCAACCGGATTAATCAAAAACATACGGTCCCTGCCAGCAACAGCCATGGTGATAAAGGTATTTGCGGGCCCGTTACCGTTGATAGTAATATTTTGGCTGGTAATTCCCAAAAGTATAGTTCTTACCGTAACCGTGACAGGTCCGGCATAAGTATAGGTACCGGTTCCGTCCAAAATGTAGTTGCCCGTTAAGAGTGTTACAGTATGTGTTCCGCCCAGGTTATCTGCTGCCTTCAATGCAGACCGCAGCGAAATAAGACCGATACCGGCACCACCTGTAATCGCTCCGGTAGTATTATTAATGGTTGTGAAAACCGGATCGGTGAAAGTTGTTGGTGTATAGTTTTGTGCAACTGCTGTCACCGTAATTAAAAGAATAAGGCATGAAAGCCAAAGCTTATGCCTTAATATACTCACAAAGGCTAAATCGCCTGCTGCCAAGTTATTTTGCGCAAAAGATTTGGCTGAAAAGACAAGAAAAGTGAGCAGTACGCAAAGGAGTTGGTAACTTTTTTTCATAATATTTATTTTGATACAAAAAAATTATAAATTGTATTATGCTGCCGAATTGCCTGCTGCCAGGTTAAGTATTCCTCTTCTTACATATCTATTGTCTTTTCTACGATCCTGAAGGGAAAATAAATGCCCGTATGGAAACGAGAGTTCTCATAAAGATACACGCTCATAAATATACAATAAATACGATAAATTTACTCATCTTTTTTTAAATTCAAATTATCGAATGGACTTTTTATTTTTTCAAGTGTGAAATTACTGTATATTTTAGCGATTTCGAAAGTTTTAATGCCGGATTTAATTCATTGAAGACGTATTTTAAATTGCCAATCTCAGGTTTTTTAGTCGCTCGCAAGCCATTTTCCATCTAAAAAATTTAGTGCGCTGGGTTCTGTCCCTGACAAAACTCATTATCTTGTCTTCTTCAGATGACCACAAACCAAAAACCCAAAAACAAGAACGAAATTTCTTGCCTTTGGGTTTAATTTAGCATATAACCACTAAAACATTCATAAGCCTGATTCCGGTATGAAAACGTCGTTAATTATATTTTTTTATTTTTGAAAAAAAAATTTTTCGATTTACAAAATGAATGATTGATTCACTCAAACATAACTATAATTATGCTGTTTAATTTGTTCCACTGACTCACTCAAACATAACTAAAATTGTGCTGTTTCTGTAAGTCAATTTCAAAATTTAAATTTGTAATTTTTCTTTTTTGAGAAAACGTTCGGGGAACTTATGAAGTTCCCCGAACGTCAGTCAACTACAATTTCACAAACCTACCCACTTTATTATCGGCATGCAAGTAGTAAGTACTTTGCGGTAAATCGTCAATTTCAATAGCTGTATTTTCTTTCAATATTCCTTTCAATACAATCTGACCGAGCGCGTTGACAATTGTAAATGGCACATTGTCGCTAACACCTTTAACATACAATCTGTGTTCAGTTGGATTTGGGTAAAGCTGAAGACTTATTGCTGACGGCTGATCGCTGACGGCTGTAAAGACATTCACGCTCACGCGATTTGAATATACAAAATCGCCGTCAATACCAAATATTTTTAGGCGGTAATAGCTTATGCCTGTCAACGGAAATGAATCAGTGAATGTGTAATTTTGCACAACTGTACTATTGCCTACTGCAGCCACTTGACCAATTTTAACAAAATTTGCGGTGTCAGCACTGCGTTCAATCTCAAATCTATCGAGTTTTATTTCAGAAAGCGATTGCCAATCGAGCTGCGTTTTTTTATTGACTACCGTGCCCTTTAAGTTTTTTAAATCAACTTGGAAGGAATGAAAGGCAAAATTTTCGCTTTGTAAAACCAAGTTTTTATTAGCGTCGGAAGGAATTGTAAGTGCATTGTGCGTTACAACGCAATAATATGTACCCGATTTTATAGGTGTGTAAGTAGAGACGTTGCATGCAACGTCTGTACAAACTAAAGCGCCATCCTTATACCATTTAAAAACTTGAATATTATCAGCCGATCCAGTTTTAACAGAAAGTACACCTGCATTAAAACTGATGGGAATTAATGCTTGTGGCGCGTAGGTTAAATCGGTGATATTGAGTACATTTTTTTTCTCAATATCTCCAAAGATAAACCTGTTTTTAGCAATATTGAGCTTTGTTACTTTTGTTGCAGTTGTAAAATCGGGAATTCCGAATCCTAACTGATTATTGCTTACGTCTAAAGTTTGCAAACTCGCCAAATTGAAATTCGGTATGCTACCAGTGAAACTATTATTACTCAAATTATAGGTCACTAAGCTTGGCAAACTCACATTTGAAATATTACCCGAAAGTGCGTTAAAACTTAAATCTAAAGTTTGTAGCGCTGGCAAAGCGATTTCATTAAAACCTGGCGCTACATTTTGCGGCATGGCACCGACTAAATTATTGTTCGAAAGTTGAAGTGCCGAAACATCGCAGCCATTTGCCGTTAACGTTACGCCAAACCACTTCGATAAATCTTTTTCAGTCAACCAATTGGTTTTGTTTTTCCAATTCGCGCCATTAGTTGCTACATAAATTTCTTCCAAAACTCTGAATGGTGTTTTTAAACACTCTTTTATGCTATCTGGGAAAGGGTTTAAACCGCTACCATTGTAACACTCAACTACTTTTAAAGTGACTGCATCGCTGTAATTGACACCGCAACTTGTAGTAAATTCTACGCGATATTGTGTTGCAGAATCTGTTTGAGTTAGTGTAGGGGTTAAATATGAAATGGTATTGCTGGAAGTATATGTCGAAGCTGTAGTTATATCAGTAAAATTAGCATCGCTCCTGCCTTTGCGCTGCCAATTAGCTGTCATTGCGCGCGTGCTTGTTGCTGAAGCGGTTAAATTAACTGAACTGCGCAAACAAACTACACTCGAAACCAACGGAGAGGTAATCGTTAATTTTTCAATATCTGTAACCGTCACTTTGAATGTACATGATGTCGTATTGCCAGGATTATCAGTAGCGACAAATGTATTTATTGTTTCTCCAATAGGGAAAATTTCACCACTTGCTAAGCCAGAAGTTTTTGAAACAGTTGCCGAACAATTATCGGTTGCTGAAACGGCAAACGAAACTTTTACACCGCATGTACCTAAGTCAGTATTGACTTTTATATCCGATGGGCATGTTAAAACAGGTTTTTCTGCATCGAGCACTGTAACTTTAAATGTACAAGTCGATGTATTTTGAGCATCATCGGTGGCAGTAAACACATTTATGGTAGTACCCACAGGAAAAGCTGAACCACTTGCAAGGCTTCCATCCGATTTTGTAAGAGCGGGTGAAGCGGTGCAATTATCGACAACAAAAACAGAATAGTTGACCACGGCGCTACATTTACCTGCGTCGGTATTAACGGTAATATCTTTCGGACACGTTGCAAAAATAGGTTTTTCGGTATCAATAACGGTTAGTTTAAAACTACAAGATGCTGAATTATTCGCCGCATCGGTCGCTTTAAAACTATTTATTGTTGTACCGAGTGTAAAACTTGTTCCACTCGCCGAACCAGAAGTTTGTTGTAGAGTAACTGTACTTGTGCAATTATCGGTTGCAGTGATGGAGTAATTCACCAAAGCACCACATTTTCCTGCATCATTGTTAACGGTTATATCGGCAGGGCAAGTAATAACAGGTTTTTCTGCATCAACAACTGTTATTTTAAAACTACATACTGACGTGTTATTAGCTGCGTCGGTAGCAGTAAAAGTATTTGTAGCTATACCAAGCGAAAACGTGGCACCACTCGCTGAACCTACGGTTTGTTTAATATTCGGATTAGTTGTGCAATTATCGGTGGCTGTGACAGCAAAACTGACTACAGCACTACATTTTCCTAAGTCGTTATTCACAGTAATATCGGCGGGACAAAAGATTTTAGGTTTTTCTGCATCAACAACCGTCACTTTGAAACTGCACGACAAAGAATTATTCGCTGCATCAGTAGTGGTGAATGTATTTGTTGTTGTTCCAACCGGAAAAGCAACACCACTTGGTAAACTTCCAACGCTTCTCGTAATTGTTGGTGCAGCTGTACAATTATCGGTAGCAGTTACTGAATAAACCACGACCGCGCTACATAAACCCGCATCGTTATTTACTGAAATATCGGCTGGGCATGTGATAAAGGGTTTCTCGGCGTCAATAACTGTAACGTTGAAACTACACGACGACCTATTAAACGCATCATCGGTAGCAAAAAAAGTATTTGTTGTTATACCTACTGGAAAACTCGCACCACTCGAAAGACTGGAATTAGATTTTGAAATGGCAGGCGAAGATGTACAATTATCCGTTGCTGTAACTGTAAAATTTACGACTGCACTGCATTGAGTTAGATCGTTATTTACAGAAATATCCGCTGGACAAGTAATAACAGGTTTTTCAGCATCAACAATGGTTACATTAAATGTACATTTTGAATTATTATTCGCTTTATCGGTAGCAACAAAAGTATTGGTAGTTATTCCTACTGGAAAACTTGAACCACTGACTAAAGTCGCATCTTGTTTGGTTATTGTAGGCGATGTGGTGCAATTATCTGTAGCAGTTAACAAATAACTAACCACCGCGCTGCATTTTTTAGCATCGTTATTAACAGTTATATCTTTCGGGCAATTAGTAAAAACAGGTTTTTCAGCATCAACTACAGTTACTTTAAAACTACAAGTCGAAGAATTATTTGACGCGTCTGTAGTTGAGAAAGTGTTTGTGGTTATATCAATCGGAAAAATTGAACCACTTGCTAAACCGAGCGTTTGCTGAATAATAGGCGATGTTGTACAATTGTCGGTTGCAGAGACAGCGTAATTAAAAGTAGCGCCACATTTGCCTGCGTCGTTATTGATTGTAATATCTTTTGGGCAAGTTAAAACAGGTTTTTCAGTATCGAGTACAGTCACTTTAAAAATGCACTGGCTTGAATTTTTAGAATCATCTGTGGAAGTAAAAATATTATTTGTAGTTCCTAAAGGAAAACTTGAACCACTCGCTAAGCCCGATGTTTTTGTAATAATTGGAGAACTGGTACAAACATCCGTCGCTTTGAGCGTAAAATTGAACACTACACCACATTTTCCTGCATCGTTATTGAGTGTAATATCGGTTGGGCAATTGGTGAAAATTGGTTTTTCAATATCTAAAACAGTGACTTTAAAACTGCAAGGTAAAGAAGTTCGGAGTGCGTTATCGGTAGCATAATACGAATTGGTTGTGGTGCCTACTGGATAAATACCCCCTCGACTTAAACCCGCAGTTTGTTTAATCGTAAATGATGTATTACAATTATCGGAGGCAGTGATATAATCGAAAATAACTTTTGCTGAACAAACACCAGGGTCGTTATTAACAGTCATATCGGCTGGGCAAACAATAACGGGTAAATCAGTTGGATTAACTGTTACTTGGAAATTACAAGTCGCTTTATTATTGGCGCCATCTGTAGCTACAAAAGAATTACTCGTTGTACCAATGGGATAAAACGCTCCATTTGCAAGCCCCGATAGCAGTGACACAGTCGCTGCACAATTATCGGTAGCAGACACAGTAAAATTCACTTTGGCGTTGCATTGTCCTGTTGGCGCATTGACGCTAAAATTGGCTGGGCAGTCCGTAAAACTTGGATTAGTAATATCATTCACTGTAATTTTGAAAGTACAAGTCGATACATTATTATTGGGGTCGGTAGCAGTGAAAGTATTGGTTGTTATACCTACTGGAAAAGTAGTAAAAGCGGCACCACCACTTGTTTGTTTAATTGTTGGAGAAGATGTGCAATTATCAGTTGCAGCTACTGAAAAATTAAGAACGACACCACATTTATCTGGGTCAGAATTTGCGGTAATATCAGTTGGGCAAGCTGTGAAAGTAGGAGGTGTAACATCGGCAGCAACCGTCTCAACTTGTGTTGATGTGGCAGAACAACCTTTATTATCGGTATAACTGTAAGTTATTGTTGCTTTCCCTCCTTTAACACCCAAAACAACGCCAGTATTTGTTACCGTTGCATTTGCCGAGTTTGAACTCCAAGTTCCACCCGTTGGCGTGCCTGTTAAAGTGGTAGTTGCACACTGAGCAACTGTTGATGCACCCGATAAAGTTGTAGTAGGTGAAAGATTTATGTCGATAGTATTGGTTGTTGCCGAGCAACCATTAGCCGTTACTTTGGCTGAATAAGTTCCACTGCTTAAAGGAATATAAGCATTGGTAGTTGTTTGCGCCCATTTCTGAACACGATTGTTTCCTGCATCCGAAACATAAATATTACCTGTAGAATCGAGAAAAAGTCGATTTGGATTATTAAACTGATTGGCATTAGCGCCATTGCCATTGCCGCCTGCTACTGTAATGCCTGCTACGGCATTTGCTGCCCATTTTTGGACACGGTCGTTGCCAGAATCAGTAATATAAACATTTCCGATGTTATCCACAAAAACATCGGATGGCATTTTTAATTGATTAGCATTTGAACCGCTACCGTTACCACCTGAAACGGTTACACCCGTTGTTGCATTTTTTGCCCATTTTTGAATGCGGTTATTATTTATATCGGCAACATAAACTGCGCCTGATGTATCGACAAAAACGGCATTCGGTGTATTCAACTGATTGGCATTTGAACCAGTTCCGTTCCCACCTGCAACGGTTACGCCCGTTGTTGCATTTTTTATCCATTTCTGAACACGATGATTGAGCGCATCGGACACATAAATATTTCCAATGGTATCGACAAAAACACCTGTAGGTCCGTTTAATTGATTAGCAGCATTGCCGCTTCCGTTTCCACCTGCAACAGTTGAGCCCGTTACAGCATTTTTTGCCCATTTTTGAATGCGATTATTAGCACCATCGGCTACATAAATATTTCCAGCTGTATCCACAAAAATAGCATTCGGCACATTCAACTGATTCGCATTCGAGCCACTGCCGTTTCCACCTGCAACAGTTGAGCCCGTTACAGCATTTTTTAACCATTTTTGAACTCGTTTGTTATTGACATCAGCTACATAAACATTGGCATTAACATCCACAGAAACGCCACGAGGTAAATCTAATTGATTAGCAGCATTGCCGCCACCATTACCACCTGCTACTGTTATTCCTGAATTTGGTGCAACAGTTACCGATTTTTCTAAAGTACTACCAACATACCATTGTATTAAATTGATATTGCTGCCCCCATTTAAACTCAAAATCGATGTGCCAGAACATCCATTTATGCCAGTATTGCTAATTGTAGCGGTTGGTAAAAGATTAACATTTACAACTACTGTATTTGAAGTTGTATTACAAGTGCCATTGGTTAAAACACAATAAAAATATTTTGTTCCTCCAGTGCTTGAAGATGGTGTATATGTCGAACTCGTTGCGCTTGGTATAAGTACACCGCCATTATTTGAGTCTATTATATTAAAATACCACTGAAATGTAGCACTCACATCTGAAGTAGAAACTGATATGGCTGTTACTGTGCCGTTTTGGCAAACAGTCTGTAATGTAGGTGCGGGTTGCGATGTAATTACAGGCGCAGTACAAGGAGGCTCAGAAACTAATAATAAGTGATGAGTACTAAGTGACGAGTGATCCGATTTAAATTTCGAAATAGGAGTTTTAGCAAATCCAGCGAAAACTAAAAAAAGAAAAGGGATGATGCTTGTAAATCTGTTCATTGTGTAATATGTTAGTTAGGAATTTATGTATATATGCTTTATGGGACGCAAAGTTACACTAAATAAAACATTTAACACTTAATAATATATGAATCAAGCATTCATTTTATCGGTTCGCTGAATCTCAAGGTATTTCCATTCATTTCGGTTAAAAGTATTTTAGTTAATCTTTTATTTGGTAACCTTCTGTTTTTTATAAAAACCAGATTAGAAAAATCTTTGTGAAGCCTTTGTTTCTTTGTGCCTTTGTGGTGAAATTGAATCGCGAATTTCCTCACCACAAAGAAACAAAGGCACAAAGGTTTCACAAAGCCCAGTATGTCCTTATAGTTTTTCCAACAATAATTTCATATCGCACAGCGTAGAGACGCGCGCTTCGATGGCATCTATAGAGATGCGCTCTTGTTTCAAAGTGTCGCGGTCGCGGAGGGTGACGGTGTTATTTTCCAATGTTTCAAAATCGACTGTGACGCAGAACGGTGTACCGATGGCATCTTGACGGCGATAACGGCGACCAATTGCATCTTTTTCATCGTACTGACATGGAAATGCGAGCTTGAGTTTGTTATAAATTTTTTCAGCTGCATCTGTGAGTTCTTCTTTGTTTTTAAGCAATGGTAGAACAGCGCATTTAATCGGCGCAATGGCAGGATGAATTTTCAAAACTGTACGTGTAGCTTCTTCGCCTTGTGCATCAGGAACCATTTCTTCAATCAAACAATTGGTGAGAACAGATAGGAACATTCTATCGCAACCAACTGATGTTTCAACCACAAAAGGCACATAACTTTCGTTCAACTCCGGGTCGAAGTATTGCATTTTTTTGCCCGAAAGCGCTTGGTGTGCACTTAAATCGAAATCAGTACGCGAGTGAATACCTTCGAGTTCACGGAAACCCATCGGAAAATCGAATTGAATATCGACAGCTGCATCGGCGTAATGCGCTAAATTATCATGATCTTTAAATCTGAGTTTGCTTTGATCAGTTCCCAAGGCTAAATGCCAGCGCATACGGTTTATTTTCCATTGCGCATACCATTCCTTTTGCGTTCCAGGGCGAATGAAATATTGCATTTCCATTTGTTCAAATTCTTTCATCCTGAAAATGAACTGGCGCGCAACGATTTCGTTTCTGAAAGCCTTACCAATTTGTGCTATACCAAACGGGATTTTTTGGCGCGTCGATTTCTGTACATTCAAGAAATTGACAAAAATGCCTTGCGCTGTTTCTGGTCGCAAATAGAGTTTGCCTTCTTCGCCTGCAATATTACTCAATTGCGTGTTAAACATGAGGTTGAATTGGCGCACTTCCGTCCAATTGCGCGTGCCACTTTCCGGGTCAGCAATTTCGAGTTCGTCAATCATGTTTTTCAAACCCACCATATCATTTGCTTTCATGGCTTCTCCGAGGCGTTTTTCAATATCAGCGGCTTTATCGCGGTATTCTACACAGCGCGGATTGGTATCGCGAAACATTTTTTCGTCGAAAGTATCGCCAAAGCGTTTGCGCGCTTTTTCAACTTCTTTGACGATTTTATTCTCTATTTTTTCTATCTCGCCTTCAATGAGTTGATCTGCGCGATAGCGTTTTTTTGAATCTTTATTATCCAACATCGGGTCGTTAAAAGCATCGACGTGACCTGAAGCTTTCCACGTTTTTGGGTGCATGAAAATTGCAGCATCGATACCCACAATGTTCGAGTGCATTTGCGTCATCGCTTTCCACCAAAACTCTTTGATATTGTTTTTGAGTAACACACCGTACGGACCGTAATCGTAAACAGCCGCTAAACCATTTTCATAAATTTCGGAAGAAGGAAATACAAAACCGTATTCTTTGGCGTGCGCCACAATTTTTTTAAGCGAATCTGCTTGCTCTAAAGCCATGATATTTAAAGTCTATTACTATCTAAAAAAATTTCGAAGTGCAAATATACACGAAGTCAATTACGAATTAATTGTCTGAACCATGATTTACGGGATTAATAGATTTTCTGGATTTATTTTCACAAATCGGTATTACTTAACCATTAATCTATTTGTTTAATTAAGTACAATGTAAATTAAGTTTCTATAGTTTTTCAAATCAATTGCCTCCAGATAAATCTGGAGGCAATTGATTTGAACATCTTAGATTCTCAAAAATTAAAGAAAATTTGTTTACAGTGTATTAAGCGATTATAGGTAAAGTTTCTTTCAACGAATTTTGATTAAACACGTTGCACAGCAACTGAAACACATCGGGTAAAAGCTGATTAAATCTTGCTGGAAAAATAATAGCAAAACCACAAATTACTAAAATTAGCTAAACTATTCAGATGCCGATTTAATTTCCCAAGTCTTTCCACCAATCAATTGTGTATTGCCACCATTACTAAAAAGCGTAATTTTATTAAAATCTTCAGTAGGAAAAAATATGTCTGTCATAGCCATCGCACCATCATCGGTGAATAATTCGACGGAAGCGACATCAATCACTAAATTCATTTTTAGTATAGTATTTGTTTCTTCTCTCTGTGCATAATGTTTGCCCGCAAACCCTTTTTCAAAATCTTTCTTACCACTGTTTGATCGGTCGATATAAAAGCGTTTTGTTTCCGTTTCATAACCAATGAGAACTTTTTCACCTTTCGCGTTTGAAAGTTCAACACCAAAATCTTTTGCGTTTGTTTTTGTTAAATCAAAATTCAGGAGTAATTCGTGGCATTTTGAAGAAGCATTTAAATCGAGAGATTGGGTTAAAGTTTGTCCTTTTAATTCTGTTGTTGTGCCTCTTAAAATTTCAAGTTCTTTAACGGGTACTTGAAAAAGTCGCGCACCATTAGCAGTATTTTTCAAACTCAATTCACGAGGAATCGTGTTCGCACTGCGCCAAGTAGTAGTCGGAACTTTATTGGCATAGCTCCAATCACTCATCCAACCTAAAAATAAACGCCGATTATTAGGTGCATTAAACCATGTTACACCAGCATAATTATCTCTACCATAATCGACCCATAAAGTTTCTTCTGGCGCATTATCATTTTTAAACGTTGTGCCATCGAATGTTCCAACAAAGTATTGTGTGCCAGAACCAAAATTTGGTGCACCCGGATTCATGTTTACTATCAGAATCCATTTTTCAACGGCTGTGCCTTCAATTTTTAATGGAAATAAATCAGGGCATTCCCAAACGCCACCATGCGCACCAGCATTTTTCCCAAATTCACCAACTTTGCTCCAATCTTTTAAATTCTTTGATGCTCGAAACTCGACATGATTTCCAACTGCTAAAGTCATAATCCATTGTTTCGATGCCGTGTGCCAGATTACCTTGGGATCTCTAAAATCGCGTTCACCAGCGTTCTTTGCAACAGGGTTATTGGCGTATTTCGTCCAAGTTCTGCCTTTGTCGTTGCTATACGCAATGCCTTGCGATTCAACATCTACTCTTTTCGCTTTCTCATTCGCTATATTATGGTATGTAAAAATAGCGACTAATGGTTTTTCATCCCCTTTTTGAAAGCCACTCGTATTGTTTTCATCAACGACAGCACTTCCTGAAAAAATATAACCAAGTGAATCAGGATATAAAGCAATAGGCAAATGTTGCCAGTGCATTAAATCTTTACTTACCGCATGACCCCAGTGCATGGGTCCCCAAACAGCACTATCTGGAAAGTGTTGGTAAAATAAATGGTATTCACCTTTGTAATAAACCATTCCATTAGGGTCGTTCATCCACATTTTGGGTGGTGTAAAATGGAATAATGGTCTATGTTGTTCGATAGTGACATTATTTTTTGGCGTGGTACACGAGTACATAATAGCCATTGCCAATAAGAAGAGAATTTCTTTTTTCATTATTAAAGTAGGAACGAAAATACTGCCAAGTTTAATACTCATTGTCCAAATTAATTTAAGGTAAAAAAATAGGGCAGGCAAACGCCTGCCGTATTACTAACTGAAATGTATGAAAAAACTTTATGAAAATTTAAAACCCAGGATTCTGTTTATACAAGCCCCCAGTGAATGTAATTTCTGATTGTGGGATAGGCATATATTCATCTCTACCAGCCGTAAATTTCGCTGTTAAAAGGAAAGGGCGTCTTACTTTTTCTTTTGCAAGATAGGCATTTAGTGTAGGCTCAGCTATACCCCAACGCACCAAGTCGAAAAACCGCGGACCTTCCGTTGCAAATTCCATTCTACGTTCCCATTGGAGGGCTTTACGCGCATAAGCTTGTGTCCAACCCGTCGCTGAGTATGGTTTGCAATTGTACTTAGAAGCGAAAGTGCCATCTAATTTTTTAAGTCTGCCCGTACTGGCTGCTGCTCTATTTCTAACTTGATTAATTAAAGGCAAAGCTTTATCTTGTTGACCCAATTCTATATACGCTTCTGCCTGGAACAATAAAATATCATCGTATCTCAAAATATCCTCGTTTTTAGCAGTACCCATAAATGGTCCGAACTTAAAATAAGATGAACTCGTCGCTAATTGTTGATGACGCATGGTGTGAAAATTACCATAAGTACCTGGGTCGCGCACCCAACTATTGCTAAAAGGCAATAAATTATTGTATTTATAAGGGTGACCATCGATACCAACAGTGTGGTCGAGACGCGGGTCAACGGTTGCAGTTGATAAGTCGGCTATATTGTCGTTGAAAGTATCGAAATTGGGCAAACCATTAGCATCCGTAGTGTGCGCATTGACTAAATTTTGACTACTTGCATGAAATCCGCAACAACCGTATTGTGGCGCACCATGCGGATAATTCAAACCGTCTTCATAACTTAAACGTCCGTTAGTAGTCCCATCATTAATAGTAAACTGAATTGCAAAAATAGATTCTGCACTATTTTCAGTTTCAGGAAGAAAATTATCGCCAATATCAGCGTTCAATTTATAATTACCAGAAGAAATAACTGCTTGCGTCAAAGTGACAACATCGTTTAATCGGGCTTGATTAATACTCGTTACTTTGTGGTTAGCATCTTGCTCATAAGCCTGATACAATCTCAATTTAGCCAAATAAGCTGTTGCACTGAGTTTATTAGCTCTTGCTAAGTCTGTCTGTGTTGCTGGTAAATTATCGATGGCGTATTGAAAGTCAGCCGCAATTTTATCCCATGCATCATTATTTGCGAGTTGGTTCGATACTTTTAAAATATCGTCGCCCGTAGCATTTTCGTCAAAAATGGGTACATTTTTGTAAATCTGCTTCATCAAAAAATAGCTGTGACCTCTTAAAAAGTGCAGTTCTCCTAGACGTGTTTTCTTTGCTGGAAAGCTGGCATCGCTTAAAGTATTCACAGCGCGCAATGCCACATTACATCTTGAAATAGACTTAAACAAATTTTGCCAAGTTCTCGAAACAAACCAATCTTGCGTTGGTGAAGTTAAATTGTAATGTTCAAACGCGTCAATATCGCCAACATCACCTGTTCCACCACCACCTTTGTAAGCATCGTCGGAACGAACACTTCCAAATGCCCACATACTGTAAATATTACCAATCATATCGCCATTTCCAATGGCTGCATAAGCAGCAGTTACCAAACCATCAATCGCCGTTGGCGAGGTTAAATCGGCAGATGAAAGTACACCTGTTGGGGTGTAATCAAGTGCTTTGCTACATGAACCTAAAAAGAGAACGCCTGTAACAAATAAGTAAGAAAATATTTTATTCTTCATTGCTGAATTATTATTTAAGTTTGAAAAAGATTTTTAATAGTTGTCAGTTGACAGTCTTAGGTTGAATCACAAACTGTCAACTGTCAACTAAAATGACGCATTTATACCAATAGTATAAGTCTGAGGAGTTGGCACTGGATCAAGATCTATACGTTCTGGATCTGGACTTAAATAGCTTTTGTCTTTAAACCAAAACAAATTTTCTCCCATGGCATAAAAATGCAATCTCGAAAAAACGGATTTCGGGTAAACACTATAACCTACTTGAATATTACGCAGTTTGAAATACGAAGTGCTGACGAAGAAATAATCGGAAGTACGTCCTTCGCTGTTATTGTCTTTCAATGTTGCAGCTGGAATTGTTGAACTTGTATTTGAAGATGACCACGCATTTAATATTCCAGGTCCGACATTTTCGCGTGCACGCATCAAATTATTGAAAACGGTGTATACATCGAAACCTGTTCTACCCGCAACACCTGAACCAAAAATTGAACAATCAAAGTTTTTATAGCTCAAATCAATTCTGACGCCATATTCCAATGCTGGTAGTGTTGTTCCAATCCAAGTCCTGTCTAAATCGTCAATTTTACCATCGCCGTTCACATCAACATAGCGAATTCTTCCTGGACCAGCACCAATTTGTTTAGGTGCTGCATCTACTTCTGCTTGCGATTGGAAAAGCCCTGCCGTTTTGTAGCCAAAAACATCGAATTGAGAATGTCCAATAATTGTACTTATAAGGTTTCCTGCATAAGCTGGACGCACATTTTCAGGTAGTTCTGTAATTTGATCTCTGAAATGCGAGAAATTAGCTACAATATTGTATTTGAAATCACCTTTAGCTGTGCCTTTATAGCCCAAAACAAATTCCCAACCTTTATTCGATTTTGAAGCACCATTTACTGTTTTTGATTGACCTTCACCGAGTGCAGAAGCAACGGGTGGCGTAATCAAAATACCAGTAGTATTACGTGAGAAAACGTCTAATGAACCGTAAATACTATTTTTTAAGAAAGCAAAATCAAGTCCCACATTTGTCTCATCAGTAGTTTCCCATTTCAAAGCTGAATTGGCTGCTTGTGTTTGAACAAAACCAGAAGGTAAATTACCAGTATTTGCACCTGATAAAGAATAAGCCGTTCCAACGTTTTGATATTGTTCAAAAAAACCACCAACAAGTTGTGAATTGACTGTTCCATAACGCGTATCAAATAAGCCATATCTCGATAAGTCACCAATTTGTTGGTTACCAACGCGACCTACTCCGACACGTACTTTCAATTCTGAGATGGATTTAATATCTTTCAAGAAATCTTCTCTATCAATTCTCCAACCTACCGAAGCAGCTGGAAAAATACCATATTGGTTGTCAGTACCAAAACGCGATGAACCGTCACGGCGAATGGTTACTGCTGCTAAATACTTATCCGAAAACGAATAATCTAAGCGTCCAAATTGTGAAAATAAGCGATTTCCCGTTGATCCACCCGATACGGTTGTGTTACCTGTTGCAGCACTCAGCGTAAAATAATCTTGCGTTTGAAGCGCGAAACCTTCTTTTCTTATAAACTGATAATCTAAATCCGTTTTTATGTATTCAAGCCCTGCTAAGAATTTGAAATGATTATCAGTGCCTAAATCTAAATTATAGCGCAAAGTGTTCGACCAAGTAACACTTAAATAATGGTTTTGGTCGTAGCTTAAACTGTTTGTTGTGCGTCCAAGTGCGCCTTCTTGAAAAGTTGGCGTGATAACTTTATTGTTAAAATTAGAATTATCGGCTCCGATATTCGATTTAAAAAATAAATTTTTTACAGGTTCAATCTCTACGAAAATATTACCGAATGTACTTAAACGATTAGCGTTATTCCATTTTGCAAGGTCTTGCATGTGTAATGGGTTATTTCTATCCGAATAACCGGCACCTAATTCACCCGCATACGTTGTGCCATCATTTTGAAAGACAGGAATTGTAGGTGCTAAAGTAACCGCTAAAAAAGTTGTAGAAGCACCACCTAAATCTCTAGCAGTTAAAGTTTCGTTAGAATTTGCTGTGCGTAAATTTAAGCCAAACTTTACTTTGTCATCAAAAGCACGTGTTATAGCATTAATACTGGCACTTAAACGGTCGTAATTGGTAAATCTCAACATACCTGTATTGTTGAGTTGTCCAAGATTAATTTCAAGAGAGGATTTTTTAGTTCCAAAAGAAACCGTAAAATCATTTTTGGTTACAATGCCCGTTTTGTACATCACATCCTGCCAATCTGTATTTCCGGCGGGTGTGTTTTTATCGCCACCCACATAAGGCTTAGGTGTAATACTCGTTAAAATGGGGTTTTTGTAATCATTGTTCCACTTAAAATCGTAGATATCGCCATAACCCGCTGCCGGGTCTTGTCCATCATTGATAGAGGCTTGCCATAAAGCTTTACCGCGATCTGTAGAATTTAACATTGTGAAGCGCGATGCTTTTTCAGATTGTGCAGAGATACTACTATTTAATTGAAAAGTAATTTTTCCGCCAGTATCACCACCATTTTTTGTAGTCACAATCACTACCCCGTTCGATGCACGCGCACCATAAATAGATTCCGCCGAGGCATCTTTCAAAATCTCGATGGATTCAATATTAGAAGCATTCATGTTCTGAAACACTTCTGGTCGGGTTGTTGGAATACCATCAATAACATAGAGCGGATCGTTATTACCCAAAGTATTCGCACCCCGAATTAAAATCCGTGAGTTAGTACCATTGGGTGATCCATCTTTTTCGATATACAAACCAGCAACGCGTCCTTGCAAAGCTTGCATGGCATTACCAGATGTATTGTTTTTGATAGGCGCTAATTCAACAACTGCAATTGAACCCGTTAAATCTTCTTTCCTTTGTGTAGTGTAACCCACAACAACTACTTCATTCAGCGCGTTGCCTTCTTGAAGTGTAACAGAAAGCGTTGAAACACCAGCAATAGGAAAATCTTTTGAGTTGTAGCCTACAAAAGAAACGCTCACAGAGGTAGCGTCGTTAGGGACTGACAGTGAAAATTTTCCGTCAACGTCCGTTACAGTGCCATTCGTTGTACCTGTAACAACAACAGAAGCGCCAATTAATGGCTCGTTTTTACTTTCGCTAACAACAGTACCTGTTAAAGTACGTTGTGCTAAAGCGAGTTGCGTTGAAAATATCAACGCCAGCCAGATTAAGAGATACTTTTTTTTCATAATTCTGAATTGATTTGAATAGATGATTAAATAAAATAAAAAATAGCTATCAGCTATCAGCTATCAGCCTACGAGAAAAGCTGACTGCTGATAGCTGATAGCTGACTGCTGTTTTAAGGTGCAAGCCGAGAAACTTTTAAGGTTTCTGTATGCGTTTTAAGAATAAAATCTTCGAGTTTTTCTTTGTCTATTGCAGGTGTTGCACCCGTCTGTGTAGCTACAAAAGCACCAAGCGCGCATGCTTTTTTCAAACAATCAGGTATCTGATTGCCTATTATTTTTTCCGATAAAAAGGCTGCTAAAAAAGCATCGCCACTCCCAATGGTGTCTTTAACTTTAACTGAATAAGATTTTTGGAAATAGAGTGTATTATTTTCAAAGCAATATGCTCCAACACTCCCGTGTGAAACGATAAGTGTTTTAATTCCGAAAAGAGTTTGGAGACATTTAATTCGTTCTAAAAATCCGCGTTCACTACCGTACCAATCAGAAATAATATCCAATTCGAATTCATTCATCTTTGCTATCGTAGCCTTTTTAAGTAATTGCTCAATTATTTCTTTACTGTAAAAAGGTGTGCGTAAATTCACATCGAAAACAGGACATTTTGATAAATTAATCAGCTCAAGAAGTGTTTGTTTCGATACATCTGTACGGCAAACTAAGCTTCCATAAACAAAAGCATCAGCTTCTGAAACAGCCTTTTTGACATCTTCTGTGAGTAAAATATTATCCCATGCAACGGGTTGAACTATTTTATAACTTGGGCTGCCTTTTTCATCCAAAGTCACATCAACAAAACCAGTTGGTAAATATGTATCTGTTTGGATAAATTGTGTCGAAACTTCTTTTTGCGCTAAAAACCCTGTTAGTTCAGTACCTAATATATCGTTTCCAACGCGACTAACAATTTTAGTATTAACTCCCAGACAATTGAGATGGTAGGCAACATTCATCGGTGCGCCACCAGGCAACTTGCCGCCTAATTCTTTTGGCAACATATCCCAGAGTACCTCACCAAAACAAACTATTTTTTTATTCATTTTTTATTATGGCTGGTTTTAGTGAGCGAAAATGGTTTGATTCGTTTGCTCTAAAGATGTCCCTTTCGTTTCAGGCATCATACGCCAAACAAAAAGCAATTGGAAAACCATCATAAAAGCAAAAAATGAGAATGTTATAGCACCGCCAAAAGTCTCAGCGATGTAAGGGAAAGTAAAAGCGATAAGAGCGGCTAAAATCCAATGTGTAAAGCTGCCAAGAGCTTGACCGCTTGCTCGTACTTCACTTGGGAAAATTTCTGAAATGAAAACCCAAATAACCGAGCCTTGACCGATAGCATGGGATGCTATAAAAAAGAAAATGAAAAAACTCATGCCTTCGAAACTATTCCGATAGAATGCCAACGCTATAAGGCTTAAAGAAATGATATAACCAAAAGAGCCGATGTACATCAAAAATTTTCGACCAAATTTATCAATCAGTGAGATACCTACTAAAGTTGCAACAAGGTTTATCACACCAATGCCAGCCGATGACAACAAAGCCGTTTGTGAACCAAAGCCCGCCATTTCAAAAATGCGTGGTGCATAATAAATTATGGCGTTAATACCCGATAGCTGATTGAAGACTGCAAACAACACAGCCAATTTTACGGGTTGGCTATAAGTTTTTTGAAATAGAGAAGCGAAATTTCCAACTGCATTTTTTAAGTTGCTGCTTTGTATATCTCGAATAACTTGCTCTGAAGTGTTTGGGTCAATGATATCGAGCGTTAGTTTAGCTGCTGCAATGTTTCCTTTTTTAAGAATTAACCAGCGTGGACTTTCTGGAATTGCTAAAATACTCGCTAAAAATAAAAGTGATGGGATAGCTTGAACACCGAGCATCCAACGCCAAGCGTTTTCGCCGATGCCACCTAATAAATAATTGGAAAAATAGGCTATTAATATTCCGAAAACAATATTGAATTGGAACATCGCTACCAAACGACCGCGTTTATTAGGGGGCGAAATTTCTGAAATATACATAGGAGCGACTACCGACGAAACACCTACGCCCAAACCACCTAAAAACCTAAAAATTAAAAACGTTGACCAATCGACGGCATAAGCTGTACCAACCGATGCGAGCAAATAGGCAACAGCAATAATGTAGAGTGTAATTTTTCTGCCAAATCTCTCGGCTGGAATGCCACCAATAAGTGAACCGATAACAGTGCCGATTAAGGCAATAGAAACTGTGATGCCATGTTCGAAAACACTCAGGTTCCAAATTTTTTGAAGCGTTTTTTCTACACCCGAGATAACAGCCGTATCGAATCCGAAAAGGAAACCGCCCAAAGCCGCTGTCAGCGACCAAAAGAATATTTTAGAATTCTGGTTCATTAATTTAGAATAGTTTATATTTAATGAGCCAAAATTAGAATGGGATTACAAAAACGTATTTCGGTTTTCGTTCAAAGAGTTTAAATTTTGATACATGGCATTAATTGACTTGTTTTCAATGGTTTACGTAATTTTTTATTTAGTTTTATTTAACAAATGTTACAGGACTATAAGTTTTGATACAAGCGTTTGTAGAGACGTAATATATTACGTCTCTACAAATTTTGAAATTTGTTTTTGAAATGAAATAAAACCAGAATAATAAATTAAAAAATAAAATACTTAAAGGGAATTACGAATTACTTCTCCATTCGCTCGGAGTTTGATTGGTTTTTTGTTTGAAAAAGGTCGTAAAATAGCTCGGATTATTAAAACCCGTTTTGTAGGCAATTTCGGCGATTGTTTTTTCAGAATTTTTCAATAATACTTTTGCTTTCTGAAGTTTAAAATCGGCGATATAATCGCTCACATTTTTATTGGTTAAAGCAGAAATTTTTCTGAATAGTTGAACGCGCGACATACCTAATTCGTGGCTGAGTTTTTCAACTGTGAGTGTGCTATCAGTTATATATTTTTCGATTAATGATTCAAATTCAATCAAAAATTTTCTTTCACCTTTTAAAACAGTGTTGGTATTGGTAATTTCATTTGTGAATCGACGGCGCATTCGGTCGCGATTTTCTATTAATCCTTTAATTTTTTCTTCTAAAAGTTGTTGATTAAAAGGTTTTAAAATATAAGCATCTGCGCCCACTTTCGCTCCTTCAATTTGGCTTTCGAATTGCACTTTTGCAGTGAGCAAAATAACAGGAATATGCGATGTGCGAAAATCGTTTTTAACTTTTTGGGTTAGCATAAATCCGTCTATACCTGGAAGCATTACATCGCAAATGATAAGGTCTGGAATATTTGTAAGAATTTCAGTCCAACCGAGTTCAGCATTCTCTGAAGCAACAACATTATAGGTTTTACCTAATTTTAGTTTCAAAAAGGCATTCATATCTACATTGTCTTCTATTAAAGCAATTGTCATTTCATTTGCTAGGGGCTTTTTTTGCACTTGAATGTCACTGTCAACTATATCTATATCATGAAAATGCTGGGGCTTTGGGTTTATGGGCGTTTCAGTAAGTGCGTCCTGTTTAATAATGGGCAATATTATTTTAAACTTTGTTCCTTTTCCTTTTTCGGATTCTAACTGTATTTCGCCATTATGCATTAAAACAAATTCATGCGAAAGCGCCAAACCCAAACCCGTACCTAAAGATAAATTTTTATTACCACTATAAAAAATATCAAAAGCATGATTACGATCTACAATATTCATCCCAATACCATTATCAACTATCGTAATTTCAATTTTATCTACCGATTTTTGGAGAGAAAGATGAATTAAACCACCTTGAGGCGTATATTTAAATGCGTTTGATATGAGGTTGAATAAAACTTTGTCTAATTTTTCAGCATCGAACCAAAAAGGTAATTCAATAAAAGGGCAAATAAACTGCAAATCAATCTGTTTCGTCTTAGCTTTCAAGCTGAAATCGTTTATAATATCTTTTATAAATGCTACAATGTCGGATTCGCTGGCATTTAAAATCATCTTCCCTGAGTCAATTTTTCGTAATTCCAAAAGTTGATCAACCAAACGCAAAAGTCTATTAGCATTTTTTAAAATGAGTTGGTGTGTGCCTCGCAATTCTTTTGGGTCAGCAGGCTTATTGCGATTTAATAAATCTTCCGTAGGCGTTAAAATCAAACTGAGTGGTGTCCTAAATTCATGTGAGATATAAGAATAAAATCGAAGTTTATCTTCATTGGCTTTTCGCGCTTGTTCAGATACCACTTCAATTTTATTTTTTTGCTCTAAAATAGCCGTATTTTGGTTTCGCAATATGGTGTTTGATATTTGTTTTTCTCTAAACAGATACAACAAAATAGAGCTTAACAAAATAATTATTGTCAAAAGCGCACCCATTAAATACAAACGGTTGGTTTGTGTGGAATACGTTTTATTGAGATCGCTAATTTTCAGTGTTTGTCGTTCAATATCACCATGTTGTTCTTTAATTTTCTTAACTTGGTCGAGCATAATGTTGACATTTTGAGAATCAATTACGGTAGAAAAAAGGTTGTTTTCTTTTTGGAAAGATTTACCTTTTAGAATTTTTTCAGCCAATTGAATCACTTCTTCGCCACCTGTTGGATATAATATAGTAGCAGATATTTTTCCTGAGTTTACTAAATCAAGTCCTTCATTTTCGCCTGACAAGCCATCGACACCAATAATTTTTACTTTATTGTGTAAATTTAATGATTTACAAATTTGATACACTAAGTAAGCGAATCTGTCATTGTGTACAAAAATGAGATCTATAGGCAAGTTAGAATTTAAAATTTTTGTTAAAGAATCAACATAGTGATTTTCAACCCACAATGAATTAATACAATGGATTCCTTTATGTTTCTTTAATTCATCCATAAATCCGTTGTGCCTACCAATAGAAGGAGAAGTATAAGAAGCTGCACCTAATTCCAAAATATTTCCTTTGCCTTTTAATAAAGTATTGGTATAAAT
Organism: Saprospiraceae bacterium; assembly: GCA_043781915.1. Classification (GTDB taxonomy): domain Bacteria; phylum Bacteroidota; class Bacteroidia; order Chitinophagales; family Saprospiraceae; genus JAAFJT01. The sequence continues at coordinate 25,817 of JAYWBA010000011.1, forward strand.
TCCTGCGTTTTGTCCAACCAAATAATTATCAGCACCAATAAATGCAGTAAATTTTTCAGAGTTGATGCGTCTATCAATTAAAACCACAGGAATTCCAGTTTCATAAGCTTTTTCAATCTCGGATTTTATAGTCTCGTTTTCGGGAGATACAATAATTAAATCAACTTTTTGACTAATAAACTCTTGTATTTGGGTTTTTTGTTTTTCGGCGTTACCATCTGCATCTTTCAATTCCATTGTTATTTCTGGATTGAAAGATAATTCGCGCTCCATCCCTTCATGCATGTTTTTTCGCCAACTATCTGATGTAACACACTGCGCAAAACCAATGCGGAATTTCTTTTCAACTGTTTCTTTGTGGCAGCCGAAAAAGAATAAAGACAAGAAAAATATTAGATTTTTAAAGTAGTAAGCCATTTAGTAGCAATTATCTGAAAAGAATTCTCATCGAGATAAATATACAAAGAGTTTAAGACTTGCTCCACATTTTACCATTTTTTATCATCATTTAGTTAATTACACTGTAAATCATTTTTCTAAACAGAGGTTTTAGAAATCAAAAATTTCGAAAGAATATTACGCAATAATAGGCGCTATCTCTTTCAACGGATTTTGATTAAACGCGTTGCACATTAACTGAAACACATCGGGTAAAAGTTGATTAAACCTTTGGGGGAAATTGAAAAAATGATGCGTTGCAACACCAATTAAATCTGGATTAGCTAAACCGATGGTCGATTCGACAAAGTTTTTATTCATACCACTTATATTTTCCAACAAACTCCAATGCGATGTGTCAAGTTTGGGAGTAGAATCTGGAGCTGCAATTGTTGTGAAAAATACACGACCGAGTTCGTACAAAGCCAATTGAAATACGCGGGGTTGTTGCATGAATCCGTGCATGAGCGCGGGCGCTGAAAAAATGACGACACTATCCGGCGCAAATAATTCGGAGTTGTGCTGATACGGATGAACAGGTGTTGGAAAAGTGTTTGGGCAAATCATGTAATTGTCGAACTTCGAAAAATACACTTCTGCTCTTCCCAATAAAATTTGTGCGCCTGCGGCGGCTATAATGAGTTTTAAATCTTCGGGCACTTTAGCGCGCTCATTTTCATCGCTTGAAGGCCTGAAAAAATTATTCCCCAGCAAAAACAAAGCTGCTTTTTTAGAATACAGCATTTTCATTTCGGGCGAAAGTCTTTTGTAATAAGTTTGGTATTGCGTCAATAAGGTTTCTAAATTTGCTGGCAATGGTTTCGGATTTTTTTTCAAAACCCACCAATCTATTTGTGGCGACATGACAAACACAACTGCGCAGATGAGTATAAAAGGCACAGCATATAAAGCCCAAACATGATTATCTTTTAAAAACGCTTCCGTAATAAATAGCAGCGCAATAATGATGCAAGGTACGGTAATGTAATTCGAAGGCTTCATAATTTAGTTGTTCGTTGATAGTTGTTGGTTTAAGATCGCTCGCAAAAGGACAACTATCAACGAACAACTAAATAAAGATAAACGTACTTTTGCCAATCAACATATTTTTAATGCAAAAAAATATCTTTCTCGAACCTTTTTTAAACGAAAATGAAACTGAAGCAGGCATAGATGAAGCAGGTCGCGGTTGTTTGGCAGGTCCCGTTTTTGCGGCGGTGGTTATTTTGCCGAAAGATTTTCAGTTAGAAGGTTTGAACGATTCTAAACAACTTTCGGCTTCAAAACGCCATTTATTGCGACTCGAAATAGAAAAAAACGCATGGGCTTATGCTGTTGCTTCTGCATCCGTTGAAGAAATTGATGCACTCAATATTTCAAATGCGAATTACGTAGCGATGCACCGCGCATTAGAGCAGTTGCAAATTCAACCCTCTCATTTACTTATTGATGGTAAATTTTTTAAATCGCAAACTAATATTCCACACACTTGCATCATTAAAGGGGATGGAAAATTTGCAAGTATTGCTGCAGCATCTATTTTAGCTAAAACGTATAGGGATGAATACATTACCAAACTCTCTGACGAATTTCCAGAATATAAATGGCACATCAATAAAGGTTATGGCACATTAGCGCATAGAAAAGCGATGGCTGAATTTGGTTTGTGTGAACATCATCGGAAAACGTTTAAATTAAGGGGTTAGAATGATTTCTCCTTTAACTACATCAGCCGCTAAACTAATAGATGCATCACATTCTGGGCAATTTGCTTCCATAATACCAATTTAATAGAATAGATTTATTGTAAATTTAGTTCAAAGAAAACCAGAATTCAAACTATTAATTGCGAAAAATTGGAAACCTTACACTATTATTTCCGTTTTATGTAATAATTATAATTAAATTGCTAATTTTGCAATTAATTGAGAATTAACAGTGTTAATTTAACACCGTTTTTTCAAATATAAGAAACCGAACTTAGTGTGAGCGCAAATAAATGCGTGGTTAATGGATAAGAAATCCCAATTTTTTGGGAAATTAATAAATAAATGCGCTTAAATAAATAGAATTTCATTTAAATTGCCGGTGCTCGGAATAGTTTTTAGCAAGCAAAATCGATGATGTTTTAGTATTCTTTTACAGAAAAATTGTCTATTTAAGTCCTTTTATTTACATTTTGGTTTATAACTCGAAAATTTTTTAGAATTGAGCTGTATAAATATCATAGCGATTCAATTGCAAAACAGCCATTACGCCCTTCAGCGCGTCTGAATAAACGTAACAACCCTATTTGAGTAAAACCGTCTAATCTTCTAATCTTTAGCTACGCCTATCCGCGTCCTTCACTAATTTTCAGTTTTTAGGTATGAGTGATGAGAAAAACATCTCATTCCTGATAACTCATCCTTCAATCGTTATTCACTTTTTAAAGAACCGCCGTATGGGAGTATTATGGATAGTAGTGAGCGCTATTGTGGGCGCAGGAGTAAGTTACTTTTTTGTCAGCAAAGCCAATTTAGGCAATGCGCAGAATATTTTAAAAGAAGCCAATTTAAAATCGGATGAAGCATTGCGTGAGGCAAAATCAACGGCTGAACGCATTGTAAGCGAAGCACAACACAAAGCGCAAAACATTATTGAAAAATCGGAACTCAAGAACGAGCAAATTAAAAACCAGAAAATTCAGGAAGCGCGCGAAAAATACAGCCAACTTAAATCGGATTACGAGCAGTATAAAGTTAAACAAGCGCTTGAAGTGAAAGACCGCGAAATTGATATTGTTGCCAAAGAAACGGAATACAAAAGCAAATGGCAATTGTATTTAAACAGTGTGAACGAACATAAAAAAAGCGTGCAAGATTTAGAGCAACGCAATTCTGAAATTGATAGCATTCGAGATAATTTGAACAAACAACTCGAAATTGCTAAGAAACGCAAAGAAGATTTAGACGCTGCCAACGAATTGCGCATTAAAGAACTCGAACGCGTAGCATCACTCACTGAGCAAGAAGCTAAAGAACAATTGCTTCAAGCGGTTCGCGGTAAAGCAGAAAACGAGTCGATGATAATAATGAAAGAAGCTATTGCACACGCACAAAACACGGCGAGCAAAGAGGCGAAAAAAATTGTTATTCAAGCTATTCAGCGCATGAGTGCTGAACTCGCGATTGAAAATACAGTATCTGTGTTCAATTTAGAAAGCGACGAGATGAAAGGTCAAATCATTGGTCGCGAAGGTAGAAATATTCGTTCGCTCGAAGCTGCAACAGGCGTTGAAATCATCGTCGACGATACACCTGAAGCGATTGTCATTTCTTCGTTCGATCCTATCCGTCGCGAAATTGCGCGTTTATCGCTCAAAAAATTAGTGACTGACGGGCGTATTCACCCTGCGCGTATTGAAGAAGTAGTGGCTAAAACGAAGAAGCAACTCGAAGAGCAAATTATAGAAATAGGCGAACGCACTATTATAGATTTAGATATTCACGGTTTACCTGCCGAATTAGTTCGTATGGTAGGTAGAATGCGTTATCGTTCGTCGTATGGTCAGAATTTATTAAAACACTCCATCGAAACAGCCGATTTATGTGCATTGATGTCGGCGGAATTGGGCTTGAACGCTAAACAAATTAAACTCGCCAAACGGGCCGGATTATTACACGATATTGGAAAAGTAGCAGAAGAAGAAACTGAACTCTCTCACGCTTTATTGGGTATGAAAATGTGTGAAAAACACAACGAACATCCAGCAATCATCAACGCCGTGGGTGCACACCACGATGAAATTGAAATGAATAATATCATTTCGCCGATTGTACAAGCTTGCGATGCGATTTCTGGCGCACGCCCAGGTGCACGTCGCGAAATTTTGGAAAGTTATATCAAACGTTTGAACGAACTCGAAGAACTCGCTCTTTCGCATGAAGGTGTACAAAAAGCGTATGCGATGCAAGCAGGCAGAGAATTGCGCGTTATGGTTGAAAGTGATAAAGTGAGCGACGAAAGTGCTGACGATATTTCATTCAAAATTTCGCAAAAAATTCAAGAAACGATGCAGTATCCTGGTCAAATAAAAGTTACGGTGATTCGCGAAAAACGCGCAGTATCGTTTGCAAGATAAATTTTGGTTTTGCAAATCTAACAGGTTTGAAAGAAATTTTATCTACACTTTATAAACGTAAGGGCGAATTGAATTCGCCCCATTAAACGAATTACGAATTCAATGCGATTTGTAATTCGTTTTTTTTTGTGGAAACTTTTGCGATTGATTATATCTTGGCTGCTTTATAATAATCCGCCGTCTGCACCAACCCTTCTTGATATGTTGTAGCACCATATCCAAAATGTTTTTCAAACTTGGTGCTATCGAAATAGTATTCAGATTCGTATTGGTACATCATTTCTTTCAATTCACGCAAAATAGGAATAAACAAGCCTAAAATGCTCAACATGAATTTAGAGAGCACTTGCATTTTGGTTTTAGTGCTTGGAATAAGTTTTAGAAATGCGTCACTCATTTCTTGCGCCGTCATAGCAGGGTTGTAGGTCGGCAAATGCCACGTTTGGTTATAAGCAGAAGCGTCAAGAGATAAATCGACTAAGGCGCGACCGCAATCGGGCGTAAACGTAAAAGAGTGTTTCGCGTCGGTGCGAACAAGTGCTTGAGGCGATTTTCCTTTCAAAGCATTATCAACAACCATGGCGGTAAACATACTCAGAGGGGTATTTGGACCGTAAAAATCGGCAGCGCGTGCAATCATGCCTGTAACTTTCTCATTGGCAATAGCATCGAGCAACATCTTTGCAATGTGCGCGCGTACTTCACCCTTCTTACTGCACGGATTAAACGGCGTTTCTTCGGTCATAATACCATTTACTTTGCCATACATATACACATTATCGAAAAAAATGAGTTTGGCTTTGTGTTCTGCGCAGGCATCAATCGCATTTTGCATGACGATGTGCCATTGTGCTTGCCACGTTTTAATATTATAAGGTAAACCCGCCACCAAAAAAACAATATCAGAACCGCGAACTGCATCGTTTACCGATTTAGCATCTAAAATGTCAGCACTGATATTTTCAAATAATGGATTATTCGATGTACTATTTGTTCTACGCACCATGCGCACAGTTGTATTCGGCAGCGCACGTTTAATAAATTCTTGTTTGAGCGCTTCGCCGATAGTTCCGCCGGCGCCTAAAATTGTGTAAATCATTTTTTTTATTTTTTTAAGAAGACGGATGACGAACAAAAAAATTTTATTCAATAAATTGTAAACTTGGATGGGCTTTCAAATTTAAAGGGAACCATAGTTTCGAAAAAAATAAAATTTTTTAATTTCAATCAACCTAATTGTTACCAAAATTTACACATTCGAATGTGTAAATTTTGGTAACAATTAACGCGATCAAAAATAAAATTTTAAAAATTTTTTTTCGCTCCACAACGGTTTGAATTCTCAAACAAAAACAAAAAATGGCTGCACAAATTGTACAGCCATTTTTATTATCCTGAAAATCTTTTAATCTTGATTATTTTTTTACAATGTCTCGTCCAATACTTTCGTAATGGAAACCTTTGCCCTTCATTTCTTCGATGTCGAATAAATTTCTGCCGTCGAAAATGACTTTATCTTTCAGTTTTTGTTGCAAAAATTCAAAATCGGGTGTTCTAAATTCGTTCCACTCCGTTACAATAATGAGGGCATCGCAACCATCAAGTGTGCGATATTTATCTTTACTGAAAATAATTTTATCGCCGTAGATAGCTTTAACATTTTTCATCGCTTCTGGGTCATATACTTTAACCGTGAGGTCCTTTATTTCTAAAAGCTCATCAATGATATGTAAAGCGGGTGCTTCGCGTATATCGTCGGTATTGGGTTTAAAAGCCAATCCCCAAATGCCAATAGTTTTACCTTCTAGTTTATTGTGATAGAATTTTTTAACTTTCTTCACCAAAACTGTTTTCTGTATATCGTTTACCTGCATGACAGATTTTAAAATCTGGAAATCGTATTTGTGTTCTTCAGCCGTTTTAGCAAGCGCTTGCACATCTTTGGGGAAACACGAACCACCATAACCTACGCCTGGAAATAAAAAACGCTTGCCAATACGCAAATCAGAACCCATACCTATACGCACATTATCGACGTTGGCACCTACTTTTTCGCACAAGTTGGCAATTTCATTCATGTATGAAATACGCATAGCGAGATAAGAATTGGCTGCATACTTCGTCATTTCCGCCGAGCGCTCATCCATAAAAAATATCGGATTGCCTTGACGCACGAATGGTTCGTATAGTTTGCGCATTAAACCGCGCGCTTTTTCTGAATCGGTGCCAATCACTACGCGGTCGGGTTTCATGAAATCATCTACAGCTACGCCTTCGCGCAAGAATTCTGGATTTGAAACAACCGAGAATAGTTTTTTATCCAATTTTTTAGCGATTACAGCAGTTACTTTTTCAGCCGTTCCAACAGGTACTGTGCTTTTATCGACAATAACTTTATACTCTGTAATGATGTTAGAAAGGTCTTCAGCGGCACCAAGAATATAACTTAAATCGGCAGAACCATCTTCTCCTGGTGGTGTTGGCAATGCTAAGAAAATGATTTGCGCTTTGTCAACCGCTTCTTTTAAATTGGTGGTGAAGTGCAAACGACCTTGCGAAGTATTACGCTCGAATAAAAGTTCCAAGCCTGGCTCAAAAATGGGGACTTCCCCATTTTGCATAGCCTCAACTTTTTTTGCGTTGATATCAACGCAAATGACATTATTTCCCGTTTCGGCAAAACAAGTCCCTGTTACTAAACCAACATAACCGGTTCCTACAACTGCAATGTTCATAAAAAAATAATCTTTTAGTTTTGAAGTGAGCAAAACAACTTTGGGAGGAAGATTGTGGAGTGCTCAGTAAATAAGTTGATTTAAATTTAAAAGGAATTTAATGATATAATTTGTTGCAAAAAATAAAACTGACTACGGTACAAAAGTAGTCAGTTTTATTTTTTTATTCAAAACACTATTTGTGAATTATCAATAAATTAATAAACAATTATTTTACTAATTAATAAAACTCAAATATTATTCCAAAATGGAGCTTAGAAAAATTTTGAACGGTTATCTGTTATGGATGTGTTTTTTCTGAGCGATTTAATAATTACAGCTTTTAAAGACTGTACTGCACTATTGGTCAAACTCTTTTGCATCATTTCTTTATTATTCGGGGCGTTAACCATGGCATCTTTGCTCAAAACTTGACCAACAAATACACCACTTTCACCAACCACTGTCGGAATAGTACTGCCTGGACTGGTGCTTAGTGCAATACCTATAAATTTAGGTTCGTTACCTATGTTCGAAACAAAAGGTGCATTAAAGGTAACATTGCGTGCTGTATCGACGCGCAATTGATATTGAGCAGCCGTAGTTAAATAATCGGCACCACCAATTTTAGTTTTTAAAACTTCACCTTTTTTTCTGTTTTTAACCACTGGTAAAATTTGTTCGCGCAAATCAGCTAAAGTTTGCTGACCTTTGGGTGAAATAGATTTTAAAGCTGGCACAATGTATTTATTCGGATACGCTTCGCCTTGATCGTTAAGCGCGTAGCTTTTTTTAGCGCGCTCACCTACTTTCGAATCGAATGCCCAACGCAAAATTTCGCGAATACCTGTAGCTTGACCCAAAGCACCGAGATACATATCGTTAGCTCGGGTTGCAGGTGATGTTTGAACAGCCAAGCCTTTTGCTTGTGCGTTTTTAATTAAATCGTCAATACTTTTTGATGAAGTTACTAACTCATCAGCTAAAGCACTGGCTTTTTTATCTGTTTCAGTACCTGGAATCAATGGCTCACGAATATAGGCAATTTTTACGCGCGATTCGTTCTTTCCAGCAACAATACCCAACACTTGCACAATGTGCACACCAAATTGAGATTTAACAGTGTAAGTTTTACCAAGTTGTGCATGAAAGAAAATGAGGTCGTTAAATTCTGAAACGAATGTTCCTTGAGGCTGTGTACCTAAATCACCGCCTTTAGATTTAGCGCCTGGGTCGGTACTGAATTTCGCATTCGCTGAATCCCATTTAACCAAACCAGATTCGATAAGAAGTTTTAAACTATCGGCTGTTTTTTGTGCGCCTGGACCAGGTTGTATTAATATATGCCGCGAGTGGACAGAATCGGGTGAAGTTTTTCTATCGAGTAACTTCGTTATTACAGAATACTTACCATCTAAATAAGGTCCGATAACTGTACCTATCGCAATTTTAGCAAACGTGTCACGCGTTATTGGAGGCAATTCGTCTTTACCGAGATATTTACCTACCATCTGTCCGTTGTTAGCTGCAACAAAATTAGAATCGTTCTTAGCTATTGAAAAGTCCTCACGGGTTTTTGTCATCTTGGCAAAAAGCTTCGCAGAATCTTCAGGAGAAGGTTTTACATCAATTTGCACATATTGAATTGTACGCGTTTCTTCTTCGTTCGTAAAGCGCGCTTTATTTTCAGAAATATATTTTTCTAAATCAGCATCCGTAACGTTCACATCTTTATCATCCACTTTATCGAATGGAATGCGCGAAAACGTAAAAGTTGAAGGCGAACTCATTTGCGACTGAACCGCCTCGACTAACCAAGTGGGTGCATAAACCGATTTGGTCGCCAAGTTTAAAATTTTAGACTGTAAGCGTTCTTTAATCACTTGTTCTTCTATTTCTTTCAAATATTTTTTGCCTTCAATCGGCACAGTATTAGCATCAACGGCTTGTTTAATTTTCTCCAACTGCGCAGGGTCAACTTGGCGTGTATTCTGATCCATAAAAGCAGGGTTGCTCAAAACAATCGGGCTTAAATCTTTTCCGAATTGTAAATCGCGCAATTCATCTTTAGAAATACCCAAACCAAGTGCGTTAGCTTCTTTCTCTATAATCGCACCTTCAACGAATTGGTTGAATAAACCGTTGCGGACATTTAAATCGCTCGCACGTTGTTGATATAAAGTTTGAGCGCGCGCATCAAGCTCGCGATAATCTAAAGCTTCACCATTTACTTTTGCTATAGTAGTAGTATTAGTAAGTTGTCCCCACGAGCGGTTCGAATCTTGCGTGAAAAGCATTCCTATAAAAGCTGCAATAGCCAAAGCCATGAGCGTAATAACTAAAACGGATTTGTTCCGTATTTTTTGAATCAGTGCCATTTGAAAATCTAATAAATAATAATGATGTTGTTGGTTGTTCTAAAAACTGCGCAAAATAAATCTATTTAGCGTGTATTTCAAAACTTTATTTAAATTGAAGTTTCAGGGGTCAGATTTCAGAGGTCAAATGTCAGGGTCAGTTATTAATTTTATTTTACTCCAGCCCCTTTGATACTTGATTTCTGATGCCTTAAATCTGATACCTGAAACCTCAATTATATTACTGTAAATCGCTTATTTTGTTGCAGTCAAAATTGCGATTTACCGTTACCTCAACTTCTATTTCCGTTAACTTGCATATTTATTTAAAAAAAATTTAAAGAAAAAAAAATAATAAAGTGTATATTTTTATTATTTTTCAAAAATAAATTCTATTTTTATGTTTAAATTCAAAAATTTATCATTTGAATGGCAATAAAATCACTAATTGGCACAAACTTTTCAAATAAAGAATTGGAACTATAAATCCGAATTACACAACAATTTAAAGTAGCATACTATTATGAGGAAATCGAAAAACGAAACGGTTGTATTAAAAAAGGGGAAACGCGACATCGAGTTAGATTATGTCGAATTGCGCAAAGCGGTCTTAGTACTTCGTTCAGTTAATCACAAACTTCGCCAGCAAATTATTGACCTTCTCGACGAAAATGAGAAAATGACGGTTACTGACTTGTATATCCGTTTACGCTTAGAGCAATCGGTGGCATCGCAGCATTTAGCTATTCTACGCCGTGCAGGTGTAGTTAAAACAGAACGTCAAGGTAAATTTATTTACTATTACGTCAGTAAAGAACGTATCAACCACATTAGCAGGTTGGTGGAAGAAATTACTGAAACGGCGTCAAGCAATTAAGTGGGTTGCAAGATAAATTTCTTTAACTTAAACTCTCAGACGATTTAGCTTTTCATCGGTTTCGCACCTCGAAAAGCTACCGATTAATTTTTCTAACGAGCGAAGCTCGGTCTAAAAAAACTTTCGAGATATTACAAGAGCGCTTCCAAGAAGCAGTTTAAGTTATTTTCTTACCCATGTACAAAATGCGCAACTAATTAAGAGTTGTTGCTTCTTTTTAGGAGTAACAACTCTTAACATTAGTTAATGTATAAATTATTATAAGAAAAAATTTTGTTGCTTCAATAATTTGTAGCATATTTGCTTACTAAAACAAACCGTTATACAACTCTTACAAAAAAACAGCACTATGGGAAAGGTTGAAGCCTTCATTAATAAGGAAAAACTTCAAGTCTCTTCAGATATTTTAAGAGCCTTGGCGCATCCGTTGCGCTTGCAAATTTTAGAATTTATAGACAAACACAAAACTATAAATGTCAACAAAATTTACGGCACTCTAAAATTAGAGCAATCTATTACTTCGCAGCATTTAAAAATTTTGCGCGCCTCTGGCTTGGTTCACACGCACCGCGAAGGTAAATTCATTCATTATACCATCGACTATCCGCGCATGGCAACTGCTATTCATGCTATTGGTTCGTTTCTGGAAGTTAATGATGTTATTGACGACGGAGAAGAGATTTAATAGGTACCAGAAGTCAGGAATCAGGTATCAGGGTCAATTTGTTTTTCATTTGATCCTGATACCTGACTTCTCATTTTGCTCCTTATCGCAGCGCTTGTCTCGTCATTTCCGAGTAGTAAAAGCGTTTGCTTTAATTCTTCGTATAATTCAGGATTTCTTTTTGCCGCATTGTGTAAAATATGGATACTGTAAACACGCACAGCAATGGGTTGTTTTCTATCCATTAAGAAAGAGTAGCTTGTATCAATTAATGGTACTAATAAATTTTCGGTTCCTACTTGTAGGGATGAAAAAGCAAAAACACGCCCCATACTACGACGTATCGACTCCAACGGTGTAGTTTTTAGTGTGTTCAATAAAAACGCGCCGTAATTTTCTACTATGGGGTATTTCTCATACAGCCAACTCGCCACCCAAGCAGCACGTGTGGCTAATTTATCTGTTTTGTTATCGAATAAATTTAATAGTTCCTCCACGCGTTCTTCATCGTTACCAATGTAAAGCAGTGCCTGATTAATCATGCTTTTTGAACCACTGCTGAGTAATATTTCTTCGAGTTGTGTCATTGTTGTTGTATTCGTCGCGCAAAAGCTGCAAAGAAATTATTCAGCTAAAGCTGAATGTTAACCAGTTTCCCGCAGATATCCGCAGAAATTTTCGCAGAAATCCACTGAAACGCTTATTTGTTTACACTTTTTTTAAATACTTAGGTTCAAATTAGAAGTGCAACTTTTTTGCTAAAAAAGAGGTCAGTAGCAGTGCTTATCATTGCTTGCTAGTTCAAAGTCACTTCTATTTTATTTTTTAACATTACTTCCCTTGCCATTTCCCAACCTTTATAACCTCTTAACTCAATCCAAAAGTCCTTTTCATCACCTAAAAAATTCAAAGTGTCATGATTTAAATCTAAATCCATATTGCCAGTTTTTGAATAGATAATTTTAGGTCCAGATTTGCCATGAATTATAATTTTACTATAATTCTCTGTATAACTCTCAAAAGCATCACCATTCTGTATTTGTCCAAATTCACACTTCGAGCATAATACAACATCTTTAATCTTTAAACATTCTTTCTGACTGCAAAAAGTCAAACACTCTTTTACCTCTTCGTATTTAACCTCCATATCTAACATGTAATCATTAAGAGAATTTTCAAAAAAAGCACCACTAACTACATCGAAGACAGTCAAACGTCTTCCTATCAAACAAAGTTCCCCACTACGAATATCCGGTGATGACGTGATATATTTTCTAGTACTTTTCAAGTTTGACATCATTACCTGTTTTTATTAATCACTTAAATTAGGCTACCTATCTCGCCACCCATTTGTCTAAAAAACTTGTACCGTTTGTTTCGGTCTAGCTACTGCACAGTTCTCCTCATTAATGGCTATAATTCAACTTTACACATAGAATATTGCCAAAAGATAGAAAATAAAATTATTAAGATGCTCAATAATTTAAACCATATTTTGTTCTCTTCAAACATTAATATTATTGCTCCAATAAACATTATAAAAGAACTTGCCAATAAATTTCCAAATACTAGAATTATTTCAAGAGATTTTGGTAATTTATTAAAAGTTGACGACATGCCAGCATATACATTCAAAAAGTCAAAAACAGCTGGAGTCGCTCCAATTAAAATAATAGTAAGTCCAATTTTATTCTGAATTTTCATGTTATTTATGATTTCTAAAGATTTAGTTTAACTAGTAATTTTTTTTCTTTGGGTTCTTGACTTTCGATAGTTCTTTGCGTCCTCTGCGAAAACTCTGCGACTCTGCGACTCTGCGTTAATGCCACTAATAATTTCACGCAGAGTCGCAGAGTTTTCACAGAGGGCGCAAAGAAAATTAGATTTCTGCGAGAAATTGATTAACATTTTAGCTTTAGCTAAATTGATATGCAAATTTAAAAAAAATGCTTACATTGCATGAGAATTTTTGATTTACTCTTTTTAAATCAACCCATTCAGTGAAACCATTATTTTCTAAAAAAAGATCCCTAATTGGCACTGCTTTTCTGGCGGCACTTTTAGCGTTTGCATTTAGTTTTAAAAGCGATAAAATAGACTTCAACACACAGGTCAAACCGCTTTTGAATCGCAAATGTATCATTTGTCATGGCGGTGTAAAGCGATTAGGTGAATTTAGCCTTTTGTTTCGCTCCGATGCTTTGGCAAAAAATAAAAGTGGTAAAGCAGCTATTATCCCATTCGATCCTGATGGCAGCGAAATGATGAAACGCATAACGGACTCCCATCTGGAAGACCGCATGCCTTACAAACAACCACCTCTGAGTAAAGATGAAATTAATACGCTGCATCAATGGATAAAAGAAGGTGCTGAATGGGGCGATCATTGGGCATATACGGAAGTAAAGAATGTTTCTGTACCGATGCCTTTCTTTTCTTTTTGGGGTTTATTGAAACCAAAAGGCGTTGAAAATGACATAGATTATTTTATTACTGATAAACAGAAGGAAGCAAGTCTGACTTCATCGCCCAAAGCAGATAAACAAACGCTTTTGCGCCGTGTATCGCTCGATTTAACGGGTTTACCTGCGCCTGAAAACCTCAGGCAAAAGTTTTTGAACGACAATTCACTTAAAGCCTATCAAAATTTAGTTGATACTCTTTTGAGCGCGCCGTCGTATGGAGAACGGTGGACGAGTATGTGGCTCGATGTCGCGCGCTATGCAGACACAAAAGGTTATGAACGCGACGATAGCCGTTCAATATGGCGTTACAGAGATTGGTTGATTCGCGCTTTTAATGACGATAAGCCTTACAATACTTTCATAACCGAACAAATTGCGGGCGATTTATTGCCGAACCCTACCGATGCGCAGTATATCGCTACTGCTTTTCATCGGAACACAATGACAAACGACGAAGGTGGTACGGATAACGAAGAGTTCAGAACTTCCGCCGTGATGGATAGAGTGGCAACGACTTGGCAAGGTATTATGGGAACAACTTTTGCTTGTGTGCAATGTCATAGCCATCCATACGACCCGTTCAGACACGAAGATTACTACAAGTTCATGGCGTTTTTCAATAATACGCGCGATGAAGACACGTATAGCGACTATCCGATTTTCAGGGAATATCGCAAAAAAGATAGTTTGAACTATTTAGAACTCAATGGTTGGTTGAAAACAAATGTACCGCAACGCGCTGATGCCATCAATATTTTTGTAAAAACTTTACAGCCTTCCTATAATTCAATCACTTCCGATAAATTAGTGAATAGCGCTTTAAACGACGAAAAATGGTTGGTTCTTCGAAAAGATGGTTCGGCACGATTTAAACAAGTTAATCTCGAAGATAAAGACCAACTCATTTATACTTACACCAGCAAATTAAAAGGTGGCACGCTGACTATTCACCTCGATTCGCTTAAAGGTGCGGTTCTAAAAAGTGTTTTGATTGATACGTCTAAAACAGGTTGGGCGGTCGCAAAAAAGGATATTCCTCCTACTAAAGGTGTGCACGATCTATATTTTCGGTACGAAAACTCCAATTTAAAGGATTTTACAAAATCGGGGATACAATTCGATTGGCTGGCTTTTAGGAAATCGTTCCCCATTAAAAATACGGTTGATGGCAATAAAGCCGAGAAATTATTTTGGGATTTACTCAACGCCAAGGATTTTGATAGAACACCCATCATGATGGAAAACCCAAGCGATATGCGCCGAAAAACATTTGTCTTTGAACGTGGTAATTGGTTGTCGCACGGCGCAGAAGTTGAACCCGATGTACCAAAATCATTAAATCCTTTTCCTAAAGATGCTCCTAAAGACCGTCGAGGTTTGGCGATGTGGCTAACCGATAAAAAAAATCCGTTGACAGCGCGCACTTATGTGAATCGGATTTGGGAACAACTTTTTGGCGTTGGTTTAGCGGAAACTTTGGAAGATTTAGGCACACAAGGCATTGCGCCGACGCACCGCGAATTATTGGATTACCTTGCCTATCAATTTATGAACGATATGAATTGGAGCACCAAAAAGTTGCTTAAAACTTTGGTTATGTCAGCAACATATCAACAATCCTCAAGTGTTACAACTGATTTACAAAACAAAGACCCGCAAAATAAATTTTATGCGCGCGCGCCACGCGTACGTCTTTCGGCAGAACAAATTCGCGATCAAACCCTCTCTGTGAGCGGTTTATTATTGGATTCGCTGTACGGACAAAGTGTTTTCCCGTATCAACCCGCTGGTATTTGGAATTCGCCATGGAATGGTGCAACTTGGAAAATAAGCGCAGGCAAACAACAATTTCGCCGGGCATTATACACATACTGGAAGCGCAGTAGCCCGTTTCCATCTATGCTCACCTTCGATGGCGTCAACCGAGAAGTCTGTGTATCGAGACGCATTAGAACGAATACGCCCTTACAAGCCTTAGTGACATTAAACGATTCGACGCATTTAGTGGCGGCAATTGCCTTAGCTAAAAATGCAATGCTTGAATACCAAAATGTAAGCAATAATGAAAATATGGGTCAAAAAATAGCATATTGTTATGCACAAGCCATGGGTCAACCTATTGAGAAAGAGAAACAAGACGTTTTAGAAAAACTTTATGCAACAGCATTGCAGCAATTTTCGAAAGCAGATAAAAAAAGTAAGTCGAAAATTCCGAGTGTTCTGACGGATCAAAAGCCTGACATTGCGGCATTAGCTGTTGTTGCGAATGCTATTTTGAACTTGGATGAGTTTGTAAATAAATCATGATTTGAATGAAAAATTTATTCAACGAAGCACAGTCTGAAGTTTTAAACTACATGGCTCGAAGGCATTTCCTTCATCAATGTGGTATGGGACTTGGCGGCATGGCATTGGGCAGTTTGTTCGGCAGTTGTTTGGGCGATTCTAAAAACGCAGCTTTGACAAACGCCTTCAACGAATTATCCATCGATCCAATCAATCCCTTGTCTCCGCGTTTACCACATTTTGCGGGCAAAGCAAAATCTGTGATTTATATTCATGCTGCGGGTGCGCCTTCGCAATTAGAATTATTCGATTATAAACCAGAATTATTGAAAATGGATGGTAAAGATTGTCCGCAATCTTTGTTGGAAGGTAAACGCTTTGCCTTTATTCGCGGCGTACCAAAAATGTTAGCTTCGCAAGCGGTTTTCAAACAAAATGGGCAATCGGGTGCTTGGATTTCCAATTATTTACCGCATTTACAATCTGTTGCTGATGAAATAACTTTTTTAAAAGCTGTTCATACCGATCAATTCAACCATGCACCTGCTCAATTAATGTTACTCACAGGTGGTGCACGCCTCGGCAGACCGAGCATGGGCGCTTGGGTGACGTATGGATTGGGTTCAGAAAATGCCAATCTTCCAGGTTTTGTTGTTCTGACATCGGGTGGTAAAGACCCGGATGCAGGTAAAAGTGTTTGGGGTAGTGGTTTTCTACCTTCCGTTTTTCAAGGCGTTCAATGTAGAAGCGAAGGTGATCCGGTTTTATTTTTGAACGACCCCGAAGGTATCAATCGAGATTTGCGCCGTGCATCCATCGATGCCATCAACGAGGTAAACAAATTACAATACGAACAAGTTAAAGACCCTGAAACGATATCGCGCATTGCGCAATACGAAATGGCGTTTAAAATGCAGATGTCCGTTCCAGAAGTGATGGACATAAAATCGGAGCCGCAATATATCCACGATATGTACGGCACGCAGGTTGGCAAATCTTGTTTTGCGAATAATGTGCTTCTTGCGCGCAAATTAGTAGAGCAAGGTGTTCGATTTGTACAACTTTTTGATTGGGGTTGGGATTCGCACGGGACTGAAGAAAGTCTTTCAATTGATGTAGGTTTGGTCAACAAGTGTCGGCAGACAGATAAATCGGTAACGGCTTTGATTCTTGACCTCAAACAACGCGGCTTGCTCGATGAAACGCTGATTGTTTGGGGCGGAGAATTTGGAAGAACACCCATGCTCGAAAATCGCGACAATAAACCCAATGCTTTTAAAGGTAGAGACCACCATGCCGATGCTTTCACCATTTGGATGGCTGGTGGCGGCATCAAAAAAGGATTTTCACACGGCGAAACGGATGAAATTGGCTACTCTATTTTGAAAGGCAAAACTTCCGTTTTCGATGTACAAGCTACAATACTCAATCAATTAGGTTTCGACCACGAGCGATTGACATATCATTTTCAAGGCAGACCTTTCAGATTAACTGATGTAGCTGGAAAAGTTGTGAGAGAGGTTATAGCGTAGCCAATTTCTATTTTTTAGCTAAAGCTAAAAGTTAAATTTATTCTAAAAAATCATTCAATGAATAGACGTAAATTCATACATTCTACTTTAGCAGCCTCCGTTGTTGCATCGCTCGAAAGTTTTGCCAAACCCATTTTTTTGGAAGGTGTATCCGATTTAAAAATTCTCGGCACCAATTGGGGTTTCAATGGCACTCTGGATAGTCTTTTTTCAAAAATTAAAGCAGACGGTTACGATGGCATAGAACTTTGGTGGGAAACTGACGAAAAAAAACGCGCAGAATTGTTCGCAGGATTGAAAAAGTATGGCTTAGAGATTGGCTTTCTTTGTGGTTCAGGCAGCAGCGATTTTAAGAAAAATTTAGACGAATTTTCTAAAAACGTTGATGCGGCAGCTACGCAAAACATCCAAAAGCCCTTGTATGTCAATTGTCATTCAGGAAAAGATTATTTCACTACTGAGCAAGCACAAGCCTTTTTTGATGTTACTAAAAAAATATCTGCGACATCTGGCATTGGCATTTATCATGAAACACATCGCAGCAGGATTATGTATTCAGCTCCTGTAGCGCGACAATATTTAGAAAAAAATCCCGATTTGCTGCTCACTTGCGACCTTTCGCATTGGTGTTGTGTGCATGAATCGCTGTTACAAGATCAAAAAGAAACGCTCGACTTAGCTTGTTCAAGAGCTGGGCACATTCATGCGCGCATTGGTCATCCCGAAGGACCGCAAGTGAACGACCCACGCGCGCCAGAATGGGAAAAAGCCGTTGAAGCGCATTTTAATTGGTGGGATAAAATTGTTAGTCGCCGCAAATCGGAAGGCAAACAAATTACCATTCTCACCGAGTTTGGTCCACCTGACTATATGCCTACTTTACCGTACACACGGCAAGCAGTTGCCAATCAATGGGAAATTAATTCGTACATGATGAAGGTTTTGCGAGAACGATATAGGTAGAGCCGCGATGCTTCGCGGCTAAAAGCCCGATAGATTCGAGCATTAACTTGTGAGTTTTATTATAAGAGAAAA
>JAYWBA010000012.1:0-19880 GCA_043781915.1 Saprospiraceae bacterium
TCTCCAGTTGATGGTATTGTAACTAAGCGCAGTGTTGAAAAAGGCGAGCGCGTGGTGGGTACTGCTCAAATGTCGGGAACAGAAATTTTGCGCGTAGCGAATTTAAATGCTATGGAAGTACAAGTAAACGTTTCTGAAAACGATATTTTGCGCATTGCTGTTGGTAATGAAGCTGAAATTACGGTAGATGCTTTCCCGAAAAGAAAATTCACAGGCAGATTGACTGAAATTGCGAACACCGCCGAAAATGCTTTCACAGCAGCGGGTGCTGTCAATTTAACGACCGATCAAGCAACGAATTTCGTCGCTAAAATCAGAATAGATGCAGCATCCTACGCTGATTTATTCCGTAATGGTCGACCACCTTTTCGTCCAGGTATGTCGGGTACGGTCGATATTCATACTAATATAGCACAAAATGCTTTAAGTGTGCCGTTGCAAGCTATCACTACGCGCGAAGAAGATGCACTTCTGAAAAAAGCTAAAACAGATGATGCTCAAAATTTAGCAGTGGCGAATAAAAGTGGTGCTAATAAACCCGTTAATGAAGTCATTTTTGTAGTGTCGAAAGATTCAGTGCGCATGGCAAAAGTCACAACAGGCATTCAAGACAATGAATTTATACAAATTCTTTCTGGCGTAAACGAAGGCGAAGAAATTGTTTCTGCACCGTATAGTTTGATTGCGCGGAAATTGAAATCGGGCATGAAAATTCAGAAAGTGACAGAGAAAGAGTTGTATAAGGCAGCACTTGAGAAAAAATAAACAACTCACTCAATGCAAGTTTTACGCGAAAGTTTTTTGCAAGCATTCGAACAACTCCGCGCCAACCGCTTGCGAAGCTTTCTCTCATTACTCGGCGTCATGATTGGCATTTTTTGCATCGTCGCAATAAAAACTACAATCAGTTCTTTAGAAAGCAATATTCGCCAAAGCATTGATCGCATTGGCAGTAATATGTTGTACGTTTCAAAATTTCCCTTCGATAGAATATCGGAAGAAGATTTTATTAAAATTAAACAACGACCAAACCCGACGCTTGCAGATTATAAAGCATGTAATAATAATTTAACCACTGCTCAATACGTTTCGTTTTACAATCCCATTGGCTTCAAATCTATAAAGTATGAAAGCAGTATTGTCGAACGTGCTTTTGCTTTGGCTGTCACCGAAGATTATGACAAAGTGCACAGTTTGGAATTTCAAGACGGACGATTTTTTACACTCAATGAATATAACTTGGGTGTAAACAAAGTTGTACTCGGTTATAAGGTGGCAAATTTACTTTTTGGAGACAATACTTCTGCTGTTGGCAAAGAAGTTTTTGCATTGGGAAGAAAAATGGAAGTGATAGGTGTGATAAAAGAATCGGGGCGCGATTTATTAAAATTTGTTGATTACGACGATGCTTATCTCATCGGATTTGAATTTGCGCGCTATGTCACAAACGTTAAACCCAATGGTTTTTTTTCTGGTTCCGTCGAAATTAAAGGTAAATCGGATGTATCGGAAAACTCTTTGCGCGATAATATTACGCTAACGGAACGAAAAGCGCGTAAAATAAAACCCTCGGAAAAAGATAATTTTGCTGTGAGTTCGCTCTCTATTTTAACAGAAGCCTTTAATAAACTATTTTCAGCACTCAATATTTTGGGTTGGATAATTGGTGGATTTGCGCTATTGGTCGGAATGTTCAGCGTTGCAAATATAATTTATGTTTCTGTTAAAGAGCGGACGAACATTATTGGTATTAAAAAAGCC
This sequence comes from Saprospiraceae bacterium, assembly GCA_043781915.1. Lineage (GTDB taxonomy): Bacteria > Bacteroidota > Bacteroidia > Chitinophagales > Saprospiraceae > JAAFJT01. Next base: position 1,762 of record JAYWBA010000012.1, read on the forward strand.
ATTGGTGCAAAAAATTACGAAATCCTTTTAGAGTTTCTCATCGAATCTGTTATACTGTGTTTAATCGGCGGATTAATGGGTTTGGCTTTAGTGTTTGCGGTAACCAAAATTTTAACCGCTATTTTCGAATTCGATATTTTTGTATCATTTTCAAACGTCATTTTCACCCTTGTACTATCAGTTGTAGTTGGAGTGATTGCTGGTATTTTACCCGCGCTTCAAGCCGCGCGATTAAATCCCGTTGATGCCATTCGCGCATAAAAAAATCCCGCCACTGCGAACAGTGGGCGAGATTATAATTGTGCATAAACTTACCATAATCGGTTATCGCAGATTTGGAACGTTGCAATTGCAACAGTCGCAAAACCGCAATGGGACAAAACAAAAAAAATTAAGCTGAAAAAGATGTTCCACATCCACAGGTTTCCTTAGCATTAGGGTTAGTGAATGAAAATCCACGATTATTCAACCCTTCTTTAAAATCAATTTCCATGCCTAATAGGTAAATGGCGTGCGCTTTTTTCATAAACACCCGCATGCCATTGATAGTATATACGCTATCACCGTCTTTTTGTTCGTCAAAACCCAACTCATAACTAAATCCTGAGCAGCCACCGCCTTTTACTCCTACGCGTAAACCGTATTGAGAACCAATGTTTTGCTCAGCAATAATTGTCTTAAACTGACGAACAGCACCATCGGTTAAAATCACCGGTGCTTGTTGTGTTGAAGTATTTTGTGGTGCTGTCAAAGTATCCATATCAAAATTTTTGCAAATTTACGAAAAAACTAACTACTAAGCAATTGCTTTTACGAAGTATTGTTTAAACAATAAAATATGGCAAACAGTTCGTTACTTTTTTAATAGTAGCTAAATATTGTTGGCTTGTCTTATTTTTGTATTTTTATAAACGAAAATACACAAAACGTGTTTTGTATAATATGATATTAATTTCAGGAATAGTTTTTTCAGCAGCCATTGTTTGGTCAGTTTATTATTTATGTAAAGTTTATGAACGCCTCGAGAACAAAAAAAACAACATCGCGTTTCAAAACATGAAGTGGCAACAGCAACAAGCAACACTTTCAACACGTTTACCTGCTTATGAGCGGTTGAGTGTTTTCTGCGATAGAATTGCTATTTTAGCCTTGATTGAACGCACAGATTTTAAAGATTATACGGTGCGACAATTAGAATACGCTTTAACAGCAACCATTCAGCAAGAGTATGCGTACAACAGCGCACAGTTTTTATACCTTTCAAAGGATGCTGTTGAAATTTTGCGCATTTTGCGCGAAAGCGCATCGGAAACAGTGCACGAAGTAGCGCAAACACTTGCGCCAGCCGATACGGCACAAAATTTAGCCGATGCATTATTGCGCCAAGCTGCTGCTCACAATTTGGTAATGGTAGAAAAAACGAAAGAAGCATTACATGCTGAAGTTTCGGAATTATTAAATTTTAAATAGGACATGCTAGAAATTACAAACAACACAGTCGTTAAATGTCATTATAGTTTGCGCGAAGGTGGTGCGAGTGGCGAATTAATTGAAAGTACAGAAGGCGCGGCGCCTCTCACGTATGTGCAAGGTGTTGGTAATATGATTCCTCCCTTTGAGCAAAATATGTTGGGAAAAAAAGCGGGGGACGATTTTTCTTTTTTTATAAAATCGGAAGACGCTTATGGCAATTACGACGATACAAAAGTTCAAGATATACCTTATGCAGCGTTTAAATTAGAAGAAGGCACTAATGTACACGCTATTTTTGAGCCTGGCACTTTCATACCTTTGCAGGATGAAAACGGCGAGGAGCAATTCGTCACCGTCATTGATACCATGCCTGAAGCTGTTCGCCTCGATTTTAATCATCCGATGGCAGGTGTAGATTTATTTTTTTCTGTGCGCGTAGCAGATGTCCGTCCCGCCACACCCGAAGAGGTTGCCCATGGACATGTGCATGGCGATGATGGGATTATACATTAAGTGATAGTGTAGGCGCTTATTGAATACACCTTAAAAACTATTAACTATTACTTCGAGTCGAAACCATTAGGTTTGAATTAAATAATCAAAAAGTAATAATTTATACACGCGTACCCAGTTGTTTAAAATTTAAGGCGCTAAATATTTAGTTTTAATTTTTTTTCGTTTTAAATCGCAAACATAACTAAAATTGTTACACTTTATAAGATAGGTTACTATCGTGAAACGTAATTAAAATTGTTACTGTTAATTAAAACTTTTAAAATGCGACCAATTTTATTTGGAGGTATATTATTTTTCAACGTTGTTCTACTAATATCGTGCAAAACGCAACAAAGTGCTGTAACTACAACTAAAAGCGCAAAAACGGACACCATACCTAAAATACCCGTCATGGCGTTCGAAACAAAATCGCATGATTTTGGCAACGTTACGCTTGAGCAATCGCCCGAATTTATTTATAAATTCAAAAATACGGGTAATGCTAATTTAGATATTGAAATTGTTACAGCTTGCGATTGTACATCCTTAGATTGGTCGCGCGGAACGATTGCGCCTGGTCAGTCAGGATATATTAAAGCAATGTTTTTGACTAAAAAATCGGAAGTAGAAGATAGAAATAAAGCATTGAAAAAATATATCGACATTATTTTGAAACAAACTACTCCTAAGAATAATTATCCGATTGTAGAAACGTTAGATTTTACGATTCATATCAATTAGTTGTTTGTTGTTATCAAAAGCCAGAAGGGCGTAGGAATTTTGTAGCCACGGATTTTAATCCGTGGAATTTATAGCCACAAATGAAATCCGTGGAAAAAGAATTGCATTTCGCGCAAAAACGTATTACCTTTATCCACAAATTATTAAATTAGAATGTCAGAGCAAATAACATTTGCTTTCAAAAGAAAAAATATAGCACTCCACCATGTTTCAGTCGATTTGGCAAGATATAAAAAATGAATTTCGCTACGGTACCATGCTAATGCAAATAATAATTGCCAATTGCATTGTGTTTGTGGCTGTTAATATAGTAAAATTGTTTTTAACCATTCCGGGCACAGATGCAATGTACTACAGCAATTTTTTGCATTTTTTTTGCATGCCCGCCGATTTTAAAACATTCTTGACGCATCCTTGGTCGATTATTACTTCTGGATTTTTACACGAAGCCTTCGGACATATTTTTTGGAATATGCTGATGTTATATTGGTTTGGCAGAGTAGTTGGCGATTTAATAGGCAACCGTTTTATTTTACCTATTTATACTTTTGGCGTCATCATTGGAAATTTAGTTTTTTTCTTAGTTGCCAATTTTACACCTTATTCACCAGGCATTGGCATATACGCTTTAGGTGCATCGGCAGGTGTAATGGCGATGGTAGCCGCCGCAGCTATTATTGCGCCCGATTATATTTTCAATTTATTGCTTATCGGACCCGTTAAATTAAAATATATTGCTTTGGTATTAATTGTTCTCGATATCATTTCAATTTCTAATAATTACAATGCTGGAGGTAGTTTTTCACATTTAGGTGGCGTTGCATTGGGCATTACGTTTGCCACAAATTTAGGTCGTGGTCACGATTGGTCGCTGGGTTTTAATGCTGTAATCGATAGTATTAAGCAACTTTTTAGAAAAATTATGGGAAGAAGTTCATCAAACAATAACAGAACCCGTAATCCTAACTATTCACAACGTACTTATGTTGAGCATACATCGAGTAAAACATCTGCAAATTCAAACAAAAAATCAGGTACTGCACCGCTCACCGAGCAAGAACGACTCGATGCCATACTCGATAAAATTAGCCAGAAGGGATACAACAGTTTAAACGCTGAAGAAAAAGATTTTCTGTTTAAAGCCAGTAAAAAGTAATTCAATTACGAATTACGAATTGCGAATAACGGTACTTATGGTTTCCTTCTTAAAAAAACTTAATTTAATCCTACTATTATTTACGGCATTATCGTTCGGCGCACCCTACATAAGTCCTGCGCAAGCATCCGTTTTTATGTTTTTGGGTATTGCATTTCCTTACTTAGTAGTCGCCAACCTTTTCTTTTTAATTCTATGGACTATTGCGCGTAAAAAATTTGCCTACGTACCATTAATAACACTTGCATGTTGTGTTCCATTTATTTTGAGAACCGTTGCATTTCATTTTTCAACCAAAAGCCCAACCCATTCCATAAAAATAATGGAGTACAATGTGTGTGGCTTTGCAGTTGTAAATTATGCACAACGTGTAGAAGGACAAAAAAGAATGAATGCCTATTTGCTCAAAGAAAATCCTGATATTATTGCTTTTTTAGAATATGGAATGCAAGATCATATTTACGAAAGCGGTCGGAATAATTTTACCATCCAGAAAAATTATCCTTACAAATACCATGGCGATACCACCACAATTAGCATTTACTCAAAATTTCCGATAGAAAACACTTTTCGATTGCCTATCAATAAAAATGGCTCGAATGGTTGTATCGGAGCAGATATAAACATTGACGGCACGAAAGTGCGCTTCTATGCACTGCATTTACAATCAAATAATTTGAGTAACGCTGCAGACGAATTGGCATCGAAGGGTATTATTGACAATGAAGAATCTGTTATCGATATCCTTAAAATTTTGCACCGATTTAGAAAATATGGCATTAAACGCGCGCAAGAAGCAGAAGAAGTGGCAGCCCATATTGAAGCATCAGAACTACCAGTCATTGTTTGTGGCGATTTTAACGATACGCCACTTTCATATACCTATCATACTTTGCGAAAGAATTTAGACGATACTTTTTTAGATGCTGGAAAAGGTTTGGGAGTAAGTTACAACGGCAATATTCCGTACTTAAAAATTGACAATATATTAGTCGATAAACATTTTAAAGCCTTGAGTAGTAAGGTTTCTCGGGTCGATTACTCCGATCATTTCCCGATGGTGAGTGAAATTCAACTGAGAAAATAATGTTACTAATGCTCCGGTTTACGTGTTTGCGCTTGTAATTTTTGAACAGCCTCTTGAATAATAGCGTCGAATTTGGTTTGTTGCTCTGAGTTTAATACTGCGCGAACATCTTTAAAGTGCAAGAATGTTACACGCTCTATCTGACCTTGTATATCTGCAATACGGCTAATATTGGAAGTATCAAGAGTAGTGCTATTTCCGTAAAGTTGTAATCTAATTTTTTGCATTTCATGCTCTAAGCTATCAGCCGTTGCATGGTGATTATGCTTTTGTTTTTCAAAAACTTCGCGTTGCGCTTTATCCATCTTTAATTCGCGCATCAAAAAATCGCCCGTTGAATTGGGAGATGGAAATGGTCTGTGCATACCTGGAAAAAATAAAAATACAAGTATGGCAACATTAAGTAGTGCCAACCCAATACTCAAACGCGTAAGTAATTTTATTTTATCCATGACTATAAATTTAGGACTTTCGATGAAAAATACATTTCTTTAACTGCATCGGCACTCGTGATAGTTTTTTGTTCGGAAGCATTATTTTGCATGTAATGGGTAATACAGTAAAAATTTAAAAACGCAATACCAATAAATATGGCAGCAACGCGCCATACTATTCGCATCGGAATAATTTGCGCAGAAACCGAGTTAGTCTTTCGCGATTTAATGCGCTCTAACGTTTGTTCGTATAAATAATCGGGTGGTATAGCGCGCTCAACACCATCGAGCGCATCAAGCCATTTTTCTAACTTCCTCTCATTTTTATTAGTGTCCATAATTTTTTGTAAATTTAATTATTACCATCAAAATTAATTAGTTGTTTTTTTAAGTTTGCCCGCGCCCTAAATAAAAGCGATTCTACACTTGGCACAGTTGTGTTTAATACGTTTGCAATTTCTAAATAACTTAATCCTTCAAGCTTTGCCAAGACAAATGCCGATTTTTGTGCTTCGGGCAATTGATCGATGGCTTTAAACAAAACTTTACTTTGTTCTTTCCGCTCTAACACCACACCAGGGTGCACAAAATCTGGAATTTCAAAAACGCTCTCCGTTTTATCATCGCCAAACAACCGCACTAAAATACCAGAACGCTTCTTGGCTTTTTGAGCGCGTAGAAAATCGAGCGATTTATTGACAGCAATGCGGTAAATCCACGTTTGTAATTGTGCTTCACCTCTGAACTGATCAAACTCTTCAAATACTTTTACGAACACTTCTTGCGTCACATCTTCGGCATCGGCAGCATTTTGCAGCAGCGACAGTACCGTATTGTACACACGGTTTTTCTGTTGCTCAAACAAAACTTTGAACACGACTTCGCTTTTCTGCACGCTAATATTTCGTTTTATTTAAAGACATGGGTTTAGACGCACAATATAAAAATAACTTGCGGCTCATTCGAAAAAATGTGTATTTATTTAGGTGTTAATCAATGGAAACGCGGATTTAGCGGATGAAGCGGATTTTCGCAGATTTCTTTAAAAAAAATCTGTGCCTATCTGCGTCATCCGCTAAATCCGCGTTTCTATTGATGAGCATTTTAGCTTTAGCTAAATAATTACAAGAAGAGTTAAATAGGGCGGGTAGTACGGAATTGATTACTTCATTACATTTAAAAACTTACTAAAAAACCAATTGGAATCGGCTTTGAGGAGCATTTCGAGCGTTGAGTCAGCCTTAGAACTCATGTTTTTTATATCGGTAATGGCTTTAACGAGCGCTTCTGAATCGGCACAATTTTCCTGCACATTACTAATTTCATCGAGCAATTTGAGCATTGGCTCAAGCTCGCGTTTTTTTCTATTCAGAATAATTTGCTTCACCACTTTCCACATATCTTTTTCGCCTGCAAAATATTCTTTTCTATCGCCTGCACGTAATTTTTTATGCGCCAAACCCCAATCCATCAAAGCGCGCAAATTCATGTTTACATTACCGCGCGAAATGTTGAGTTCGGTCATAATTTCTTCAGCAGTCAAGTCGCAATGTGTAATGAGTAAAAGAGCATGGATTTGCGCCATTGTTCGGTTAATCCCCCATTCGGTGCCAAGCGTACCCCAAGCGTGCAAAAATTTTTGCTTAGCTTCTTGCCATTCCATGACCTCTCGGTTTTGCTTTGAATCCACGTCAAAAATTTTATTGATAAATAATTTACCTTTATAAATGTCTTAAAATGCAAAATTGTTGCGATTAGAAACTAATTTATTGCTCACTTGCACCACTCGCGCCAACCTATCAGGTTTCCATTGGCGGTAGTGAAAGAATGTTCGCCACCGTAAATAACGGCACAATTTTCAGGCGTTGCACCTGAAAGTTTTTACCAAAAGGAAAGATTATTAAAAAAGAAGTATTAAAAGTCTGTCTCGATTTTTTATGACAATATCTCCACAATCTCCAACAATTTATGTGGAATCGTTTTGTGGTGTTTGATAGCAATGTCGAACGGTGTGTAAGATATATTCTGCCCCGATTGACCAATCATTACGCCATTTTTGCCTTCCATTAAAGCGCGCACAGCTTCCAGACCTAATCGGCTGGCTAAAAAACGATCTGCGGCAGATGGTCTGCCGCCGCGTTGAACATGACCGAGAATTGTTACGCGAATATCTTTTGAAAGCAAACGGTCTTTTATTTTTTCAACAACTTCATACGCGCCGCCTTCTTCATCGCCTTCACTGACAATGACAATGCTGGCGCGTTTTTTAATGTTGTAATTATCGTTCATCGAAGCAACCAATTTGTTCAAATCGGTGAGTGCTTCGGGCACTAATACTGCCTCTGCACCTGTTGCTATGGCACTTCGCAGAGCAATAAATCCTGCATCGCGACCCATGACTTCAACGAAAAAAATTCTATCGTGCGAGTTTGCCGTATCTTTAATATTATCGATGGCATTCATAGCTGTGTTAACAGCAGTGTCATAACCTATTGTGTAATCGGTGCCATATAAGTCGTTATCAATCGTTCCAGGTGTACCAACAATTTGCAAGTCTGGATATTCATGCATAAAAACTTTAGCGCCCGTGAAAGTGCCATTTCCGCCACAAGCTACAATGCCTTCAATGCCATGTTTTTTTAAATTGGCGTAAGCGCGTGCGCGTCCTTCAACCGTCATAAAACGTGCTGAGCGTGCCGTGTGCAAAACAGTACCACCTAATTGCAAAATATTGGACACGTCTGTTTTCGACATTGGAAAAATATCGCCGTCTATTAAACCTTCGTAACCCCGACGAACCCCAAAAACTTCAATGCCATAATACAAAGCGGTACGCACTACGGCACGAATATGGGCATTCATACCTGGCGCATCGCCACCTGAAGTAAAAACTGCAATATTTTTCATTCACTCGTTATATAAATTGAACTACAAAAGTTCATAAAAGTTTATTAATCCAATTCTGTAGGAAACTTAATCTTAAATCATAACCATTTCCCTAAAAATGCAAATTAACGAAACCAAGCTCAATATTTTAAGATTTTTGAGTTATCAATTCCTAATTATTAGCATTAATGAACATTATTTCTTGCATCACAAACAATTCCGTGCCTTGTCGCGTTTGCATTTCGAGTTTACCTTCGTTTGTAACGCTCAGAATTGTCCCTTCAAAAAATTTATTATCTATACGCCGTTTGTACAAAGCAGGTTCATTAAATTTATACAAATTTTGGTGGTAGCGCTCTTTAATTTTTTCTGGAGAATTTAATAGCAACTGATAAAAATTTTCGAAATTGAGCGAAAGTCGTTCAATAAATTGCCATAAATCGTGTTCAACCCCCGTAATATTACACAAAGCGGTGGCATCGGGCAAGTTGTCGAAAACGGTTTGATTGACATTAATACCAATGCCGATAATTGTGCTAGCAATGGTATTTCCTTGCGCTAAATTTTGAAGCAACATGCCGCTGAGTTTTTGCGCATCGAAAAAAATATCGTTGGGCCATTTAATCTTCAGCAGATAACTCGCTGTGGGTTTGTGCGTTTCAATTTGCTCGAAAATAGTAGCATGTACAGATAAAGCCGTAGCCATATTAAGCAAAAAATATTCGGAAGGTAAAAGTGGTACATTTTGCAAAATAAGTGAAAACGCTAAGTTTTTATTTGGTGCGCATTGCCACGAATTTCCGCGCTGACCAACGCCTTGTATTTGGTTAAATGTTGTCAAAAGCGTACCATGTATGGTTTTTGAAGCGTTTTTTGCGTTTAAATTTTGTAACAAACGTGCTGCCTCTGCATTAGTTGAATCGGTCACATCGAAATGATGCCAGTGCTTACCTATAAATTTTGTTGATTTAATCACCGAAAACTTGTTAAGAAGTGTTTTTAGCCGTAAATTGGCACTTAATTTTAATTTTTAAAGAAATTTTATTCATTTGAGCACACAAAAAGCTGTTTTGCCCGCCAAAGTTACCGTCGAAGTTTTAAATAATATTATCGTCGACGCTATTCAAGATATTAAAGGAAAAAACATTGTAAAAATAGATTTAAGTAAACTATACGATGCCCCTGCCGATTTTTTTATTGTCTGTGAAGGCGAATCGAATGTACAAGTTCGCGCCATTACTGACAGTATTCGCCGCAAAGTAAAAGAAATTATGGGAATTGCACCCTATCATTTAGAAGGTGGTACACAATCAACTTGGGTTGTAATGGATTATTTCGAGACGGTCGTCCATATTTTTCATAAAGAAGCACGTTTATTTTACGAACTCGAAGCGTTATGGAGCGATGGTTCGTTTACCCAATACGATGATTTGAATTAATGATATTGTAGGGGCGTATTGAATACGCCCTAATTCGAGCGAATGCAATAACTATTAGGGCGTATTCAATACGCCCCTACAATAATCAACCCCAAATACAATATTGCACCCACAATTACGTCAACAAAGTAATTGAGTTCACTGAACAATAGTTTCAACTCAATTTAATATTACTCACTACAAAATATCCGTCATAAGCTTCATACAGCATGGAAAAAAATGATTTAGAAAATAATAATCTTCTCAACAATAATGGCAATAAGCCTACAAAACCCAGCGGCGGAAATAACCTCGGCACGTATTGGATTTATGGTCTTATCGCCATTTTATTAATTGGTGTGAATGTTTACATGATGCAAGGCATTGAAAAAACTTCTAAAAATACGAACGATTTAGAAGATATGCTGCGCAAAGACGATGTAGAAAAACTCAATTTCGCCTATAACGAGGGCAGTTTAGAGATTTATATCAAAGCAGATAGATTTAAGAACTATGGTATCACAGGAAGCCGTATTCCGAACAGACCTAATTTTAAAATTAGGTTGCCGCAAGAAGCCTTTAGTACTTTCTGGACCAATTTCTATACAAAAAATCCGACTCTCAAAGCACCACCTCTTGATTATGACCCAAGAACGAGTTTCTTGCCTCAAATTTTGAATTTTTTGTTTTTCGCTTCCATATTTGGTGTATTGCTCATGATTTTTATGCGTCGCGTGGGTGGCGGTGGCGGTGCGGGTTCGCAAATTTTCAATATTGGCAAATCTAAGGCGCAAATGTTCGATCAAAACGCCAAAGTAAATACCAATTTTGCTGACGTAGCGGGTTTAGACGAAGCCAAAGAAGAAGTGATGGAAGTGGTGGATTTTCTTAAAAATCCGAAAAAATATACCGCGCTTGGAGGAAAAATTCCAAAAGGCGTTTTGTTGGTAGGTCCTCCAGGTACAGGTAAAACATTATTAGCGAAAGCTGTTGCAGGCGAAGCGAACGTGCCATTCTTTTCTATTTCAGGCTCTGATTTTGTCGAAATGTTCGTCGGCGTTGGAGCGAGTCGTGTGCGCGATTTGTTCCGTCAAGCGCGCGATAAAGCGCCTTGTATTATATTTATCGATGAAATTGATGCTATAGGTAGGTCACGCGGTCGCGGTCAGTTTCAAGGTGGAAACGACGAGCGCGAAAACACCCTCAATCAACTTTTGGTTGAAATGGATGGTTTCCCGACAGATAAAGCCGTGATTTTAATGGCTGCAACTAACCGTGCCGATACACTCGACAATGCGTTGATGCGCCCAGGCAGATTTGATCGTCAAATTGGCATAGATTTACCCGATTTAAAAGGTCGCGAACAAATTTTTGCTGTTCACGTGCGCAACATAAAAATTATTCCTGAAGTACTGCCGTCTGTTTTAGCCGAAATGACGCCTGGTTTTGCAGGTGCTGATATTGCCAATGTTTGTAACGAAGCGGCACTCATAGCTGCACGTAGAAACAAAGCGTCTATCAGTATGGATGATTTTAACTACGCCCTCGATAAAGTTATTGGCGGTTTGGAACGCAAAAGTAAAATTATTGCGCCCGAAGAAAAAATTATCATTGCTTATCACGAAGCAGGTCATGCTATTTGCGGTTGGTATTTGGAGCACGCCAGTCCATTGGTAAAAGTTACGATTGTTCCTCGTGGAATTGGTACACTCGGCTATGCGCAATACTTGCCGAAAGACGAATACATAACACGGACTGAAGCATTGAATGATAGAATTTGTATGACACTCGGCGGACGTGCTGCAGAAGAAGTTGTTTTTGGTAAAATTTCGACAGGTGCGCAAAACGATTTAGATCAAATTACGCGCATTGCTTACGGCATGGTCGCTATTTATGGTATGAATACTTTGGTCGGAAACGTATCGTATTACGGTATGTCGCAAGATTCTTATCAACGTCCTTATTCCGATAACACCGCAACTTTAATGGATAATGAAGTGCGCAAAATCTGCGAAGCGCAATTTGTGCGTGCTAAAGATTTGCTGCGCGAAAAACGCAATGAGCTTGAGCTTTTAGCGCAACACCTTTTAGAGCGCGAAGTTTTAGTGAAATCGGATGTAGAAGCGTTGATTGGCAAACGTCCTTTCGCGCCAGCATCGCATGTAGCGGAATTAGAAAAAGAAACGCCTGTTTTATAATTAGTTGTTGGTTGTTAGTTGTTAGTTGTTAGTTTACGAGAACATAAACAACCAACAACTAACAACTAACAACCAACAACTAATAACCAACAACTAATAACCAACAACCAATAAATGAGTCCTAAATTAAATCCACCTTTTCGCGCCGACCATGTCGGTAGCCTATTAAGAACACCAACATTATTAGAGCATCGCAACCTTTGGAAAGAAGGCAAAATTAGTGCAGAAACATTACGCGCTATTGAAAACCGTGAAATTGCTGCAACCGTAAAGCGTTTGGAAGCGACAGGTATGCAGTCTATCACCGACGGTGAGTTTCGCCGCGATTATTTCCACCTCGATTTTTTAAAACAACTCGATGGTGTTACGGTCACAGGAGGAATTGGTGCCAGTGCTAAATCTGCTGATGACGGTTTCACGCCGCCTGTTTTGAGCGTTACAGGAAAATTAAAGCATGCACGCAATATTCAGGTAGATGATTTTAATTTTTTGAAATCGGTAACTACTCAAACACCGAAAGTGTCGATACCATCGCCAACGATGGTGCATTTTAGAGGTGGCAGAAAATCAATCGCGATTGAAGCCTACCCCGATATGGAGGTGTTTTTTGAAGATTTAGCAGCGTGCTATCGCGCAGAAATTGCAGCCTTGTACGCCGCAGGTTGTCGCTATATTCAACTCGACGATACAAACTTAGCCTATTTGTGCGACCCTAAAATGCGGGCAGCAGCGCAAGAACGCGGCGAAGACCCGAACGAATTACCACGCACGTATGCTGCGCTCATTAATTCTTCTTTAAAAGATGTTCCGAACGATATGACGGTGGGCATACATTTATGTCGCGGAAATTATCGCTCAACGTGGTTTGCTTCAGGTGGTTATGAACCCGTCGCTGAAATCTTGTTCAATGCGATGAACGTCGATGCCTATTTCTTAGAATACGACGACGAGCGTTCGGGCGATTTTGCGCCTTTGCGATTCGTTCCAAAAAATAAAATGGTAGTATTAGGTATTATGTCATCTAAAATTGGCGATTTAGAACTGAGTGCTTTCCTTACTAAAAAAATTAAAGAAGCGGCAAAATATATGCCCTTAGAAAATATGTGCGTTTCGCCGCAATGCGGATTTTCGAGCACACACCATGGAAATTCTTTGACTCATGCGCAGCAATGGAAAAAATTTGAGCGATTGGTTAAAACGGCGCAAACAATTTGGGGGTAATTAAGCAATGAGCTATTAGCTTTGAGCAATGAGCCTTCTCGTTATAAAAGCACATTACTCAAAGCTATTTACTTACTATGCTCCACCTCATTCGAACAAATTCCGATAATCTCGATTTTCAATCATTGGTGCGCTTGCTCGATGCCTATTTGCGCATTCGCGATGGCGAAGAGCATGCATTTTATGCACAGTTCAATAAAATTGATACTATTAAATACGCTATAGTAGCCTATATAGACAATGAAGCAGTCGGTTGTGGTGCAATAAAAATGTATCAACCCGATACAATGGAGGTTAAAAGAATGTTCGTAGCAGAAAACAAACGCGGACTTGGTATCGCTTCATCCATCCTAACAGCTTTAGAAATTTGGGCGCGTGAATTAGGATTCAGCAAATGTGTTTTAGAAACGGGCAAAAAACAACCTGAAGCCATTTCTCTTTATAAAAAATGTGGTTATACAATTATTTCTAATTACGGACAGTATGAAGGCGTAGAAAATAGCGTTTGTTTTGAAAAGCTTTTGACCCAATAATCGTAACTTACCAAAAATTAGGGTGAATGAATATTATTCAGGTTTTAAAAAAAGAATTACCACATTATATTGACTGTTGCTTTTCGGGATTGAAGATGCACATTGATGTTATTGATATGGATTATTCGCGTAGTGAAACGGATTTAACAACGCTGCTCTACCTGAAAAAAGAAAACTTAAAACTTAACGAAGCATGGTCGATTTTAACGCTGCGCCTCCTCATGCACAGCGAAGAATGGACTGAATTAGATACTTACACCATTGAAGATATTAAACGTTGGATAGTTTTATTAGAAGAGCACTACAAAAAAACCCAATTTGTACCGTATTCCGATACGCAAATTGATAACGACAACTATTTTATTGAACGCCTGAAATTTCCTGAAAAATCAAACACCATTCGTTTCAACGGAAACTCAATAAGTTCTGATATTTTCGACAAAATAGATCCACTCACAGAAACGCTGCACATTGTTTCGCGCACAAAATTTAATAATTTAGAAGCCGAATTTTACATCGAAACTGAAAATCATTTCTTACTTTTGAATTGGTTTACGACGGCGTAAACTATTCAGATTTTATTAACCCCTTTCAAAAACGGTACAAACCTAAAGTTTTCGAGTTCGATAGTTTCGAAAGTGTGTTCGCCTGTTCGCGTAATTTTACGCATCACCTGCGATTTCGAATCACCAACAGGCATGACTAAAATGCCATTGATATTGAGTTGGGAGAGTAAAATTTTAGGGACGCTGTTACTGCCAGCAGTTACCATCATTTTATCGTAGGGTGCAAATTCAGCTAAGCCTTGCGTGCCATCACCGAAAAAACATTTGATGGTTTTGAATCCGAGTTTTTTGAGGAAATCTTTGGTGCGTTTGTATAAAAATTCTTGTCGCTCAATGGTGTAAACGCGCGCACCAAGCAACGCTAAAACAGCACCTTGGTAGCCCGAACCCGTTCCGATTTCTAAAATTTTGTCGCCTTGTTTTACGTCTAATAATGCCGTCATATAAGCAACAGTGTAGGGTTGACTAATGGTTTGGTTGTTACCAATCGGGAAAGCATTATCGGAATATGCCCATTCATCGAAAGCAGAATCGAGAAAAAAATGACGCGGTAAAGTATCCATTGCTTCGAGCACCGCTTCATCAGCAATGCCTTTAGCTCTCAGTTCTTCTATCATTTGTCGGCGTAAGCCTTTATGTCTATACGAGTCGGTCATCAATTACGAATTACGAATTACGAATTACGGAAAAATAAACAAGTCACTCAATCCGTAATTTGTAATTTGTAATTCGTAATTGATTTAACTATTTAATTTTTTGCTTAACTTCTATAATTTCATAAGCTTCGAGCGTATCATATTCTTGAATATCGTTAAATCCATCAATAGTTAATCCACATTCAAAGCCAGCTTTAACCTCTTTTTGGTCGTCTTTGAAACGTTTGAGTGAGCCTAAGCGACCGACTTGATTTTCTTTGACTGGGAACACGACGATACCATCGCGAACAACTCGAATGAGTGAATTACGGGTGATTTTACCTTCCGTGACGTAACAACCTGCGATACTTCCAATTTTCGAAATTTTGTAAACTTGTCTAATTTCAACTTGTCCGAGAATGCTTTCTTCCTTCGTAGGTTCAAGCATACCTTCAATAGCCGATTTCAATTCGTTGATAGCTTCGTAGATAATCGAGTATGTTTTAATTTCAACGCCTTCGCGCTCTGCGAGTTTACGCGCATTGAGCGACGGGCGCACTTGGAAACCAATAATAATCGCATCGGATGCTGATGCTAATAATACGTCCGTTTCAGTAATTTGTCCAACCGCCTTGTGAATAACTGCCACTTGAACTGTTTCGAGTGATAATTTCAATAACGAATCGACCAAAGCTTCAACCGAACCATCCACGTCACCTTTAACAATGAGGTTGAGCGTTTTGAATGTTCCGAGTGCTAAACGGCGACCAATTTCGTCGAGACTGACGCGTTTAGTAGCACGAACCGATTGCTCGCGAACAATTTGAGCGCGTTTTTTGGCGATTTCACGTGCTTCACTTTCATTTTCCATCACTTTGAAAGTTTCACCCGCTTGTGGTGCACCGCCCAAACCTAAAACCAAAACAGGGGTTGCTGGCGCACAAGCTAGAACTTTTTTGCCACGCTCATTGAACATCGCTTTTATTTTACCTGCATATTCACCCGCTACAATAACATCACCTTGATTGAGCGTACCGTTTTGTACCAACATTTTGGTGACATAACCACGACCTTTATCAAGCGATGCTTCGATAACTGTACCCGATGCGCGTTTGTTCGGATTAGCTTTTAATTCTAACAAGTCTGCTTCGAGTAATATTTTTTCAAGCAATTGGTCAATACCTACGCCTGTTTTTGCAGAAATATCTTGCGATTGGTATTTACCACCCCATTCTTCAACCAATAAATTCATTTGTGCCAATTCGTTTTTAATGCGTTCTGGATCGGCACCCGGTTTATCAATTTTGTTGATAGCAAAAATAATCGGCAAAGACGCTGCTTGCGCGTGACTTATAGCTTCTTTAGTTTGCGGCATGATGTTATCGTCAGCGGCTATTATAATAACTGCAACGTCAGTCACTTTAGCACCACGAGCACGCATGGCAGTAAACGCTTCGTGACCTGGTGTATCTAAGAAAGTAACTTTTCTATCGTCTTTCAATTTTACTTCGTAAGCACCAATGTGCTGCGTAATACCACCCGCTTCACCCGATGCAACGGTTGCTTTACGGATATAATCGAGCAAGGACGTCTTACCATGGTCAACGTGACCCATAACCGTTACGACTGGTGCGCGCGGTAATAAAGTAGCTGGATCGTCAGGCGGCTCTACAATTTCAGAACCAATTTGTTCTTCAGCCGAAATAAATTCTACTTCTCTATCGTATTCGCCTGCAATAACATCAATTAATTCAGCATCTAGGCGTTGATTAATGGATACATAAATACCCAATCCCATACAAGTAGTAATAATTTTAGTAGCTGGTATATCGAGTAAACTTGCTAAATCAGAAACCGAAATAAATTCAGTTACTTGTAACTTGTTGCTTGTCGAATCTTGTTGGCGCTGTTCTTCTTTTTCACGCATACGCTCGCGTTTATCGCGGCGAATTTTTTGACCTTTATTTTTTCCGCCAATATTGAGGCGCGCCATGGTTTCTTTAATTTTCGCTTCAATTTGTTGCTGCGAAATTTCCTGCGGCACTTCTGGCTTTAAAGGCGTTCTGTTACCACCTGTTGGTGCATTGCGGTTATTGGTATTCGGTCTATTATCATGCGGGCGATTATTATAACCCGTATTGTTATTAGTACTTGGTTGCGACGGGCGAATATCACTCGGCAAACGCTTGCGTTTTGTCCGATCGACATTACTTCCTGCATTGTTATTATTATTCGGATTAGGAGTAGGGTTAGGGTTCGATGGATTATTTATACCACCTGTATTAGGCTGTTGCGGACGATTCGGATCGTTGGTGCGATTTTGTGGCGGACGATTCGGATCGTTGGTGCGATTTTGTGGCTGACGATTTGGATCGTACGGACGATTTGGATCGCGCGGACGATTGGGGTCGTTGCTTGGTCTGTTTTGGAGTGGGCGATTCTGATCTTGCGGACGATTCGGATCATGTGGGCGATTCGGATCGCGCGGACGATTCGGATCGTTACTTGGTCTGTTTTGCTGCGGACGATTCGGATCGAATGGGCGATTCGGATCCTGCGGACGATTTGGATCGCGCGGACGATTCGGGTCGTTTGAGCGATTTTGCGGCTGACCGTTGCGGTTATTATTTCCGCGATAATTATTATTTCTATTATCGCCAGAAGTTGGACGCTCATTAAATTTATTAACGTCAATCTTTCCTTTTATCTTTAAACCTCCCAACTGCGGCGCATTCATTTTATGAAAATCTGCCCCTTCAATTGTTGGCGTTGGTTCGTCTGTATTGGTTGTCTCTACATTTTTATCACCAATTTTCTCAATAGGTGCTGTAGGTGTAACAACATCTGTAGTAATTTTAGGCGTTACAACAGGTTTTTCTTCCGCCTTTTGAATGGGTGGCTTAGGTTTTTGTAAATCTCTATTGGTTATTGTTATTTCAGGTCTAAGCGTAACTGTATCCCTATCTCTATGAACCTCTTTAACAGGTGCCGGTTTATTGAGTGTATCCAAATCAATTCTGCCAATTACTTTAGGTTGTTGTAAAGTATAAGTTTGGCGCTCTATAAACTCTGCCGCAGGCTTTTCAATATTTGATTCTTGTGTTAAATTAACGGTAGTAGGAGGACGTAAATCGAATGTAGTTCTTGGTTTGTTTTGATTCTGCGTATGCGTATGAGGCATATTAGACCGACCCGTGTTGTTTCCAATTACCAACTGGTCTGCTTTTTCCTTTTCCGCCTTAGAATCTGAGAATTTTTTGAGAAGTGCTACATGCA
>JAYWBA010000013.1:0-44258 GCA_043781915.1 Saprospiraceae bacterium
ATCACTTATCACTTATCACTTATCACTTATCACTTATCACTTATCACTTATCACTTATCACTTATCACCTAATATTTTGGTGTTTCTACAACAGCCGGATATTGGAAATGGATATCACCTTTCAAAAATTCGTCGAGTGCAATAATTGATGGGTTCGGTAAGCGCTCATAGAATTTTGAAATTTCTACTTGCTCTTTATTTTCTTGCACTTCTTCAGCTGCTTCCACATTCACAGAAAACTCTTGGAGTTTTTGACCCAATTCGAGTTTAATATCTGAAGAGAGTTGGCGCGCGCGTTTAGTCATTACTACTAACGACTCATAAATATTACCTGTCGGATCTACTAATGCTTGCATATTACGCGAAGACACGTTAGGATCCAGATTTTGCACTTTCGATTTTATATCTATCATTGTCTAATTCTTTGATACGTTTATTTGCTATTATTAAATACGATTCTGCCTCGCGTTTAAAGCGTGACTTTGGAAATTTATCATTAAAGTCGTTATACTTTTCAACCACTATTTTAAAACGCTCTAATTGTTTTTCGTAAATCGAGTTTTCGGCAAACAGATATGACGAGCGTAAAATGGTATAACGAACGGTTTCAGCATCGCTTGTTTCTGGAAAATCTTTTAATAAATTTTCAAAAACTTGAATCGCTGCTTGATATTGCGATATGTTAAAGTATAAATTACCTTCTTCAAAACCTTTCTTTTCCAATTTTTTGCGCAATTCATCAATCAATTTGTTACAAGGCTTTACGCGCTTACTTTCTGGAAATGTATTGACAAAATTTTGGAAACCATCAATTGCTTTGAGTGTACTTTCTTGTTCGAGTTTATAATTGGGCGATTGTTTATAGAGCGAATAAGCTGCCATGTATTCGGCTTCTTCGCGCAAATTGGAGGCGCCAAAAGTAGTCGCAAAATTTTTAAAATAGAAATTCGCCGATGTATAGTTGCGCAAATTGAAATGCGTAAACGCATACTTAAACGAAATTTCTTCTAAAACAGGCTGACCTTTTAAACTCGGCATTATGAGTTCGAATAAAGTTTGAGCTTTTATATATTCTTCATCTTTATAAAACCGCAATGCCGATTTTGTCATATTACCGACATCGCCACTCGTGCGCAATTTTTCGAAAGAGTTAGAGCAACTTGAAGCACCAAAAAAGGTAACCAACAAAAAAAGAAAAGGTATTTTATTCATCGAAGCGCAAAATTAGCTATATTGAGCGAAAGAAAAAATTTTTTTTTAGAATATACGCATATAACGTTTGTGGAAGCACAAATGTGTAAGTAAAAGAAAAAAAATAAATACTATTATTTCTTCTTTGCGTACTTTGGGCATTTCAACCTTTGCGCCCTTTGCGGTTTTTACTCTACAATATTTAAACGCAAAGGACGCAAGGAAAGAACATCCAAAGGACGCAAAACTGGATAGAAAATTGAATTAATATTTACACGCACTTCGCAGCTATCGGTAAATACAAATTGTCATTACCATTTGCTTTAAAGCAAACACTTAGGTCAGCAAAAGAATTAATGTTGTCAGAAACATCTTTCCATTTTTCTTGCAGAATATAAATAGGTGTATAGATGTAGTCAGTTTGTGCTGCATTAGCATCAATGCACCATGTTATTAAGCGATTAATCTTACCGATATCTTCAATTGTTCCATTTGCATTTGTTTCAATAATATAAATTTGATCGGGTTTCGTTTTTACAAAGAAAGTAGGGTAGAAGTCGCGAATATTTCCATCATGCGCTTGGTATTCAATTTTAAAATTCACGCCACCATCTCCTTCAGTATTTTTGGCAAAAGATGTGACATCCAAAAATGTTTTTTCGAATTGAGAAGCCAAGTCATGTTCAAAATCGGAATCGCAAACAATTTTATTGAACACCGATTTTTGAGTTTGAATACTCCTTGAATTTTCGGCTACTTGCAATTTTGTATCAACCAAGCTCATATAGTTTTTAATTTCTGCAAAGCCATTATCAATTACGGTAATATCGTCTATCGCTTTTTTAAAACTGGCTTTTAAAATTTCTCTTGTAGGGGGTTCAGCAAGATTGCGCATCGTTTGTGCTTTGGCAATTTCAATTTCGGCGTTGAATAAATACTTTTTAATAAAATTTTCAACCTTCGGGTAAAGTATTGCGAATCCACGCTCTAATTGACAATCGGTCAAAATATCAATAGTAAAAAAACTAAGGATATTCCGATAATCGGGTGTAGCATTTAAGAAAATAGTTTTCGGGACGGCTTTAAAACTGCTGCCGCTAAAAACAATTTCTTCGAGTTCAATGGTGTTAAAAATTTTGAGCGGTGCTTTTTCATTTTTAAGTGTGCTTTCATCAATAAGGGCTAATTTTTCATGCGCACGAAGAAGTCGCGGACTGAATACAGGTATTTTAATGTTGAGCGTATCTAAATCTTTTTGGAGGTTATTCGAATCAATTTCAACAATTAAAGGAGAAATAGAATTTGTACTCAATCCCATTTCGCTGTATTGAAATACTATGCCTTCCGATTTCAACTTCTCGATGGATTTTAAAAATAGGGGTGTGCCAAGTACCACTAAGTTTTCGGAAATTTCGGACGAAAACATTTTATTCAACCCTTTTTCAAGAATTTGTTCGGGTAAAAATAATAGTTCTGCGTTTTCAGTTTGCAAACCAACAATCGTTGTAACGTTATTTATTTCCCAACCTGCCCTCAAATTCAAAACTGATACAACGGCTTTATAATTGGATCTGCCTTTTGCAATATCATCTGAAGCTTTTAAAAGCTTATCGAATGTTTCTTTGTCTTTATTAACTAAGCTTATTGCACCTTCATTATTTGTGTGCAGAGCCAGCACAGCATTTTTCATTTCTGGATAATTATTTTCCAAAAACTGAGCAACTTCATCCACTTCGCTCGGGTTGGATGCCAACACAAAAAGCATCGGCGATTTTACTGATTTAAGCTCTTCGTATTGTTTTTTCCATTCTACAACGCCTAAATCAATTAAATCGCGAGCGCATTCTATAAAATCAGGGTTATTGCGTTCTTTAAATTTTAGCTGTGTTGTTTCATCGGGTAAAACGGGCGACTTTACCATTTTACATTTAATTGCTTCAGCTAAACTGAAATCACTAATTATTATCGCGTTTTGAGTTCTGAGTTTTTCTATTTTACTGATACCTGGACCCTGATACCTGACCCCTGACTCCTCTATGTTTAAAACAATCGAATCTTTTACAATATCGTTTTGAATAATTTTATCGAAGTTCAAGTTTTGGACATCAGTCAAAAAAATATTCCCAAAATCGTAAATAGGTTTTAAATCATTATCAATGTGAAGCGTTGGTTGAAAATCGTATCGCCAATCTTTACTATCAAAACCATTATCGGGCAAGAAAGGTTCAACGAAAAACATTTTCAATCCGTCAAATTCATTTATTAATTGGTTTAAAACAAAACTATTGGGTGTAATAATTACAAAATTTTTCGAAAGACTGTTGTCTGATTCATATAATTTATTGAAATATGCCCATACCAAGGTTAAAACCATCACTTTAGTTTTGTCTGCCTGTGTTGCTAATTTTGTGATGAAATTAACGTAAGTTGTGGTATATATTTCGTTATCTGCTTTTTCTAAAGCACTTAATTTTTTTTCATAGAAGGTTTTACTCGCGTTTTCAACCTCGAAGAAATATATGATTGATTCAATCGCTTCACGCTGCGAAAAAAAGAAATTATAGGTTTTATTACCAGCAGAATGCTCAATATTAAACCAAAAATTTAATAAAGCGAGAGAAGTTTTTGAAACGTTCTTATAGCCGTTTTTTCGCCATTCAGCTACTGCTAAGCGAATATTATTAACAACTATATTGTCAACCGCATTGTCAACCGCATTTTTGGGGCAATGTGGCTGCTCGAACCGTTCATGTGGAGAGAGAATAGAAAAAGGAGTCAAAACTATTTGAAAATTTAATATTTTCTGTAATATTTTTAATTTTCTTCATAGTCTTTGTCTTAAATTTTTTAACACTGCAAAATAAGCACTTAAAAAACTAATATCAAAGAAACAAATAATAATTTTTTAATTATTTGCATTTCATTTACATTTAAACAAAAAAATATAATATGTAATGCGTGCGAATACGCGATTAAATTTGCGCAAATTGGCGGTTCAAACTATGAACAACCACACAGAAACAACTAAAATAAAAAATCTCAACATTGTGTTTATAAATTCGTACAGTTCAATACAATTATATTGTATTTTCGCAAATTAAATTCGCATTCTATTTTTGAAATATTTGAGTTATGAAATTTACTGTCGCTTCTAACGAACTATTAAAGCATTTACAAATTGCGAGTGGTGCCATTGCACCCAACCCCATTTTACCTATTTTGGAAGATTTTCTCTTCACGTTGGATAAAAACAAACTCACTATTTGTTCTACCGATTTGGAAGTCTCTATTATTGCGAGTCTGGAGGTGAGTAGTGATAGCGTTGGCAGAGTGGCGATACCAGCAAAAATGTTAACTGAAACGGTTAAAGCGTTGCCTCAGCAACCCATCACGATTTCAATAAATTCCGATTATGCTATTGAAATAACTTCGGCATTCGGAAAATATAAATTAGCGGGCGAAAATGGCGACGATTTCCCATTAACTCCTGAAGATGAAAATTCAGAAGCTATTAAATTGCCTGGTCATGTGGCAGCACAAGGTATCAGTAAAACGCTTTTTGCTACCAGCAACGACGATTTGCGGTTAGCTATGACGGGGGTTTACTTTTCACTCGAAGATGAAGCACTTACTTTTGTTTCAACCGATGCGCATAAATTGGTGCGGTATAGTTTTAAAAATATTGAAGGCATTGAAAAGAAAGGCACGTCGTTCATCATTCCGAAAAAAGCGTTGAACTTGTTGAAAAATGCTTTACCAACGGGTGAAATTGTAGAATTGCATTACAACAAAACGAATGCTTTTTTCAGTTTTAAAAATACACGCCTCATCTGCCGATTGGTTGATGCGCGCTACCCTGATTACAATGCCGTTATTCCTGTTGAAAGCACGCGCCGATTAACAATTTCGCGTCAAGAGTTTTTAAATTCATTGCGCCGCATTGCTATTTATGCCAATAAATCAACGAATCAAGTGGTGCTAAATCTTTCTGAAAAAAGTTTAACCATTTCAGCGCAAGACCTCGACTTTTCGAACGAAGCGACCGAGCAAATGAATTGTATTTATGAAGGGGAAGCGATGACAATTGGTTTTAATGCTAAGTTTTTGGTTGAAATGCTCAATGTTATGGAAGGCGATGAAATTTATTTAGAACTTTCTACACCATCTCGAGCAGGTATTTTGCGCCCTGTCAATCCGGTTGAAGGAGAAGACATTTTAATGTTGGTGATGCCTGTTATACTTTCTAATTAATGTTTGCTGTAAATAAACCTCGTAGGTTTTTAAAACCTACGAGGTTTTAAACACCGAAAAACAGCCCAACACCCAAGCGGAAATAAAACACACCCCACCGAGCGGTGTAGCAATGCCTATTAAAGTAGTTCGGGAAATATTCAAAACTTCCTCGATAGTAAAAAGATAGAGTGAGCCACTGAATAAAATTATTCCAATTGCAAAGAGCTGCGTTATTAATCGCGCGCGACGTTCACCCAATTCATTTACCCATTGTCCAACAAATAAAATTGCGATGGCATGGTACATTTGGTATTGCACTGCCGTTTTAAAAACATCTAAACCCGATTCAGTGAGTTTACTCTTTAGACTGTGTGCGCCGAAAGCACCGAGAATAACTGAAAGAGCAGCTAAAGCACAACCCAGTGCGATAATTTTTTTCTTCATAATTAGTAGGTTTCAGGTTTCAGGTGGCAGGTGTCAATCGCAAGAACCTGACACCTGATCCCTGAAACCTATTTTTTTTTCCGCATCATCATTAATCCATCTCGCAAAGGTAGTAATACGGTTTCTAAACGGGCGTCGGTTGCCACTTTTTTATTAAAAGCATCAATAAAACGCGTATCTGTATCGTAAATGGCGTCTAAAACTTTGCCGCTCCATAAAATATTATCAGCAATAATTAGTCCGCCTAATCGAACTTTATTAATAACAGCATCGAAATAGGCTGCATAATCACGTTTAGCAGCATCGATAAAAACAATATCGAATGTTTCATTTAAATCTGGAATGATATTCAAAGCATCGCCTTGAATGACGTTGATTTTATTTTCTAAGCCAGCAGATTTAAAGCATTCTTTGGCTATAGGTATAACTTCATCGTTAATTTCAAGGGCTATAAGCATTCCATTTTCTGCGAGTCCTTCGGCTAAACAAATCGCGCTATAACCTGTGAACATTCCTATTTCGAGTATGCGATGGGGTTGCATTAATTTTGAAGTCAGGCTTAAAAACCGACCTTGTAAGTGTCCACTCAACATGCGCGGTTGCAAAGTTTGCAAATGCGTTAGCCTTACACAATTTTGCAAAGCTTCCGATTCGAGTGAAGTGTGTTGCTCAGCGTAGTGCATTAGAGCATCTGGAATAAAATTCATTTTAGTTCGACTAATTAGAGCGCTAAACTTTATAAAAATGATAATACAATAACAGAAAACAAAGTTTCAAACTATTCACAAAGTTAATACAAACTAAGAACACAAGAAATTAATTGAAAAACTTTTAATTTTTGTATTATCAATTGTAAAATAACTCTTTTTTGGTATAGTTAATGCTTTATCAGGTTTAATAAACATAAAGTCTTCTTTAAAAAAAACCGATTAATGCTGTTTAATGAAAGAATACCCTCTTAAATTAAAAATGTTAGAAACAACCAAAGCAGTAATAACCCCCCGTTTTACAGCTTTTATAATACACATCATTTTGAGAAACCCCCGGTTCCTTGAAATCATTTTTTAGTAAGGAAAAATTCTACACTCATGTCGTATTTCAACTTCAAAAAGCTCTGTCTCACATTTTTTTGTGAGGTGTTATTCATTTTTTCGGGGGCGGCTCAAAATGGTAAATTTGATGTTCAATTCGCTTTCAAAAAATCAGATTGTATTGCTAAAAAAATTACTTTGCAGCTACAAGTGCGTTCGAACAGTGCTGCCAATAATTTTTTAATGGGCAATGCCAATTTTCGATTCAATTATGATCCAAGAATAATTGCAAATCCCAAAATAACGCAACAACCGCATTATTCTAATTTGGGTGCGCAACCTGTGAACTTTAATTATGCATTGGAAAATTTGAACGGAAGTTCTGCTGGACCAACAGTTGGTCTTGTTTCTTTGCAATGTTTATACACAGGTAATGGGGGCAATGCTGAAAAAGTGGATACGGCTTGGACTTCAGTTGCTTGTTTAGAATTTGATTTGATTAGATCAGACTCATGCTTGTTATTGAAATGGCACACAGCTGCTACCGCAGATTTTCCTATTACAGGTATGAGCGAAATTCAGTTATTGGGCGGTGGAAACTACAATGAAATAAATACTGCGCCTGGCAACTTTTACAATTTCAATTATTGCATACCAAATAATTGCAGTTTAATTACCGCTTACAACGATGATTATACAACTTCTCTCAATACCATCAAGATAGGAAATGTTATTAAAAACGATACCAGTTCGAATACTAAAACATTGAATACTACACCGGCAATACAACCTCAGCATGGTATTGTGATGCTTCAATCGAATGGTGATTTTACTTATACACCTACGAAAGATTTTTATGGCTTAGACAGTTTTATTTATACGGTTTGTAATACTCAGAACATTTGTGCTAACGCGACGGCTTATATCACAATAACTCAAGGCACGAAAAATCCAATTACTATTGATACAACTACGCACCATACGCCAAAAGATACCACTTTGTATGTCTGCATGCCTATCAATGGGGTAAATACTGGCGATACTTTATCAGCAACGCCTTGTGGTGCTCAAATAGGTATATTTACGTCTAAAATAGTTAATGGTCAATTATGTTTGACATATACGCCAAAGTCAGGTTATGTTGGAAAAGATACTTTGTGTGTAATTATTTGCGATAGTACAACTATGTCTTGCAATAGGTTACCAATCCCAATATTTGTAGATCCGCCTGTTCCACCTGCACCCCCAGTTGTAATTCTTTCAACGATCACTACTCAACAAGATTCGACAGTCACTAAATGTTTCGCCATTATTGATGCTACAAAACAGTTGTCAGTTATCAGTTGTCAGTTGTCGGGAGGTCCCGATCAACATGGGAGAGTAAACTATCAATTATTGGCTCTCAACACTCAAATTTGCTTAACCTATAGACCTAATGCAGGTTTTAGCGGATTAGATACAATTTGTGTGATTGTTTGTAATGCAGGCGGTTGCGATACAACGCGTATACCCGTGATTGTTTCACCAAAAGTAGTGAATCCTAATAATCCGCCTGTTTTATTAGGTGTGCCTTTGGTAACAACGAAAAACACCTCAAAAACTTATTGCTTTACGATTACTGATTCATCTGCAGCAGTTACACCTACAGCAACAATATGCAGTGCAAATCTTGGTTTAGCTTCTATACAAATTATCAACAATCAGGTGTGTGTTTCTTATACACCTAATACAGATTATGTCGGTCTCGATTCAATATGTATAAGCGTTTGCGATAATCAAGGCGCTTGTGTTATAAATAAAATTCAAGTAACAGTTTCTGCAAACAGTGGTGGTCGTTGTATTGATTCTATAGCTCCAGTGGTTAAATTCATTAATCCATTGTATGCCAATCTAAAATCGGGAGATACTATCATTGCAAATTGTGTTAATCCACCGATTTTCAACGCTAATTCTTTCAACGTAACAGATAATTATGATAAAAATCCAACGATTACATTCAAAGATTTGAATCGGACAGTTGGAACGTGTTTGCGCGATGGCTACAAAATATTGATGCAATGCGATTTAATCGCCACCGACAGCTGCGGTAACCAAACTGATTTTATTTTCTTTGTGAAAATTATTGATATTACACCGCCAGTTTTGGGTTCAACACCTGCTGACCTAACTGTCAATGGTTCTGCACCAACTGCACCAACTGTAAACGCTGCAGATGAATGTGGTGTAGCAACAGTTTCGTTAACTGAAACTTCTGTTCCGTATAACTGCGGAACCATTTTAACCCGCACTTGGATTGCCACTGATGAATGTGGAAACACATCGCGCAAATCGCAAAAAATTACGATCAATCAAGGTTTGGCTGTAACAGTTAGTAATATTACTGGTGAAACTTGCGCTAAAAATAATGGAAGTGCAACGCTATCAGCAGTCAGCGGTCAGCAATCAGGTATCAGCTATGTTTGGTCTGATTGTAGAGACGTTGTATACAACGTCTCTACGAGAATCAACCTAAAAGCTGGTACTTACACAGTAACTGTAACAGCTCCTGAAGGTTGCACAAAAACAATTACGGTTGTTATTCCTGATGCTTGCCAATGCACACCACCAGCTTTAACTATTAATACATTGGCTGAAACATGTGGTGGAAAAAATGGTTCAGCAACTATTTTAGGTGGAAATGTTTCAGCTTACACA
The DNA here is from genome assembly GCA_043781915.1 of Saprospiraceae bacterium. Taxonomy (GTDB): domain Bacteria; phylum Bacteroidota; class Bacteroidia; order Chitinophagales; family Saprospiraceae; genus JAAFJT01. The sequence continues at coordinate 9,594 of JAYWBA010000013.1, forward strand.
GTTTCTTGGTCAACTGGAGCAGTTAATTCAGCAAGTGTTTCTAATTTATCGGCTGGTAACTATTCAGTAACAATAACAAACCCTTCCGATGCAACTTGCAAACAAATTCTCAATTTCAGCATCACGAACGATGTTTCAAACTGTTGTAAAAAATACACAACCATTTCTACTATTTATGTATCCGCAGTAGATTGTAATTCTAAGGGTATAGCTTGTACGGAAGTTCCATACGCACAAATTGCAAATTATACTGTATCTGATAATGGAAATGCCTTCAGTGGTACAATTTCAAATTGCAATGGCAATATTGGTTTGAGTTTAGCAGTTGGAAATCATAATCTTGTTTTCAAACACAAAACGCAAAATTGCTCTGACTCTCTTTTTGTTAAAGTCTCTTGTCCACCACCAACAAATCCCAGTTCTGGTAGAATTACTGTCACAGTTTTTATTGATAGTGTCGGCACATGGTGTTTGAGTGCAATTCCTCTTTTACACCCAGTGACGATTATAAATTTATGTCCTTATGGTTCTGGGAATGCGGCACAGATTGACATCGATTCAACAACTATGTGTGTTACCTTTAAAGGTTTGAAAGTTGGTAAAGATTCAGCATGTTTAAAATTTACGTCCTCTGTTGGAGATGTAAATTATGCAACATTTGTGGTAAATGTAACAGCTTCGATTTGCGGTAATTTGATCAACCCAGATAGTGTAGTAGTAAATGGTACGTGCTCTAATGGTCAAGTGCCAGTGTGTTTACCTGTTCCCCTTACTTCTTTACAAGGTTATACAATTAAAATTGACGGTGCGGCTTACTCAACAGCACTCACGGCATGTAGTAATAGTTCAACTCAATTCTATGTTCCTATCGGATTCCATAAATTGCGTTTTGTTTCTCCTGCTGGTTGTGTTGATAGTATCTTAATTGGTGCGGCTTGTGCAAAATCGGAAACAATTATTACTGAATTGCGCGTAGGTGATAGAGATACAATATGTATTTCTCCAAACGAATTATTGGGAAGAAAATACTACTTACAAAACTTGTGTGCATTGCAATCTGGTAAAAAAGTAGATTTCAATCTTCAAGGCGGAACAACGTGTATTGATAGATATGCAAAATTAGTAGGAACTGAAAAAGCGTGTTATATTTTGTGCGATGAATACAAGATTTGCGACACAACGTACATGATTGTCAATGTTTCGGAACTCAAAGCCAAGCCACCCGTTGCGAATGATGATAATGTAGATGTCCTGAAAAATACAACAGCCACATACAACATCGTTTTAAATGATTCATTCGGAACCGTTGCTCCTACATTGCGCATCGTTAAATATCCATTAAATGGCTTATTAACTTTGAGTACTTTAGGTCAAATTTCATACAAACCTAACAACAACTATTGTGGTGCTGATGTAGCAACTTATGAAATTTGCACAGCAGCAGGTTGTAATTCAGCTAACATTAATTTCAAAGTAGGTTGCAACGATTTGGTTATTTACTCTGCCTTCTCGCCGAATAACGATGGCAGAAACGATTTCTTTACCATTGAAGGCATCGATAAACTGTCTAATAGTACAGTGTCTGTTTACAACCGTTGGGGTAATGAAGTATTTACCGCTAAAAATTACAAAAACGATTGGGGCGGCACTTGGAACGGAACGAACTTACCAGATGGAACATATTTCTATGTTTTCAACGATGGTGATGGACATACACTTTCGGGTTACGTGCAAATACAGAGATAGTTGTTAGTTGATGGTTGACAGTTGACAGTTGTAGATAATTTCACAAACTGTCAACTGTCAACCATCAACTGTCAACTAAAGAATTTAGATAACTACACACTTACAAAAATCTTCTGAACATTTAAGTAAAGAAGTGACATGTCTCTATAAGTTGTAACTGCATTTAAATGCGTACACTTTAGAGACATATTTTTTTTGGGGATAAAGATGTATTTTTGCAGCAATAGTTAAAATTTTTCGTACTAACATTTATGTCAAAACTATTATCCGATAACAGCAGCGCGCAAAAACACATTGTAGAACTGAAAAACGTAAGCATTTTTCAGGAGGATGTGTGTGTATTGAATGAAGTGACCATTAATATTTCGAAAGGAGAGTTCAGTTACTTGATTGGTAAAACCGGTAGTGGTAAATCGAGTTTATTGAAAACGCTTTACGGTGCTTTACCCCTTAAAAATGGTTATGCTTATGTGTGCGATTACGATTTAACAACTCTCAAACGCCAAAATATACCCATGTTGCGCCGTCGATTAGGTATAATTTTTCAAGATTTTAACTTGCTGGAAGATAGAAATGTGCAAGACAATCTGATTTTTGTTTTGCGCGCCACAGGTTGGAAGAAAAAAGAGGAGATGCAAACGCGCATTGACGAAGTTTTAAAATCGGTTGAAATGATGCACGCGCACAACCGCATGCCGCACCAACTCAGCGGAGGCGAACAACAACGCGTAGTGATTGCGCGCGCACTGCTTAACCATCCCGATTTAATTATCGCCGATGAACCAACAGGTAATTTAGATCCACAAACGAGCGACGATATTTTACAACTACTGCGCGCGCTCTCGAAAGATAACAACACAGCTATCATTTTAGCTACACACGATTACCGCATATTGCAGCATTTTCCAGCGCGTATCATTCGTTGTCAAAATGGTAAAGTGCTCGATGAGGAGAATTATTTAGTGTAACTATTAGGTGTCAGGAGTCAGGTGTCAGGCAGTTGCGAGATGCCCGACACGTGATACCTGACTCCTTCTTTAGTGTAATTTTGCAATAACATTGTCAATTCTATTGAGCAAACCATCCGTTCTATCAACTGCCCAACCGTGATAAATATCGCGAATTAAAATCAGCGTTGTTTGAATTTGTTCGGGATCTCTCGATGCTCTATCAAAAACCATCTTAGCAATCTCATCTTCTACTTTCATCATCCGACTTTGATCTTCATAGACTTTAGTCAGCATATCCACAGATTCAATATCTAATTTGGATACAACATTGTTGTTCTTAGCTATAGTCCAAGCTGTATTATCTAAATACCGATACAACACTCCTTGCGGTGCAATCAAATTTAAATTAAATTCGCTGTTAGAAACCAATTTATTTTGCAATTTTTTATCAGCTAAAACCGAGTCTATTTTTCTTAAAACCTCTAAGTTATATACTTTCATTTCTTCTATTGCTTTCTTGTTTTGTTTTAATTCGGCAACAATATTTCTCAAAGTCCCTCTCGTTTTACTATCTTCGTGAAGCGAATTGACGTATTCAGTTAGCAATAGACCTAATACCACACTGAATATGATAAGAAGCGATTCCATTAAATAAGCTGACCAACCTTTTGTTTTTGGTTCTGCGAGGTTATTGTTTTGAGTTTTAAAGCCAGAGCGGGATGGTTTATCCATAATTTAATTTTAATTGCACCACATAAATCTTCAAAAGACAAAGTAAGCACCAATCTTGCAAATCGAATAAACAAAATTTCTCGAAAGCTATAAATACTATGTCAAACACATTAATTCGTAAATCACTCACGTATTTCGTTACTGCGGTTTGGTTATATTTCGGTTTATTCTGCAAAGTTCTAAACTTTCAACCTCGACATGAACAAATTGTCGCCAGAATTTTAGGCGGCGAGTATGCGCATATTTTTACCAAAGCCATCGGAGTATCTGAAATTCTAATGGCTATTTGGGTTTTAAGTGGTATCCGTTTGCGCGTTTGCATTATAACTCAAATTGCTTTGGTGGCAATAATGAATACCATCGAATTTTTTTATGCTAACGATTTACTACTGTTTGGTAAAACAAATGCATTTATAGCTCTGTTATTTGTTAGTATCCTTTTTTATGAATTAACTTTGTTGAGAAAATTAAATCGTCCCTCATAACAGACCAATGCTATCCTTTTTAAAAAATCATCCATTTGCAGTTGAGGCTTTTTTTGAAAGCTCTGTTGTTCTGACTTTCGCAGTGCCCAAACAAGCGCTCGAAAAACTGATTCCTGAATGTTTAACTTTAGACACTCATAACGATGAGTTTGCGTTTATAGCTGTCGCAATCGTAAAAACTAAATCATTGCGTCCAAAAGATTTTCCGACATTCTTAGGGAATGATTTTTTTCTGGTGGGTTATAGAGTTTTTGTGCGCTATAAAGCCAACGATGGCAGAAGATTGCGTGGATTATACATTCTAAAATCGGAGACAGACAAAAAGAAAATGGAATTCTTCGGAAACATTTTCACACACTATAACTATACCACAACCGATATTGCTTTTACCCAAAATGAGACGATTACTTCAATAGAATCGAAGAAATCTGGTTTTAAAATTGAAATAGATACGAGTACTGAAAACGTTTCACTTCCTGAAAATTCACCATTTAAAGACTGGAAAGAAGCGCGCCGATTTGCAGGCCCTTTACCATTTACTTTCACTTTCGATGAAAAAAAGAACAACGTTTTAATTATTGAAGGCGTTCGTGAACACTGGCAACCCGCGCCAATTAATGTCGTTAATTATGATATTGCATTTTTGAAGTCGCTCAATTTACCGAACATACACCTCGCGAATGCTTTCGAAATTCGGGATATTCCGTACACTTGGCGCAAAGGGAAAATCGAAAAATGGAACAAATGAGAAAACCTTATCAAGGCGTGTTAAATATTATACGGTTCAATTGGCACTTCTATGTGCTGGCAACTGTTGCAGTTTTCATGATTTTTTTTCTGAAGAATTTTCTTTCCAATCCAATTAAGTGTTTAGCTGATGTTTTGTGCTTGGGCATAGTTCTCACTACGTTCGTTTCATTGTATGTTTCCTGTTATATTTACGATGTTTCAGATTTATATAAACTCACTTGGTTAGAACAACTTAAAATCCAAAGTAAGGGCGTATTGCAATATGCCCCTACCACCATCGTAAATATTAATGCGGGATTCGATGAAACAAGTGTTTTGCTCGAAAATAAATATCCTAATTCTGAATTATTGGTTTTCGATTTTTACGACCCTATACGTCATACAGAAATTTCAATTCAACGCGCACGAAAAGCGTATCCACCGTATCCGAACACAGAAAAAATAACAACAAATAAAATTCCTCTGCCAAACTCCTCAGTAGATATTGTTTTTTTGACATTAGCTGCGCACGAAATTAGAGAAACAAACGAGAGAATCGTATTTTTCAATGAAGTTCATCGCATTTTAAGAGACGAAGGTTGTGTTATTGTTACTGAACATTTAAGAGATTTACCAAATTTTTTAGCTTTTAATATCGGCTTTTTTCATTTTCACTCCGTTAAAACTTGGGATAATACTTTTCAATCGGCGCATTTTAAAGTTTCAAAAAAAATAAAGGTGACACTGTTTGTAAACATATTTAAACTTGAAAAGCATGGAACTGCATCTTAAACTCATTGGTTGTATTTTGATAGCACTATCAATGATGCACATTAATTTTCCAAAAAAATTTAGTTGGACAGAGGAGTTTTCTCGCGTGAGTTTATTAAATCGGCAAATGATGTACGTGCATACCTTTTTCATTGCGCTAGTGGTTTTTTTAATTGGCGTATTGTGTCTTACCTCTTCAAAAGAACTCGTTCAAACCGACTTGGGCAAAAGAATTTGTTTCGGAATTTTCATTTTCTGGTTTGCCAGGCTTTTAACTCAATTTTTCGGTTATTCGGCTCAACTATGGAAAGACAAAAGGTATGAGACAACGGTTCACGTTGTTATTTCAATTCTTTGGGTATATTTGAGTGTGGTGTTTTTAATAGTAGCAATGAATTAGCAATGAGCTTTGAGCCTTCGTTTAGAATAACGAGAATAGATCAAAGCTCATTGCTCAAAGCTAATAGAAACTTTCGCAACAAATTCAAGGCTGAATGTGCTGCATATTCAATATTTTTTGCTCTGCCGCGATCAATCCCAAGTTTTGCAGTTATAGTTTTTTCTGCATTACCTACCGCTAACCAAATAGTGCCCACAGGTTTTTCTTTTGTGCCTCCACTCGGACCAGCAATACCTGAAACGGCGACGCCAATATCTGCGCCCATTGTTTTTAAAACGCCAGCCACCATTTCTTTGACAGTTTCTTCGCTCACAGCACCATGATTTTCAATCGTCGATTTCTTTACTTTCAGCGTTTTTATTTTTACAGAATTATCGTAAGCAATAACACTTCCAGTAAAATATGCGCTACTGCCAGGAATGGCAGTAATGAGATGTGAAAGGAATCCACCCGTACAACTTTCGGCACATGCTGCTGTCAAGTTTCGCTCTTTTAACAGTTTGCCAATAATATCGGGCATGGTATCGGTATCAAAACCAGCGACAATATTTGGAATAATGGAAACCAATTCTGTTTTGAGCTTTTCAACATGCTGTTCTATCAATTCTGCGTTATCTCCCCGACCTGTTAATCGTAATCGAACCGTCCCAAGCGCTGGTAAATAAGCAAGACTTATATTTTTGGGCAATCGCTCTTCAAAATCGGTTAGTTTTTCAGCGATCATTGTTTCGCCTTCTCCGGCTGTTAAAATGGTTCGATGAACAATAGGCGAAAAATTTCCTGTGCTTAAAAGTTTTGGCAGAACTTTATCGGTCATTAAATGTTGCATCTCATAAGGGACGCCAGGCATTGAAACCAAATATTTGGTTGATAGTTGTTCGTTGTTCGTTGTTAGGTTGTTCGGTGCTTTTAAACTATCAACTAACAACGAACAACTATCAACTAAAATCTCAAACCACATAGCAGGTGCCAAACCACGTTCATTATCTAAAAGTTGAGCACCTTTAGGCATGTAGCAACTATTCTTATTCATCTCTGAAACCGTGCGATTCAATTTTTGGAAAAAATACTCCAAACGGTTATAGGTATGTTGACTAAAAACCATTCCCACACCCAGCATTTCAGCAATTGCTTTTTTAGTGATGTCATCTTTTGTTGCACCCAAACCGCCCGTCACTAAAACTAAATCTGCTTTATTGAGTGCATATTTTATGCCTTCGATAATCCCAGAATTTGTATCCGCTACACTCATTTTGCCAGCAATGCGGATGCCTTGTAAATTGAGTTGTTGTGCCATCCAAGCAGCATTGGTATCAACTATCTGTCCGATAAGGATTTCATCTCCGATGGTAACGAGGAAAGCATTCATAAATTTAGTTGTTAGTTGATGGTTGATTGGTGATAGTAAAAGTCAATTAATCATCAATTAACAACTATCAACTAAAAAAGTTGGCACAAAAAAAATAGGTCTCGTTAGTACGAGACCTACCCAAACAATTTATAATCCCATGAACATATTTCTCTTTACTTTCTTTACCTTTTTACTTCGTTAAGCAAGTCGCTCAGAAAATGATTTTCTTCTATATTGACTTGCCGTGTTTGTGTCGTTATTCTTTTTAGTTATCTGTCTTCTCTAATTTGTTAGTTTGTTTTTTATACTGTCCTTGTTACTAAAACCACGACTTGCTAACGAAATATTTTTATGTTTTTCTTTAATTCCTTTCTGATGATACAAAGGTGAGGTATTAATATTAACCCTCCAAAAACAAATTAAAGCATTTGTTACACTAAAATTTTTGTTTTATTCCAAATAATTCTATATAAAATATTGGTTTACAATTTTTTAGGCAAGATTTAACTTTTTATTTTGTGAGAAAAAAATATTTTTTTTAGTTTTCTTTTATAGTAAATACTTTTAAAAAATATGAATTAAAATATAAAAAGTTCGAAAAAGCAGGTTTTTTAACGATTTTTACGAAAAAATAAATTTTCAAAATAAAACTTTTCCCATAAATTTTGAGTACATCGTTCAACAAGGCATCTTACAATATAAATCTTTCAATGAAACAAAGAATTAGAATAGGTTGCGGTGCAGGATTTTCGGGTGATAGGTTAGAGCCTTCTCTCATTCTGATTGAACGCGGTGAGATAGACTATTTGGTTTTAGAGTGTCTGGCTGAACGTACTATTGCTTTAGCACAAAAAAGAAAACTGCAAGACGCGACAAAAGGTTATGACCCATTATTAGAGCGACGCATAGAAATGATTTTGCCAAGTCTTTTAAAGAACAAAGTCCGATTGATTAGCAATATGGGTGCAGCTAATCCAGTAGCAGCAGCGAAAAAAATTGTCGAAATTGCACAGAAGCAGCAGCTTTCAGTCAAAGTAGCTGCTGTTACAGGCGATGATGTTTTTGAACTGATTGATAAAAATGCGCCAGCCATTGAAACTCAAAAACCGCTGGCTGCATCTGGGAAACTTATTTCTGCCAATGCTTATTTGGGTATCGAAGGTATTTTAGAAGCATTGAAAACAGATGCGGATATTATAATAACAGGTAGATTAGCAGATCCATCTTTATTTCTTGCACCCATGATGCATGAATTCGGCTGGGATGCTGATAATTTTGATATGCTCGGTAAAGGAACTGTGATTGGGCATTTGTTAGAATGTGCTGGACAAATTACAGGCGGTTATTTTGCAGACAACTATAAGAAATCTGTTCCAGATTTAGCAAATTTAGGTCACCCCATCGCTGAAATTTATTCGGATGGTTCGGCAATCATTTCAAAAGTGGAAGGCATAGGTGGATTAATAAATTTGCAAACAACTAAAGAACAACTGCTGTATGAAGTCATTAATCCGAACGAATATTTTACACCCGATGTTATAGCAGATTTTACAAGTGTTCATTTAAAAGATCTGGGCGCAAATCGTGTGCAGGTTTCAGGTGGCTCAGGAAAAACAAAACCTCAAACCTATAAAGTGAGTGTAGGGTATCAAGCATTTTTTTTGGGTGAAGGTGAAATTTCGTATGCGGGAAATAATGCTTTGGAACGTGCGCAATTAGCAGGCTCGATAATTGAAGTGCGACTAAAAAATATCTTCACTGATATTCGGATTGATTATATTGGGCATTCCTCTGTTCATCGCACTAATTTTGGTAAAAAAGTTGAACCTTACGAAATTCGGTTGCGTGTAGCAGCTAAAGCTGAAACTGCCGAATTAGCCGCTTTAGTCGGTGAAGAAATTGAAGCGCTTTACACCAACGGACCCGCAGGTGGTGGTGGTGTCAGAAAATATGTGAACGAAGTTGTTGGCATTGTTTCAACATTAATTGATAGAACACTTATTCAATCTACTATTCATATTTTCGAATCATGAAAAATATAAAACTATATGAGTTGGCGCACAGCCGCGCAGGCGATAAGGGCAATACGCTTACTTTGTCTCTCATTCCATTTAATGAAGCTGATTTTGAAATGCTCTGTGCTAAAGTAACCGTTGAAAAAGTCAAAAAACATTTAGTTGAAATTGTTTCAGGTGAAATTACGCGCTACGAATTGCCTAATATTGCTTCGCTTTTATTTGTTTGTGAAAAAGCGCTGATGGGCGGTGTAACAACTTCTTTAGCCATAGATTCGCACGGAAAAACGTTGAGTTATGCTTTGCTTGAAATGAAAATTCGGGTGTAAATGTTATATAAAACGATAGTGCTTTAAATGACTGACTTTGTGAAGCTTTGTAACTTTGTTTCTTTGTGCTGAAGCAATTCGTGGCTTATTTTCAGCACAAAGAGCACTAAGAATCAAAGATTCACAAAGAATTAAACAATTACTTAAACAGAGATTCTGAAAACTTTAAAATTCTGGAAATCCTGATTAATTTTACTTCCAAATAATTCTACAATGCGAAAAATAAGAATGGGTATGATTGGCGGCGGTGAAGGCTCGTTTATAGGCGGCGTTCATCGGATAGCTGCTGCTTTAGATGGACAAATTGAACTCGTTTGTGGTGCATTTGCAAGCGACCCTGAACGCTCACGCCGTTCGGGTGAGGCTTTGTATTTAGATCCGAGTCGGATATACCCTGATTTTGAAACTATGATAAGATCGGAGAAAAAATTACCTGCTGATAAACGCATGGATATGGTGAGCGTAGTAACGCCGAATCACGTGCATTTTGCGCCATCTAAAATGGCTTTAGAGAATGGTTTTCATGTTATTTGTGATAAACCACTGAGTTTCAGTCTCGATGAAGCCTTGAAACTCGAAAAAATTGTAGAAAAAACAGGAATGCTTTTCTGTTTAACGCACAATTACACGGGTTACCCCATGGTGAAACAAGCCAAGAAAATGGTGAAAGATGGCGACATCGGCAAAATTCGAAAAGTTGTGGTTGAATATCCGCAAGGTTGGCTTTCAACAAAACGCGAAGAAGCGGCATCTAAACAAGCTTCTTGGCGTACCGACCCCAAAAAATCGGGCATAGGGGGTGCATTGGGTGACATTGGGACACATGCTGAAAATCTGGCAGAATACATCACGGGCTTGAAGATAAAAGAGCTTTTAGCTGATACGAACATTTTTGTGGAAGGGCGTTTACTCGATGATGATGCCAATATTTTGTTGCGGTTTGACAATGGCGCGAAGGGTATTTTACATTGTTCTCAAATAGCGGCTGGAGAAGAAAACGATTTGAATATTCGAATTTGGGGTGAAAAAGGTGGATTAGAATGGCATCAAGAAAACCCGAATTCACTCATTATAAAATGGTTAGATAAACCGAAAGAGATTTTGCGCACAGGTCAAAGTTTTTTATATCCTGCTATGACGCCACCCGAAGTAGCGAATGCGCACACCCGCCTTCCAGGCGGACACACAGAAGGATTTTTAGAAGCCTTTGCCAATGTGTATCGCAATTTCGCCAAACACATTCAAAATCATTTGGAAGGAAAACCGCAGGATCCATTGTTTGATTATCCAACCATCTCTGACGGTCTTAGAGGTATGAAGTTTGTCTATAAAGTCGTTGAATCGAATAAAAAAGGGAAGTGGGTGGAAATGTAGGGGTCAGGTGTCAGGTGTCAGGTATCAGTTTTTTTTACACTCCTGATATCTGATTCCTTATTATTCTTCAGTTAAATTTATAAGTTCCGTTAATTCTTTATCACTGATATTTTCCTTTTCCGATTTATCATAAATTGTAAGAAGATGAATGACTTCATTTTCAATTTTTACTAATGTTATAACTCGAGCACCGCCGCTTTTGCCAGAATTTTTTGATGAAATTGCCATTCTTATTTTGTAACAACTTCGACCTAACGATTCACCTATAAATGGATTTTCTAATAAATCTGGAATTAATTCTTCAAAATCTTCAGCAATTGAAGGGTATTTTCTACCAAGCAGTTTAATCATTTTTGAGAAACGAGTAGTCGGTTTTAAATTCATAGTATTTATTTATTAAGTATCAGACAAGAATTAATTGAAAATAAAACCATGAAGAAATTTCCAGAATACCTTGTAGTATTCTTTGTGAAATCTTTGATTCTTTATGTCCTTGTGGTGAAAAATACTTTTAATTAATTCTTGTCGCATACTTATCTCAAATCAATTAAAATTAAATTACTGCTACTCTTTGGGGCTTAGGCTTATAGTTAGGATGATGTAATGCAATTTCAGCTTTCAATTCTGCCATCACTTCTTCAAATGAAAGGAGTTGAATTTCACCACGCTCGGCAGCTTTTACTTCCTCAAGTGCAAGGCGAAGGTCTTCAAGAATTTCTGCTTTAGTCGGTTCATCATCTTCCTCTTTTTGAACCTCTATTTTTTTTGTTTTGACTTTTAATTTTTTAAACAAAGCCATTAAAAGACTCTCATCCGTTTCATTAAAAGTGATTTGAATACTCTTTGTCATAAAAATATGTTTTATTGCTACAAAAATAGGGATTTTAATAAATAGATTTCATTTTTGTTTAACTTTATTTCCAATTTTTCAAAAAATACAAATTACATGATAAAATTTATCTTACCGCTTCAAGCAGCGCTCATTCTTAGTTTCTCTCTTGAGGCTAAAATTGTCAAGATAATCATTGATAAAAGCGAGATTTACCAAAATAATAAAATTTTTGGCTCCATTGGGCTATACGAAAAATTGACAGGACGCGCCTTTGGCGAAGTCAATCCCAACGATTCAAAAAATACTATAATTCAGGATATTCAATTAGCGCCTAAAAATGAACGCGGAATGGTGGAGTATGTTTCTGAGTTTATTTTGTTGCGACCGAAAGATCTGAGCAAGTCTAATGGCTTGCTGTTTCTAAATTTACCGAATCGTGGGAATTGCTTCCCAGCCGATACCACAATATTAAACCGTGGATACACTTATTTGTGGTGCGCTTGGCAAGGTGATGTGGTTTCGGGAAATAACAGATTGTTGATGAAAGTGCCTATCGCAACGCAAAATGGTGCTGAAATAACGGGTAAATTGCGTTCTGAATTTCAAACGCTTTCAACAGTTCCTACACTCTTTTTGAGCAGTGGTGCCTTGACAAACAATATACATCAGAGTTATGAAACTGTCAGTTTGGATAATACGGGCTTAGTTTTAACCAAAAGAGCCCATGAAACAGATACGCGTATACTTATTCCCAATTCAGAGTGGGCATTTTCTGATTGCAACAAATCAGCCTTTCCGGGTGAGGTAAGTAGTATAATGATTTCATTAAAAGATGGGTTTGAGCCGAAATATATTTACGAGTTAATTTATACCGCCAAGAATCCTTTGGTGCTTGGTTTGGGTTTTGCTGCCATTCGCGATATGGCTTCTTATTTGAAAAATGAAAAGCTAACAGCAGTCAGCAGTCAGCCATCAGCCGTCAGTCAACAAGGGGCTGATAGCTCAAAGCTGAAAGCCGCTATTCTGTTTGGCGTTTCACAATGTGGTGGATTTGCGCGCACTTTTCTTCAATTGGGTTTTAATCAAGATGAAAATGGTAAAATTGTTTTTGAAGGTGTTAATTGTCATATTGCTCCGCGACGCATATCTTTAAATGTTCGGTTTGGGCGACCTGGCGGCGGTGGAATGCAACACGAAGATCATTTATTTCCAGGAAACGAAGCACCATTCACTTGGGGGCGTTCATTCGATCCTATTTCAGGCATTAAAGGCGGCATTTTAGAGCGTTGCATAGCAACGAATACTTGCCCAAAAATTATTCATACACTCAGTTCAACCGAGTATTGGCAATCGAGAATGTCGCTGCGAACGACTGATGCTTTGGGCAAAAAGGATATAGAAATCCCTAAAAATGTGCGTATTTATTTGTTTTCATCCACCCAACATGGTCCAGGTTTTAGAGAAAGTACAGTATCAGGTTTTACAACCAACGGAAATTCATACACAGAAAACCTACGTGCACTACAAATTGCTTTAGAGCATTGGGTGTTGGATAATACTTTGCCTCCCCCAAGTGTTTACCCAACTTTAAAGAAAAAAACCTTAGTTGCATCCGATAAAAAATCAATTGGATGGACTGATATTCCGAATGTTATTTATTCTGGTAAAATAAATGCTGGCGCAGATTTAGATTTTGGCAAATCGTTTAACGAGAAAGATGAATCGGGGATTATTCAAGAGCCAACGGTTGCTTTTAAGCAAAACTATACACTTTTAATTCCGAGAGTAGATGCCGATGACAATGAAATAGATGGCGTTCGAAGTCTGACCCTACGCGTACCTTTAGGAACTTATACGGGTTGGAGTTTGCGAAAATCAGAATTCGGTGAAGGTGATTTAAACGGTTTGGATGGGATGTTTATCCCTTTCAAAAAAACAAAAGCAGAAAGAATGGCAGTAAATGATACGCGCTTATCGCTCGAAGAACGCTATGGCACGCATGAACGCTATATATCAGAAGTTAAAAAAGCCGCAGATAATTTAATCAAAGAAGGTTTTTTATTACTTGAAGATGCTCAAAATGAGATTTTAAAAGCAGAGAAAAGTAACGTTCTACTCCAAAAATAATCAACTTTAAAATGTTTATCAATGGATATAACGAAAAGCAACAATTTCGAGTACAAGGCTTTTCCATTTTAGCTGTAATATTCTTTTACTGAACCTTGATCGTTGGGTTATCGGATTTTAAATATTTAGAGGAATAAAACGTTGTAAACTAAAGTTATTCAACTACGAATTACGCTCGTATCATGGTTAATTTTTAATTTTTAATTTTCGAAAGTAGTTTCGACAAATTAAAACAAAACAAATTTTAATTTAAAGTGTATAAAAATTTGTTAAAACGGTCTAACCACTTGATTGTTAAAATAAAACCAATTAACTTTGGATTATATTTTCCAAAAACCATAAAGATGCTACAAATACTCAAAACTTCAATTGCTGCCATAAATGTGACCCACTCGCACATTCCTAAGTTTGTAAAAAACAGAAATTACGTTTATACCGCCTTGCCAATTTATTTATCCTGATTATTGGCAATGCCGCTATCAATAATAGCATTGCCACCATGAATAGCGAAAGGTATTTTCTCTCCTTTTTTTAAGCTATAAATTCTCCTTTTAATTAAAATTAAACACCGCAATCAATATGAAACAAAAAAATATTTCCGATTACCTTAAAACACTTACTTACGGACTTGCTCCAGCTAATAATGTTCCAAAAAAGCAATTAGAAACTTTAAATGCAGCATTAACTGATGTGTTACAACATCAAATCATCAGCGAGATATTGCCAAATGGTGTCAGTAATTTCGATAAAATTAATGCCCTAGCGAAAACCGTTCAAACGCGAGAATCGGGTGTACATAAATTAATTGACCCGCCGACAGGTAAGGGCGTATTGCAATACGCCCCTACTTCGGAACAGCCTATTACAAGCAATTCGGAGTATCGCGTTTTCCGACGTGAAGTACCTATAAAAACAAGTCAGTATGAAGCTTCTGTTCCGAAATGGGCGGCGGGTCAAGCCGTCGATTACACCTTAGGTCCTTTCACTGATAACTTCGGTAAATTATTTTGGTTCGATTTTTACAAACTCATACACTATGTGTCAGTTGTACGCGGCAGCGATGTGTTTTTACAAATTCCCATTCGTGGATTTTTATCGGCACATCAGCATTACAATTTGCCGGCTGGTAGTGTGTGGATACGTTCGCAATTAATTACAGCTTCGGCGCCAGTCGGTGCCTATACTGGATTAAAAATAAAAGGCGGTGCTATTAATTTTAAAAAGGCGGTAACAATTTCTAATAATTCAATTATTATAGTGGGTGGTGATGAATGTGAATTGCTACTCGATCTCGATCAACGAACCGCCGTAGCTGATGTCAGCACGAGTACGGGGGATGATGCAAAAAATCAAAATATACAACTACCCACTAAAGTAAGAATTATTTGCAGTGCGGGTACGACAACAATTCTTGAAGCTGGCGATATGTTTTTAGAAACTTACGGGACGGCTTACAAATTCGTGAAAGACAATGCGGTTGCACCAAGTTTCGACCCGATTTTAAACCGAATACTCGTTGCATATAATAATAATGTTCCTACTTTTTCTGCACCCCCCCTTTCGTCCCCCCATTTTGGGGGGAAAGAGGGGGGAGCATTATTTCAATTAAGTGAAACTGCTGCTATTGCCGGTAATTATTGGGCATTGGCAGTAACGGTGAGCGCGATTACACAATTAGGTGAAGCAGCAGGTATTGGCGCCATTGCTATAAAAGTAAAACCAGGTTTAAAAGCAGTTTGGAAAAATGTGGAAAAAGGACCTGTGCAACTGAACAATGCATATATCATGAGTGAACCGGGCAGAATAGCAATCACTGCTATGGATGCTGCTTCAGGTAAAGCCAATCAAAAATTGAATTTATGGGAAGTAGAGACGTTGCATGCAACGTCTCTACAAAAAATTCGCTCGGTAGTTGATTTACAATACGGTAAACATTTTATACTTCTTTACAACAGTTTAAGCAGCGGTACTGAAACGATAATTCTAATAAATGCAGCCATGCAAGCACGCATTGACAGACCCGTGAGTGCCGATAAGCTGCGTTTGAAAATTAATGCACTCTCAGCAACCGCTGTATTTTTTGAAATTAAAAACCAATTTTGGGTATATGTACAGGCTATAAATATGATGCAGCAGCTCATTGCTGCAAAAAAAACACTCGGATTAAATCCAATTTCATTTGCTTTAAGCAATGCTTTAATTAAAACGACGCCTGTTGATGATTTCTATCTTGTCGGGAAATTATTATCCAGAAATGATATCAATGAAGGTACAGTGGCAATGAATTGTCCGATGTATTTTTTATTGCCTACATTACCCGATCCTTATGTCACCAATTATCAGCCGTTTAATTACAGAGGACGTGATCAATTATCAAGTTCTAACAGCAGCCATATTAGTCTCGCACCAGTTGTACAATGGACTGTTCCGACGGCACCTCAATTAACGTTCTTGTTTGTTCCAGACGATACTGCCTCAAATATATTTATTTTTCTGGAAAATAATCATCCGGCGAATAAAATAGCTATGAGCAATGAGCTTTTAGCTGTGAGCAATGAGCCCCATTCGCGATTAGCAGCTCAAAGCTCATTGCTCACAGCTCAAAGCTCAACAAAAGATACACAATTAGAAGATGCCACTAATACAGCAGGTTTAAGAGCCGTTTTCGACAGAAATTTAAACTTATCGAGTGAGTCAATTTTTTTATTAGATGTATCGACCAATGCCGATTTATTCGGTGTTGGACTGGGATTTAGTCGGCAAAAAAATGAACATCTCAATCCCGCTTTCCCACTTGCCGTTATCGGAATAGATTTAGTGACTGATGCTTTTAATACTAGAATTTACACATTACCACAAATTCAATGGGAACCCATTTGGACTATTCAAAATCCGGATGTAACACCCTATCCATTTCCTTCTCCTGCAACTTCACCTGATACCGGCGATCCGACGATTATCGGTACAACGAGCTACGAATTAGTTCCTATCGCTCCAAAACCTGTCATAGAAAAATTCTTAGCGACTTACAACGATAAAGTTAAGCCTCAGAAAATGGGGGCTTTATTTTCTTTGCCGTTCGGAATGAAAGCAGCAGCTGTTTTAGATAATGCTTCTGATCCGACAAAACAAGGAGCAGAAGTGTCGGTCAACAACCCGCATTTCGATGACCAAAAATTACAAGGCGCCTTACAAATTACAGTGTTAGCAACAAGCCCGAACAGCGGACCCAATGATGAATCGCCCGGGTTTAAAGGCGCAACCATACAAACACGCAATTTGATTGATTTATTTGGCGGAAATATTCCCTTAGGACTCAGCGTATTAGGACCCGTTGTAGATACTATTTTCAATGGGGAATTTAAACCAGGTGGGGCGAAATCGAGAGTGCCTTTGGAGCGTATGGATATTTCGGGTTATGGCGCTACCATTTTTAGCAATTGGTTAAACCCGAATGCAAAAATAGCGGCTACAAGCCAAGCGCGATTTGATGTTTTAATCGGTCGCACAGCGCATGAAGTGATTCAAGTAAAAAGCATTTTGTATCCGTGGGGGATTGCGGTGGTGCGCACCATTACGATTCAACGTACATCTGGTGGTGGTGTCACGCGGTATGACTCGGGTTGGAAAGCGCAAGGCGCGGGCGTGTATGATTTTTCATATACGGATAGCAGTAGTATAAAACATCCAAATCCATTTGATTTTCACCCCGGCATTGTTCACGGTATGTACAATGTGACCGAAATAAGAGATACGGGCAGAATTTATAATCACACCGAACCCAATCCGCTCGATAGTGTGATCATGCAGGAGGTTTTTTTTAATGGCAATGCCGATATAGAGGATGTGATAGTCGGTGCACCCGATGGGATGGTACCTTGTAAAAGACAACGCGGATTTGTGCAATTAGCACCGTATCAGAAACCCTTAACAGCGCAACAGTTCAGCGATTTAATTACTAAAGAAGGTGCCTTGGGCGGAGCGATGGATTGTGTGGTGAGTGTTGGTAATTCTGGACAACCGATGCGAATCGTCAAAATTGATGTGAACAATGCAGAAAATTTTGGTTCTAAATTATTTGTCACAGCCGGTCACGGGTCGTTGGCTTTGCCGCGTGAAGGGTCTTGGTCGCAAGTAAAACGACAAGCAAGTACGGCAGATATTGTAGTTTTGAATGAAGACGGCGCGCTACCGCTCATTCGAGAAGGTAAATTAAACAGTGTGCCGATACAACCTTACCGTTTCGCCGATCCAATCGATATTCTGACAGCTGCGAGCCCGAAATCGGATTATGCGATACTGCACTCGATGGGGTCGCAAAAAGTTTTGTTTTTGCGCCCTACCATTCAGCGCAACGATAAAAATATTAGAAGCACCCTCAAACCCTATTTTGCAGATAGTTACGCCTTGATGGGATCGAAAGGTATATTTCCTGCTTTAGACCCTGTTTTTCAATTGGGTAGCAGCGGTACTGTTTTACAGGTGAACGGAGCGGGTAAATTAAAATTAATGTCGGGCGGTAATTTAAAATTACCCGTAGGTTATACCAAAGATTTATTGAATAACGGCACATCGAGAATTTATATTGATTATTCCGACGTTTCGGGAGGCAGTAATACGACTGATATTGCCTATTCTTTCGATTCGGCGGACGCTATAGCGTGGAAAGCGAATATTAAAAATCAAACTATTGTTGTTGATCTGTTGGTATTTAAAAGCCTCATCAGTGTTACCACCAATTTTGATTCAGATGCGAGCAAACTGCCCTCCATGGGGCTACCCAAAGTGAAATTCGGTTCTGTTTTGCAACCCATCATTGATCTTTTAAGTTTTCTGGGCGATTTTAATATGGCGCAAGCCTTTATGGTGAATATGGGCAATGCCACTACCGATAGTTGGCAAACTAAATTTAGAGGCTCTTTAAAAGGGCTTTCTATCCAATTTGATGCGCCGACTAAATTAGAAATAAAAGTTTTTGGTAAAACAATAACAGAAACTGGGGCATCGATAGCTTTACCACCCATAAAATTAGGGTTTGAAATTGAGATTGAGGCTTACTATAATATGCGCCCCTTCAGTTTTACTTCTAATAGCTCGGAAACGGATATTAGTAAAGAAAAAAATGATATGCTCTCCATCGGAGCGGCATTGAAATTTGGTGGCGAAATTCACATTTTGTGTTTCGCCGTTTCGCCTACCTTAGGAATTTATTTTGTAGGGATAATAGAATTTGAATTTGGTATTGATTCAAAAGAGGGTAAATCTTTCGGGTTTAAAGTCGCTGTTGGATTAGAATTGGCAACGAATTGGCCCGTTGTGGGCGAAATTTCTGTCATGATGGCTTTAGGTTTAGAAATGGAATGGAAAGATACCGGCTCATCGTATTTTGTTCTGATGATGTTCAAAGGTGAAGCCGAATTGTTGGAAGGGCTTATTGCTATCGGAATATCCATTGAAGCCAAAGGCGGACAAGAAACAAGTGGCGGAAAAACTTCAGCCGTCTGTGAAGTTGAGTTTGCAGCAGAAGTAACCTTAGCGTGGGTAATTCATTTTGAATTTGATGTTACTTGGCAAGAGAAAAAAGAACTCACTTAAAGTTGTTAGTTGTTCGTTAACAGTTGACAGGCGTATATCGCTCGCAAACTGTCAACTGTCAACCGTCAACTAATCTAATTTTTCATTATTTAATTCTTAAATAACATGGCTACTTCACCAAATAAACTCACAATTATGACCTTCCCACAACGTTGGGATGGTACTTCTATACAATTAAATATTCTTGTGCTACCGCACGAAGATCCGACGGCATCTCTCGCGGTCAACGTGCCACCAGGTGTTAATGCGCCGGCTTTTGCGGAGGCTAAACTAAAGTTCAATGCAATGGTGATAGATAACCTTGATGCAATGCCCGCTCCAGGTGATGTCACCAATACCATTGCATTAACTACAACGCCACCAGCTAATGCATTGAAATTGTTTAAAGAGTTGGCAAAATCGTTCAATATTGTAAAAGCATCGAATGTAGTTAAGCCTGCAACAAGTTCAACCTATATTCAAAAATATTTGCCACACACTTATCGGAATGCTTTTGCTTTTTCTCAACCGCGCACACCATTCGCCAAATTAGATGATAGTTATCATTGTGCCATGAAAAATAAGACATCTGGACTTCCGCCACCCATTTACACCCATAATGATGTCAGTTGGGGAAAAGTATTTGCTTTGTCTCTTAGGCAACCTGAACTCGCTAAAAAGTTAGGATTTATTTATGAAGTGAGCGTACCGATACCCGTCGGTGTATATAAAAATGGCGGTTGGTTGTATATTGATTTGGCGAACACCAGCGATTTTTTTCCGCAAATGATGGCTCAACCGGATATTATTAAACAATACGCCGTCCGAATACCCGCTTTATCAACACAAAGACCCCTGTTTGGTGCTGTACAGTTTCCAGTATCGAGTGCACCAAGTGTTGGCAACTACGATCCCATTTTTATTGAAGCCGAAGATTACGATGACGGTTTCGGAAAAATTGTGCATTGTATGCAACCTGTGAGTGCTAATTTATTGCTCGAAACGGGGCAAGAAAGCCAAGGACTACAACCAACGCACGATTTCGGTATTCGTTTAGGGTGGGATGATGAACAACTTTTGATTTGGCAAAACCGTCAAATGACGATTGACCCCGATTTGGGCAGCCGTTTAGACGCACCAATGGGTATTTTTAATTACCGCGTTGACGTTCGAAAAAACGGTGATGACGATACAAAATGGAATTCACTCACAAAAGCGCAAGGTGATTTGGTTTTGAATGGCATTGAAATCGGTAATTTCAACGACGAATTAGGCATAGAGGTTGGACCAACCCAATTGGATGGGCAGAAGGACGGTATATTTTGGTTACCCATGTACTACACCATTTGGACGGGCACTTCCTTAATTCTGAAAGATGAAAAAGCGGCTAAATTAGGCGGAACGGACGCGCTTCTCAAAAAAATGATGCAGCCCGTTGACGCCGAAAAAATACCCCTGCGGTACAGCAAAACGTATGATTTTCGCGTCAGATTTGCCGATACAACCGGCGGCGGACCCAATGAAAAAGATGTACCTATCAATGGCGGCGAATCGCCAGTATCAACGTGTCGGTTCAGACGGTTTTTGCCCCCGCAAAAATTGCAAATCCCCGATTTAAAAGCTGGTCCGCCGATTACAGAGACTAAAACGTCGTGCAAAATTTATCGCCCATGGTTGGGTTATCCCTCCTTGGTTTACACCGATTTGCCGAACGCTTACAATTTGCTTTTAGCCGATTTGCCGACGGCGCTCACCGAAAAAAGAGAAGCCTTTTATTTCGATCCCGATGTTACTACCATTCAAATAGATGTTGAGGTGAAAGCACCCGAAATGGACAATTTAGCCTCCAAAAATGGCAAAGAGGCTTACTACCATTTATTTACAACAACGCGCAATTTTCCGAGCGATATAACCCAACCCTTCGATTTACAAGTCGAGTTTAGAGATGCGGCTGTTATAAAATTCGGAGATGATGCCGATTTGGGCGATTTGCCGTTGACAACATTGACTTCATCTTTGATATTACCCACTGCGCGTGATATTAGAATTCGCCTCACCGCCGTTTGTAAAGAAGACGCAACCTTGCTATATTTTGGCAACCAAGAGGCGCGTATCGGACAAGGCGTTACGCTTTATACGCGCGCAGAATCGAAAGATGAGCGCAATATATTTATTTCTACAAGCGCGGCGCGGCAGTTTCAATCTATATTTTTACAACCCGACCCGTTGCCCACGCTGAATTTGATTTCGCTCATGGCGCTTAACGGGCAATCGTTTGAAACGCCTGCCAACCTTTTTCAGCGATTTGCAGATCAATTGGAATTAGACACTTCCGGTATGTCACTGTTCGGAAAACCCGGTCATCGCGTCGTGTTCGGCTGCTCCAAAGGCATTCGGCACACCCTTTCGCCAGAAAAAGGGAGTATTACTTTTTCATCGAAAGCCGATTTAATCCATCTGTGGATTCCGACTATTCTACTCGAAATAAAAAGAGATTGGTCGTGGGATGCTTTAGATTACAAGAGTTTTACAGTAAAAAGAGACGGCGTACTGGTCGGAGAAATTGATATAGCCAACACCCTCAGCATCACAGCAGTAAAAGATGCCGACAGATCGCATACGCGCCTTATATTTTTCGATGCCGTTGACCCGAAAGTTTTTAGCGGGGCGTTTCCTAAACCGCAACAACTAAAATACACCATCGAACCAAATTTTAAAACCGCGCCGACACAACAAGATGCCGTTAAAAACCTAAAAATGATTGTACCGGTGGCTGTTCCACCCGCACAAGTGCCCAAGGTGGTTTCTGCCGGCTTGGCACTCAGCCCGTTCAAACACACCGATACGTATTCCGAAACAGGCAACAGAAATAAATCGCTCTGGATAGAATTTGAAGAACCGCTTCAAAATCCGGACGATGATTATTTCGCTTTCGTAAAAGCCTACGCGCCCGATCCGATTTTAATCACCGGTTATATACCTGTACCGGATCCGAAGGAGAATATACCTTTTTTGCCCCCTGAACTGATTCGCGTAATAACCGACGGGCAATCGGATGATAAAGCCGGTTTAAATGCTTGGCAAAAATTAATTCCGTGCAAAGAAGTATCACCCCGCCATTTTATACTGCCATTACCACCAGGTTTGCACGCCGATTCGAGTGAACTGTTTGGTTTTTTTGTGTATGAATTTTGTGTCGGTCATGCCCGTACTTGGTCAACCGCACAAGCGCGCTTCGGACGACCGATACGTTTAACTGGCGTTCAACATGCGGCACCGACTTTAACTACTATCGTTGAAAGAACCGACACTGCCATTATTATGACAGCACCTTATGCCACACCCGTTTACAACGGTCAATCACTTTTATTAGGCGCCCCACAAACGGAAATTTGGGGCGTTATATACGTACAAGTCATGCAAGCTGACGGCGCTGCTTTCCGGAATATTCTATTGGGCGAAAAGCGCATGATTCCACTTCAGAGCGAGAATCAATTCGGTTTAGCCGCTTTTGCGAATAAACGAGTACTTGATTTGTACGGTGGCTGTGGTTGGTCGCAAACTGAAATTCTGCAAGCACTCGATAATATGGGCTTACCACCCGAATCACCGCTCAGTATTTTAGCCATAGAATTGTTTAAAAACCACGAACCTGTTGCAGAACCTGTCGGTCAAGATTTAGGTAAAATGCGCATTTATCGAACATCGCGATTAGTCCCTGTACCCGAAATGTGTTGTTGCTAAACTTCTAAGAGTGAAAAGTGAAAAAGTGTGTGGGCGACTCAAGTGTCGCCCACACATTAATAAAAACGAAGTTTAGTATCACTTCACTATGTAAAGAAATTTTCCCAAATTCTTTTGGTTTTGATTTATGCCAACACTACCGCGAAAAAATAAGCATGTTCCCTATTTTTTACCAAAACTCTACATGAAGCATAATAGTTCAGTTAACACTAAAACAGGGGTTCAAATTTAATACGTTTACGCTTCGATAATAAAGCCAGTACTTTTAATTCTAAAAGTATTGGCTTTATTTATTTACAATAATGGTGCTTTGAATTTTAAATGCTACTAAGTTGGTGTAAACACACTAAACACCGAATAATATTAGTAAATTAATTTAAAATATAGAACAATGATTGAAATTGACAGTTATTGGCAGTTTTATGATAAATAATCAATTCATTTTTAGTCGGAAGTTTGTCTTTATTTAACTATTCGAAATGTAAATTTTTAATTTTATGAAAATAAAACCCACATTCCTCACTGTGTTATCAGCGATGCTATTTACTACTTTTGCTTTTGCTCAAGGCAAAGTGTGTACCCGAGATTGGAATTCAAGCAAGTCATCATTTTAAAAGTTAAAGCAAGTTCATATTCTTTCCAAAAAATATTATATAATGGAAAATCAAAAAGCAGGAACACCACAAGCGATCGTCATTATCGCCATAAGTTTATTACCGATTATGGCTATTGTGGCATTAATGCCCGTAATTCCTGCCATTATTGATAATTTTAAAAGCATGTCAAATATCCTTACGATCGCACCTATGGTAGTGTCGGCGCCAGGTTTGTGTGTCGCGTTGTTTTCACCTTATGCGGGTTATTTGACTGATAAATTGGGGAGACGCAAATTGCTTTTAATTTTCACTATTCTATACGGTTTTGGTGGCATCTCACCTTTATTTTTCCAAAGTTTTCCTGCTTTAATGGGTGGTCGTTTAATTTTGGGTATTGGCGAAGCCTTTATATTAACCATTGGCAACACACTTCTGGGAGATTATTTTGGCGCGTCGGATAGAGCGAAATGGCTCATGTGGCAAAGCGTAGTAGGCTCCGTTTGCGGTACGGCCTTGCTATCGTTGAGTGGTTATTTAGCTTCAATGGGATGGTATTATCCATTTTTGGTTTACAGTTTATCGTTTTTAATTACAGCTGGTGTGTATTTTTTTATTTTTGAAACCAAAGCAATTGACAGTTTTCAGTTGTCGGTTGACAGTCGTATATCGAATAACAAACTGTCAACTGTCAACGATCAACTACTCTCAACTAAACCAGTTATTATCAACTATCAACTCATGTTGCAAATTGCGCTTACAACACTCTTAGCATCAACTTTATATTTTGTTTATACGCTCCACTTTTCTTTAGCACTCGATTCAATGGGAATTAAAGATAGACAACAAGTAGGTAACTATAGTGCCATTGCAAGTATAGGAGTACCTGTTGGCGGATTTCTTTTTAGGCTCATTTCTAATAAAAGCAGTCGCGTACAATTTGCTTTTTTATTTTCCCTTATTGGTTTAGGACTTATAGGAATTGGTTCTGCAGCCAATATTCAAACGGTAGTAGCTTCCGCTTGGATTCAACAATTAGGTGGCGGCATGGCGATACCGATTTTAATAGCTTGGGGTTTAAAAAATGTACCTGCAGAATACAGAGGGCGCGGCATGGGTTTCTGGACAAGTGGATTTTTCTTAGGTCAATTTATTTCACCGCTGCTTGTATCAGCTATGCGAAGGATGACGGGTGGTTTATTACCCGCTTTCATTGTTTTTGGTATTATATGCTTGGTTTTAGCAGGTACTAATATGTATTTAAATAAAAGAGAAACTTTGAGTTATAAGCTTTGAGCAATGAGGTTTACTTAATCCGCCAAAGTGTTAATTGAGTTTTTTTTAAAAAATTGTTATTTCTGAAAAATAACACTAGATCAGTAAAATTAAAAAAAAATGAGTAATGGTATTAAAAGAGGCGTAAGCCTTTACAGTTATCAAGAAGAATTTTTTCTTCAAAAAATGTCCTTAGAAGATTGCATTGCTGCGGCAGCAAAAACAGGGGCAACAGGTATAGAAATTTTAGGCGAACAAAGTATCCGGGGATTTCCAAAACTAAGTGATGCTTTTGTTGACCAATGGTTTGGTTGGATGGATAAGTATGGAGTTACACCCATTTGCCACGATATGTTTTTGGATTACAACAAACGAAAGGAGCATTATTATACGGATGATGAAGCGGTTGAGTCTTTCAAACAAGATATTCGATTCGCTAAAAAATTAGGCTTTAAAATCATACGCGTCATTGTCAATGTGACACCTGAAATTATTGAAAAGGTGATTCCGTACGCCGAAGACCACGACATTAAACTGGGCATAGAAGTACACTCACCTTGGCACATTAACTCAGCTTGGATGCACCGACACTGGGAAGTCATGGAAAAAACGAGCACTAAACATTTTGGTTTTATCCCTGATATGGGAGGCTTTACGCAAAGATTGGCTCGTGTACAAGTTAATCGCATGATTCGCCAAGGGGCAGATCCGAAAATTGCCGAATTTGTCTGCGCTAATCACGAAAAAGGGGTTATGGCTGAATATACAATCTATGAGGTATCTCGCATGAGCAATCGCCGCATTGATATTGCCGTTGCTGAATTATCAAGACATAATACAATGGTCAACCCGATGAGTTTATTACAACACATGGATAGGATTGTTCACATTCACGGCAAGTTTTACGAAATGTTGGATGACTATACTGAGTTTAGTATTCCTTACAAAGAAATCATAGAGGTCTTGAAAAAAGGAGGTTATGACGGCTATATTTCCAGTGAATATGAGGGAAACCGACATATACAAGATATTTACGAAGTAGATAGTGTTGAGCAAGTACGTAGACATCAACAAATGATGGTCAATTATGGCATAAAATGATTTCGGATGTGGGATTTCGGATTTCGGAACTCTTGCTTAATATTGCGATTGATTTCGAAATCACAAATCCGAAATCCGAAATTGAAAGATGGAAAAGAAAGAATTACAAGAGAGGTTAAAACTATGGGCGATAGATATTGTCAAGTTTGCCGAAAATTTACCTGATAAATCTGGATTTCGAACAGTGAAGAACCAAATTGTTAGGTCTGGACCTTCGTCGGCTGCTAATTATAGGGCAGCATGTCGAGCTAAATCAACTGCGGATTTCATTCATAAAATGGGAACTGTAGAAGAAGAAACAGACGAAACAATGTTTTGGCTTGAGTTTACTGTAGGGCTTTCAGAAGAATATCGACTTTTAGTAAGCCCTTTATGGAAAGAAGGAAACGAACTTTTATCAATTGTTGTTGCTTCAATCGTTTCAACGAAAAAAAACAAATGAATTGGATTTCGGAATAGTGATTTCGGATTTTGGAACCACATTTCCGAAATCCGAAATCACAATTCCGAAACTAAAATCATAAATCCGAAATTTAATAACTCGATTCCGAATCTCGCCATTCCGAAATCCGAAATCACAAATCCGAAATTGTAAAATGTTTGAAAAATATATGATTGTTGAAGACAATCTAAAAAATGTATTCAAAAATGGGAAGGCACAAGGCTTTGAATTTGGTGTACGATTGCCTTATTATCGAGGTGTATCACTTTCAATGGTACAAGAAATAGAAGTGTCGCTTGATGGTAAAACGGTGCCACAAGATAAAGTAGATATTACTGTGCATGGCAATAGCTATACGCTTCAACAAAGAGAAAATGAAACCGATGACCGTTGGGAAATGGGCGAAGTGGCTACACTTTTTGTTCAAAAAAAAGGTGGTTTGCCAAAAGGCGAACATAAATTGGGCTTAAAAATAAATATTAGAATTGGATATTTGCCTTTTCCAGCAATTCGAAACGCAGAAAAAATAATTACAATTTAGTTGATAGTTGTTTATCGCGTGTCAACTTTCAACAGTCAATGTTTGTAAGTGGTTAATTTTTTGTAAAAAGAAATTCTATGATTGACGTTTTAATAATTGGTAGCGGT
Organism: Saprospiraceae bacterium; assembly: GCA_043781915.1. GTDB lineage: Bacteria > Bacteroidota > Bacteroidia > Chitinophagales > Saprospiraceae > JAAFJT01. The sequence goes on from JAYWBA010000013.1 coordinate 36,812, forward strand.
CCAGTTGGTGCAACATTTGCGCGCCTCATTTCTGATGCAAAACCCGAAATAAAAATCTTAATGATTGATTTAGGTCCGCGCTTAACGGATAAAACAGGCAAGCATTACAAAAATATTGATGGTGAGGCAGAACAAGCGGCTGCACAAATCAAATCGCAAGGTGCGAAACAAACGCCTTATCCAAATGTTTCTGTTGCTGAGCGCGCCAAAGCCGTGCAAAGAGGCGAACTCAATGCCGATATTTTAGCACGTCCCGGAACGCATTTAGTAACAGATACACCCGAAGATTTAGAAAAAAATCAAATGCCATCTGCTGCTATGTCGAGTAATTTAGGTGGCATGGGTGTGCATTGGACTTGTGCCTGCCCAACGCCTGGCAATACGGAGCGGATTCCATTTATTCCAAACCATGAGTACGAAAAAGCGCTTACAAAAGCCAGAAAACTCTTAAATGTTACACAAAAAGCTTTCCCGGAATCACCTGAAAGTTTAGCTATAAAAAAAACATTGAGTGGTGCTTTTAATAAAATACTTTCACCGGGTAGACAAGTTCAGAATATGCCTTTGGCTTGCAAAGTTAACGAAAATGGAGAACGTTATTGGACGGGTCCGGATGTTATTTTAGGCAATTTAGCAAATTCTGGTCAGAAAATTGGTAATTTTGAAATTCGCTCCGAAACGTTATGCAGAAAACTTTTAACCGATGGGAGTCGAATAAAAGGTGCATTGATTGAGCATTTACCATCTGGTAAGAAGGAAGAAATAGAAGCTAAAATTGTTATTGTGGCTGCTGACGCATTTCGCACGCCGCAATTATTATGGGCATCAAATATTCGCCCAAAAGCATTAGGGCATTATCTAAATGAACACCCGTTTATTTTTACATTTGTTGAATTAAAAGAAGATTTGGTTGATAAATCAATCGGAAATACTTACGATCCAAACTTCCGAAAAGAACCAACTATTGGCGTTTTTTGGGTGCCTTTCGATGCACCACATCATCCCTTCCATGGTCAAATTATGCACATGGATTTATCGCCTATGAAAACCGAAACGTATAATAATCCAAAACATATTGTAGGTTTGGGTTGGGGTTGTTTGAAAGAAGTAAAATATAATGACCGCATAGTTTTTTCAAAAACTGAAAAAGATTATTGGCGTATGCCCAAAATGAATTTTAAATTCAGTTATACGAAGAAAGATAGAAAAGCCATAGAACAAGCTAAAACGATACAACTTCAAGCAGCTGACGCCTTTGGCAAAATAATTAAAGATGGCGATCAGACGGTTATGCCAGCAGGGACTTCGTTGCACTACGAAGGTACAACGCGTATGGGAGAGAAAAACGATGGTACTTGTGTTTGCGATACCTATTCGCAAGTTTGGGGATTTGAAAATTTATTTGTTGGGGGGAACGGTGTTATTCCTATGGCGACAACGTCTAATCCAACTTTAACGAGTGTTGCAATAGCAGTGCGATCTGCTGAAAAAATCGTAGATTTGTTGTCTAAATAGTAGATAAGTGGTAAAAGAGAATTTTATACATACCTTTAATCCGAATGAATTGGAAACTGATTTGTTTAATGGAGGTGTTCATTTGCCTTCTTTTATTACCCCTGCGCATCATGTCTTTCACATTAACCGTATCGAAGATTATATCAGATTAGTCAAATCTCCACTGAAATCAGACTTAATTCCGCGCCGAATTACGCTTTTCAACTTCTTTTTCATGACAGATGGTAAAAGTATTCGCAGAAAAGGATTGAACAAATATGAATTTGGCGAAAATACTTTTTTCTTTATTCCTGCTTATGAGATCACAACACATGAATACATCAGCCCCGATGTAAAAGGTTTTTATTGCCATTTTAGCCTCGATTTATTAACCACCGATTATAGGCTAAAAGATTTATTGAGCGATTTTTCTTTTCTTAATTTCAACTGTTATCCCCTTGTAACCATTGATGAAACGGCGAAAGGCGTTATTTTGCCTTTGCTTACAAGGCTTGAAAAAGAGTATAAAAAAGGCGAGAAATGCCGCTACGAAATTCTAAGAGTTTACTTAATAACGCTCTTTACAGAGCTTAATCAGTTTGTAATACCTTCTCAGCATGTCACCACAAATGCTGCTTTAATAGTAACAGAACATTTTAAAAACGCTTTGACAAAGTATATTCATCAAAAGCAAAAAATTTCAGATTATGCTGAAATATTATCAGTAACTCCAAATCACCTTAATAAATGTGTAAAGAGCAGTACAGGAAAATCTGCACACGATCTTCTAAGCGATATGCTTATTCTTGAAGCTAAAGTGCTTTTAAAACAAACCAATATGACTGTTTCTGAAATTGCATTTAAAATTGGCAGAAATGAAATCAGCGATTTTGCAAGGTTTTTTAAGTCGAAAACTGGTTTAAAACCCACCGAGTATAGGAATTCAATTTAGCACAGATTTTATTTTACCACGTTCCAGCACTTTCATGTCTTTCAATGATCGTCTAAGTCCATGAGGAATTTCTTTTTTAGTTGTTTCGGTATCAATTTTTTCTTCTGTTTAAATTCTATAATAAAGTTAAAAGATGTAGTTTTGTAAGAATTTTATTAAACATCAATTTTTCTATATCATGAGATTTTTCAAATACTCCTATTTAATCACCATTTTATTTATTTCTTCAACTCTTGCCACCAGTCAAAATCTTCCTTTTGTTTTAGTTAAAAACAAAGGCGGACAAACATTGGGTTATTCACCGAGTTCAGGTGTTAAAATTTTGACGGTTGACGGTCTGAGTTTCAAAGATTTAAATCAAAATGGCAAACTTGATAAATACGAAGATTGGCGATTGCCAACTGACGTGCGTGCTAAAGATTTAGCTTCTAAACTCAGTGTAGAACAAATTGCGGGTTTGATGCTCTATTCTGCACACCAAGCCATTCCTGCACGAGCGGCAGGTCAGTTTGGGGGAACATACAACGGCAAACCTTTCAAAGCGGGTGAAGTTGACCCTACTGATTTAACAGATCAACAAAAGAAATTTTTAAAAGACGATAATTTGCGACATGTGTTAATCACAACCGTACAATCGCCGCAAGTTGCAGCAGAGTGGAATAATAAATTGCAAGCATTTTGCGAAAGTGTTGGTTTGGGCATTCCAGCCAATAATAGTTCTGATCCACGTCATGCCACAGTTGCTAAAGCAGAATTCGATGCGGCAGCAGGCGGAGACATTTCAATGTGGCCAAGCTCACTCGGCATGGCGGCTACTTTCGACCCAAGTTTAGTTCAAAAATTTGGTCAAATTGCTGCAACAGAATATCGCGCTTTAGGTATTACAACTGCTCTCTCACCTCAAGTCGATATTGCTACAGAACCGCGTTGGGGACGTTTCAATGGTACTTTTGGTGAAGCACCTTTGCTTTCGGCGGCGATGGCAGAGGCTTATTGTGATGGATTTCAGACTTCGACAGGTAGTAAAGAAATTGCCAATGGTTGGGGTACAGGCAGTGTAAATGCGATGGTTAAACATTGGCCTGGCGGCGGTTCGGGTGAAGGCGGAAGAGATGCGCATTATGCTTCGGGTAAATATGCGGTTTATCCTGGTAATAATTTCAAAACACATTTTATTCCTTTTACCGAAGGTGCATTTAAATTGAAAGGCAAAACGGCAATGGCTTCGGCTGTTATGCCTTACTATACAATTTCTTGGAATCAAGATACCAAAAACGGCGAAAATGTGGGTAATAACTACAATAAATACATCATCACTGATTTATTGCGCACTAAATACAAATACGATGGTGTGGTTTGCACTGATTGGAATGTTACCAAAGAGCATAAGGTGATGGATTCCTTTTTGGATGGTAAATCGTGGGGAGTTGAAACACTCAGTGATGTAGATAGACATTACAAAGTTTTAATGGCGGGTGGCGATCAGTTTGGTGGAAACAACGATGCTAAACCTGTGCTTGATGCATACCAAAAAGGCGTGAAGGAATTTGGCGAAACCAAAATGCGCGCACGTATGGAACAATCTGCCGTGCGTTTATTGCGCAATATTTTCCGCGTTGGAGTGTTTGAAAATCCTTATTTAGACCCTGCCGAAACAAAAGCCACAGTGGGCAAACCTGAATTTATGAAAGCGGGTTACGAAGCACAACTTAAAGCCGTAGTGATGTTGAAAAATAGTAGAGACGCACCGAGTGCGTCTAAAACTTTGCCGATTGGTTCTAAAAAAACTGTTTTCGTGCCGAAAAGGTTCATTCCCGCTGCTCGCAATTTTTTAGGTGTTGAAACCCCTGCTTCAACCGATTATCCTATCAGTATTAATTTAGTAAAAAAATATTACAACGTCACTGACAATGCTGATGAAGCGGATTTTGCTTTGGTTTTCATTCAAAATCCGGCTGCTACTATTGGTTATAACAAAGACGATTTAGCAAAAGGTGGCAATGGTTATTTTCCTATCAGTTTGCAATACGGTGATTATACGGCTACAGAAGCACGTGAAAAAAGTATAGCTGGTGGCGACCCATTGGAAAAAAATCCAGATAGAAGTTACAAAAACAAATCGACAAAAACAGCAAATGCGAGTGACGCGCAATTGGTGGTTGACACGAAAGCTAAAATGAAATCGAAGCCTGTGATAGTTTTAATAAACACTACGAATCCCATCGTATTAAGTGAAATTGAAAAAGACGCATCGGCAATTTTGATTCATTTTGGTGTTCAGAATCAAGCATTACTCGACATTATTTCTGGTAAATCAGAGCCATCTGCTTTATTGCCTATGCAAATGCCTGCTGATATGGCAACGGTAGAAAAACAAGCCGAAGATGTACCATTCGATATGAATTGCTACAAAGATTCGGAAGGTAATACCTACGATTTTGGTTTTGGTTTGAACTGGAAGGGCGTTATTAGAGATGGTAGAGCTGCGCAATTCAAGGCTATCAATCCGAAATAAAATATGTAGAGACGCCATGTTGGCGTCTCTTTCTGTATAGCAAGAGACGTCTTTTTGGCGTCTCTTTTTGTATAATAGGAGACGCCAACATGGCGTCTCTACAACGCGATTGCCCAACGAACATTAACACCAAACACGTTGACACGTTGACATCTGACACCTATTTTCTACGCTCCAAAATGCGCAATAATCTTATCGGCTAATTCTAAACCAATATTTTTTTGTGCTTCAAAAGTGGCTGCGCCGATGTGTGGAGAAACACTAATTTTTGGGTGATTGAGTAAAGCTGGATTCGGATTCGGTTCATTATCGAAAGTATCTAAACCTGCACCGCCAATTTTGCCACTCTCAAGTGCCGCTAATAAAGCTGCTTCGTCAATTAATCCGCCGCGTGCGCAGTTGATTAGAATTGCGCCTGTTTTCATTTTCTCCATTTCAGCAGTGCCAATGAGTGCTTTACTGAGTGAAGGTGTGTGTAAAGTTAAAAAATCAGACTTTTTCAGTAAATCTTCCAACGGGTACGAATTTAACCGAATGCTCAAACGCACATCTTTGGTGTTGTATAAATTCAACATCAGGTCTGTTACGTTAATCATTGGGTCAGAAGCCATAACTTCCATGCCTAAAGCGAGTGCAATGCGCGCCACTTCTTGACCAATTCTGCCAAAACCAACAATCCCAATCGTTTTTCCACGTAATTCTATGCCTTGGCTGTAAACGTTTTTGAGTTTTTTAAAATCGCCAGTCGCCATTTCGCGATTGGAACGGTGCAAAAAACGCGATAAGCTAAAAATATGACCCATCGCTAATTCTGCAACGCTCAACGATGATGCCGCAGGCGTTGTAATAACTTCGATACCACGTTCTTTGGCATACGCGACGTCAATATTATCAACACCCACACCGCCACGTGCAATAACTTTCAAATTCGGGCAAGCATCGATGAGTTCTTTGCGCACTTTTGTTGCCGAACGAACCGTTATGGCATCGTATTCGGGAAGAAGGCGCATCAAATCGGCTTGAGGAACATGTTCTGTTTCAACATGAAAGCCTGCATCTTCCAATAGTAATTTACCATCGGCTTCAATGCCGTCGTTCGCTAATATTTTTATCATTAGTTCTAATTTGTCGTGTGATTTTAAAATTTAAGGTGCAAAGATAAACCCCCAATTTTGAAAACGAAGTTAGAATCGAAATGTTTAAGTGTGTTTCGGTTAATTTAAATTGTTACTACTCATGTAGAGGAGTTTCTGCGTGTATTTCTGCGAATTTCTGCGGGAAATTTGACGTGACTAAATAATTACAAAATAGTTATTTTTTTTTAAGAAGTACGCGTAATTTTGTTTTTGCGTTTAAAGTAAAGTTTGTCTTTTTAAAATCAGGAATTTCTTTAAGAAATGAATATGACTCAGCGTGTGTTTTTCTCGAATCAACTTTTCAAGCTCTGTTTAAAGTATAAATCTGGAGTAGTAATGTCTTTATTGGCACTGTGCATTTTTACCACTTCTTGCCATCGCGGCGTAGGTTGTCCTGCTCAAAAAGGCTATACTAACTCGATGAGCACAAAAAAACACGGAAGCAGCAACTTGTTTTCTAAAAAAATGCGGGGTAAAATACCTAATTAATAGTTGATAGTTGAAGTTGTTAGTTGATAGTTTCCACAAAAAAACTAACAACTAACAACTAACAACTATCAACTATAAGTATCTTTGCAAAAATTTCTGCTTTGAAAATTTTAGCACGCATCCTATCCTACCTTTTTCATCCACTCATAATACCAACTTACATGGTATTATTGCTGCTGCTGATTAATCCGTATTTATTTGGCGTGAATAGTTTGCATCAAGGATTTCTCATTATTCTGCGCATTTTTTTTACTACTTTTTTAATACCTTGTGTCGCAGTACTCATCATGAAAGGCATCGGTTTAATTTCGAGTCTGGAAATGGAGCAACGGACAGACCGCATCGGACCATTTATAGCCACAGGGATATTTTATTTATGGGCATTTAGGAGTTTGCTTGCCGATACCAGCGTGCCCAGTGCTTATTTAGTTTGTATTTTGGGTGCAACGATCGTTTTGTTTGTGTGTTTTATAATCAATATTTTTTACAAAGTTAGTATTCACGCAGCAGCCATTGCGGGGTTTTTAGGCATGGTTTTAATATGTATGCACCTATACAGCGTCGGCATTTTTAAAGTCGATCTACCTTTTTTAGGAGGATGCATCATCAGTATGAATTTTGTTTTGATAACGAGTATTTTAATTGCGGCATTGGTCATGTCATCGCGCTTAATTTTGCAAGTACATTCTACAACTCAAATATTTTTAGGATTTGCCGTCGGCTTGTTAGGACAGTTTGTAGCGTTGAAAATCCTTATTTAGTTGACAGTTGACAGTTGATAGTTGACAGTTCTAAGAAACAAACTATCAACTGTCAACTGTCAACTATCAACTAAAAAAAATGCTTCACGAAAAAAATATC